>NZ_CM001555.1:2053098-2353098 GCF_000275865.1 Methanofollis liminatans DSM 4140 | reverse complement strand
GCGATCTCCCCGGCAACCCTGTACGACTATCTGGTCGAGGGCGTCCCGCCCCTCATATATGCCCATCCGGGCGGGCTGTACGTGAACCTCAACGGCGATGTGCTCAAGGGTCTCAGGGAGCGGCACCAGTTATCCCTTGGCGACCTTGCCCGCCATCTCGGTGTTTCGCGGCGGACGATCTCCAAGTACGAGGACGGAATGAGCACTTCTCTGGAAATAGCCATTCATCTTGAGGAGATCTTCGACGAGGCCGTCGTCGAGTCGATCGACCTCCTCTCCTATACCTCACCTACCGGCGTCCAGAGGGACGAATCTGCATCCCAGGAGATTCTGCCCGATTTCCGGCGTATGGGTGTCGAAATCTACCAGATGCGCCGCGCCCCCTTCCAGGTGCTCGCTATGGTGGAGAAAGAGACAATCCTCACCTGCTACGGGACGGCGCAACGGATGGTCAAGCGCGCTGCTCTCATCGGGAATATCTCGCAGGTTGCACGTACGCACGCAATGTGCATCGTTTCGGACTATAAAAAGAAAAAAAGAATTGGAAAAACACTTGTTGTCGGGGAAGAGCATCTGAAGGGCCTTGAAGATGGTTCTGACCTCATCCAGATGATCAACCAGTAACAAAATTTATATAGAACTACAAACCAACTATTTGAGCGCTAAATTCATGGGTGATATGTAATGTCTCAGCAACTGGGAGGACAACCAATCCTTATTCTTAAAGAAGGAAGTTCCCGCACCCGCGGGCGTGACGCACAGAGCATCAACATCGCCGCCGCCAAGGCCGTCGCCGCAGCGGTACGGACCACCCTCGGTCCGAAGGGGATGGACAAGATGCTCGTCGACACCATCGGCGACGTCGTGATCACGAATGACGGTGTGACCATCCTCAAGGAGATGGACATCGAACACCCGGCCGCAAAGATGATGGTCGAGGTCGCAAAGACCCAGGACGACGAGGTCGGCGACGGCACCACAACGTCGGTCGTTGTGGCCGGCGAACTCCTCAAGCGTGCCGAGGACCTCCTCGAACAGGACGTCCACCCCACGGTGATCGCCCACGGATACCGTATGGCCGCCGATAAGGCGATCGAGATCGTCAAAGATCTTGCCATCGACGTCAAGCCGAACGACGCCGACATCCTCCTGAAGATCGCGGGCACCGCCATGACCGGCAAGGGCGCCGAGGCCTCCAAGGACAAACTCTGCGACCTCATCGTCAGGGCGGTCACCATGGTTGCCGAAGAAGACGGCACCGTTGACCTCGACTTCATAAAGGTCGAGAAGAAGGTCGGCGGGTCCATCGAGGACTCCGGGATCGTCGAGGGCGTGCTCATCGACAAGGAGCGTGTCCACCCGGCGATGCCGAAGAAGGTCGACAACGCCAAGATCCTGCTGCTCAACGCCGCGGTCGAGTTCAAGAAGACCGAG
Organism: Methanofollis liminatans DSM 4140; assembly: GCF_000275865.1. Lineage (NCBI taxonomy): Archaea > Methanobacteriati > Methanobacteriota > Methanomicrobia > Methanomicrobiales > Methanomicrobiaceae > Methanofollis > Methanofollis liminatans. The sequence continues at coordinate 2,351,664 of NZ_CM001555.1, read as the reverse complement.
GTCGACGCCGAGATCAACATCACGAGCCCCGACCAGCTCCAGATGTTCCTCGACGAGGAAGAGCGGATGATCAGAGGTATCGTCGACAAGATCATCGCCTCGGGCGCGAACGTCCTCTTCTGCCAGAAGGGCATCGACGACATCGCCCAGCACTACCTTGCGAAGGCCGGCATCTTCGCCACCCGCCGCGTGAAGAAGAGCGACATGGAGAAGCTCTCCCGTGCGACCGGTGCGACCCTGATCTCCTCCATCGACGCCATCTCCCCCGAAGAACTCGGTTTCGCCGGGATCGTCGAGGAGCGGAAGGTCTCGGGCGAGGACATGACCTTCGTCGAGCAGTGCAAGAACCCCAAGGCGGTCTCGATCATCATCAAGGGCGGCACCGAGCATGTCGTCGACGAGCTTGACCGCGCCATCGAGGACGCCCTCCGCGTCGTCGAGGTCGCCCTCCGCGACAAGAAGTTCGTCGCCGGCGGCGGCTCCCCTGAGGTCGAGCTCTCCCTCCGTCTCCGCGAGTATGCGGCGACCGTCGGCGGCCGTGCTCAGCTTGCCATCGAAGCCTTTGCCAGCGCTCTCGAGATCATCCCGCGGACCCTTGCAGAGAACGCGGGTCTCGACCCGATCGACATCCTGGTGGACCTCCGTGCGGCCCACGAGAAGGGCCAGAAGACCGCGGGTCTCGATGTCAACACCGGCAAGGCCGGCGACATGCTCGCCCAGGGCGTTGTCGAGCCCCTGCGCGTGAAGACCCAGGCGATCAGCTCCGCCGCCGAGGCGGCCGTGATGATCCTCAGGATCGACGACGTCATTGCCTCGTCCAAATCTGCCGGCCCCTCACCCGAGGAGATGGCGGCAATGGGCGGCGGCATGGGCGGCATGGGCATGCCCCCGATGTAAGTGCCAAACGCCTGCATATGCCCTGAACACAGGGCACCAGCCTTTTTTTCGAGCGCTCTCTTCTGGCTGCCTTCGTAGATCCAGCCGCTCACGCAAGAGCTCTGAACACGATCGCTCCCTTCGCGTGAGTGGATAGTAAACCGATGAATCGCACGCGAAGCCGCAAAAAGACGCGAGGATACGGAAGAGTGTTTCTGGGCTTTGTTTCTTTGCGTGAGCGGATCAGTGCGCCGGTGTCGCGGGGTCTGCCGTCCAGTCAAACTGCGATAGGCGGTGGGACCGGGGCGGGGTTATCCACGTGAAAGGGCGAAAAGAAAAAAAGATACGGTGCGGGTCTTCAGGCCGGATGCCCGATCAGCTGTTCGAGCACCTTCTGCATGTCGACCCAGATGATCAGATTCTTGGCGTCGCCGCTCTCGGCCGCCTTGTCGTTCACCTTGATGATCCCTTTGACAAAGGCATCCCGCGTGAGGGCGTCGTCCATCTTCTCGACATCGTTCTCTGAGATCTGCATCACCGAGAGGACATCGTCGACGATGATCCCGACGTTGGAGCCCCCGGCCGCCTCAGGGACGAGGATGATGATCTTCCGCCGCTCCTGGTTTCCGGCTGCAGGGATGCCCAGGAGGGTCGAGAGGTTCATGACCGTCGTGATCTCGCCGCGAAGGTTGATGATCCCCGCAATATGGGGGGGGGCCCTCGGCACCGGCGTGATCGGGACCATCTCGACGATCTCCCGTGCGAGGGAAATGTCGAGGGCGTAGTGCTCGTCCGCGACTTCGAATTCTACCACATCAACGTTTGTCACACCCTTCACCTTACTTCAATCTGAACGAGTCCAGGCTTTCCTTCATCTCTCCGGCCATTTCAGCGACCTCCTCGGCGGCGCTGCCGACCTCCTGGGCCGAGGCCGATACTTCCTCGGTCAGGGCGGCCATGTCCTCGATCCGCGCCATCGTCTCCTTCGTCATCCTGTTTGTCACGTCCATCCGCTCCATCACGCGGTTGGTGGCGCTCGCCTGGTCCTCGGTCGCCCGTGCGATCTCGGAAACGCTCTCATGCGCCTCTTTGACGGCGGCGACGATCCGGTTCAGGGTATCGATCGCCTGGTTGACGCTCTCGACCCCGGCGGCGATCTCTGCGATGGCCGCCTGAAGGTCCCGGCCGGTCTTCTCGCTCTTGGACTGGATGCTGCCGATGAGGTCTTCGATATGGTTGGTTGCGTTCTTGGACTCGCCGGCAAGGTTGCGCACCTCGCCTGCGACCACGGCGAAGCCCCTCCCGTGCTCGCCCGCCCTCGCTGCTTCGATGGCGGCGTTCAGTGCAAGCAGGTTGGTCTGGCTGGAGATGTCATTGATGAGTTTGACGATCTTGGAGATCTCCTGCATCTCCCTGTTCAGCTGTGAAAACTCCTCGACGCCTTCCTTTGTAATGGTTTCGACCTGGCGCATCTTCTGGGTCGCCTCACGCCCGAGTTTGTCGGCCTCGTTCCCGACCCTGACCGCCGCGGCGGTCCCGTCGAGCACGCCCTGTGCGGTGCTGGCGATCTCCTCGATCGATGCCGAGAGGTCGGACATCGCGCGCGCCACCTCTTCGAGATTTTCGAGCTGCCTTTTCGCGTCCTCTGCGCTCTGCTGGCTCTTGGACGCGACCTGCTCGATCGCCCGGGAGATGTCGGCCGAGCTGCGGCTCGTCTCCGCCGAACTGCCCCTCACCTTCTCGCCGATACCGGATGCCTTGATCAGGGCCGCCTTGATCCCTTCGCGGGAATGGCGGTAGTTGAGCTTGAGGTCGCGGAGCGGATCGTTATCCTCGATCTCCACGAGTGCGGTGAGGTCGCCCTTTGCCATCTCGTCCATGGCAACTTTCAGTTCTTCTGCGCTTGTGGCGAGAAGGGCGGCCTGCTGCTGCGTCTCTCTCTCCTTTTCCACGAGTGCGGTGTTGTCCTGGTAGATGTAGTAGTTGACATCGATCTCCCCGTTTTCATCCAGGATCGGGAGCTGGAAGAGGCGGAGATAGGTCTTTGTCCGGTCTTCCCAGGAGATCTCCATGTCAGAGACTGCCATCTTCTTCGTCTCGAATGAGGCGTAGAAATCGTCGCCGGTCGTCTTGATGTTGAAGTCGTAGAGCTTCTTCGCCATCAGTTCGTCGTACGAGCCGCGCCAGGCCTTCTCGTACTGTTTGTTGAGGTCGAGGCGGTGCTTGTCGGCAGCGAGGACGGCGATCGCCTGAGGGTTGTACTTGACGAAGTGGTCGGCACGCCTCTGCAGGGCGCGGATCTTCTCGAGCTCGTTCATCTGCTCGGTGAGGTCCTGGTAGATATAGTAGTTGACGTCGATCTCCCCGTTTTCGTCCAGGATCGGGAGCTGGAAGAGGCGGAGATAGGTCTTTGTCTGGTCTTCCCAGGAGATCTCCATGTCAGAGACCGCCATCTTCTTTGTCTTGAAGGAGGCGTAGAAATCGTCGCCGGTCGTCTTGATATTGAAGTCGTAGAGTTTCTTTGCCATCAGTTCGTCGTACGAGCCGCGCCAGGCCTTCTCGTACTGTTTGTTGAGGTCGAGGCGGTGCTTGTCGCCGGCGAGGACGGCGATTGCCTGGGGATTAAATTTTACGAAGGCATCGGCCCTCCTTTTCAACTTTTCAGCTTCTGCCATCCGCTCTATGGCGGTATTGACCATTTTTCCGAGGGGTCTGAACTCCTCCTGGAGGAGATCGATGTTGATCCGCACTGAATGGTCTCCTTTCAGGGCGCGCTGCAGGGTATCTTCAATTTTTTCTGGTTTTTCTATTGTCATCGTATCGTCCCTCACGCACTGTGTTGTGTGGTTAAATTATTTTAATAACTCAATTAATCTATCTTTCTATTCTTAATTTAGACAATTCTGACAATAATATTATTTTATTTAATAAATATATCGGGTGGCGCTGTTATATCTGATTATTATTCTATTTGGTGGCTGCAATCCCGGCGGGGTAAGTATATGAAGATCAAACGACGAGGGGAACACATGGTCGAACGGTTCATTTTTACAAAATATCGTACCTCCTGTTACCACTGCCACGAGGATGCCGACCAGGTGATCAAGGCGGTCTCGTCACAGGCGCAGGTGGCGTGCGCGAACTGCGGGGCGACGCGTATCTTTGTCCCGCGGGTGGAGGATGTCAGTGCGGCCGGTACCTATACCCCGATCAGCTGTTACGACATCTGGGATCTTGAGACGGTCGCACCGTGCAAGAACTGCGGTGTCGAGGGTCTGCACGACCTGATCGTCGGCTGCAACCAGTTCACGACCAGGTGCAGGAACTGCGGCTACACGCACTTCTACAAGTTCAACCTGGAATACGTTGCACAGTGCCCGATCGAAGAGAAAAAAGGATAAGGATCCAGGCATTCAAACGCGCTTTCCCCGCGAGAGAAAGTATGATGTCAATGGGATGAGGACGATCCCCCTGCTCTGTGCAGGCGCCCTCTGGACAGAATTACCTGATGTCGGTGATCCGATCTGTCCGGCCCCGTCGTTTTCTGATCCCGAAATGTTCGAGGATTTTTGTGGGATCCCTGGACCCGAAACGGCGGACGCTCCCGTCCCTGAGGTCTGAGATGGTGGCCTCGGCGATGGGTGCGGTGAACCTCCCCTCCCGCCCGGCGCCCGCGGTTCCTCGTTCATCGACAACCCCGGAAAGTGCCTCCTCAAAGCCGTCCGCGATCAGGTGGAGCGTCCCGCAGGCTGAACCGGCCAGGGATGCAGCGGCCCTGACACTCTCACCGTCCGGACCGGGCGGCGCCACCGGCACCCTGAGGGCGAGGTGGACGATTCGCAGGGGTTCAAAGCCTGTGTTCATGATCCGTGCAAGGGCCGTCGCTGCGGCAAGCCCGGCGAGGTGGACTGTTCCGGCGATGCTCCCGGCCGGGGCGACCATGAGGGTGAGGTTCGCCGGATCGATCCGGCAGGCCTCGGCGATGATCCCGGCCTCGCTCTCGTCCGGTGGCCAGTCGGCGGTAAGGGTGATCAGGGCCTCTTCTGCACTCTCTTCATGATTCAGTCGCTGGTAGAGTGCCGCCGGCTTTCTGGCGAGTGCCCTTCCAGGCCCGCCCGCGTCGGCGCCCTCTCCGGCGGCCGTCACCCTCCAGAGGGGGAGCTGGGCGCCGAGGCAGGCAATCGCCGGGTTCGAGACGGTCATGTGGAGGACCGGGATGGCATAGGGTCCAAACTCCCCGATCTCGATACGCGCCGCGGCACATCCCCCGCAGCACGCCTCGACGAGGCGGCACCCGGCCTCATAACTCCCGGGAACATCGGCGCCGCAGTCGACGATCCGTGCGCCGCAGTCCATGGTTCCGGCCCTGATCCCGAGGGGATCTGCCCGGGCAACCATCCCTGCGGTCGTCTGGAGGGCCCCGGCGTTCAGACTGATCATGGGCAGTCCTCTCCCTCCCGGTATATATAGTGTCTGCGCCCCTCCCTCTTCGCCTCCAACAGGTTATTATACTGCTCCTGCAAAATAGGATGGATAATGTGTGGTGAATGTTTTTTCGCCAGTGAATGTCTTTACCTTCACTAGCCCGGCCCATACACATCACGCAGGTATTGCTTCTCTGAACGCCGTTCTCAGAGCGACCGCGCTCGAGGGCTTCTTTTTTAGGTATTTTTATCTCTTTTAAACGTCCCCGCAGTATGTCATGCCGCCGGGGAGGAGTTGATCATGAGAGGAAAACAGATCAGGATGGAACGCATCATGGACCGGAACACCGGAAAGACGATCATCGTACCGATGGATCACGGTGTGACGGCCGGGCCCATGCCCGGACTCATCGATATGGGAAAGACCGTTGACCTTGTCGCCGCCGGCGGAGCAAACGCCGTGCTCGGCCACCCTGGCCTCGCCCTCTACGGCCACCGGCAGAGCGGGAGGGACGTGGGGCTCATTCTCCACCTCTCGGCCTCGACGAGTCTCGGGCCCGATCCGAACGAGAAGGTGATCGTGAACACCGTCACCAACGCCCTGAAGATGGGCGCCGACGCCGTCTCGGTCCATATCAATATCGGCGCTCCTTCAGAGGCGCGGATGCTCGCAGACCTCGGGAGGATCGGCGTGGAGTGCATGGAGTGGGGGATGCCCCTGCTGGCGATGATGTACCCGCGGGGCGCAAAGATCGCCGACGAGAAGGATGTCGGAGCGGTCTGCCTCGCGGCGCGGGCCGGTGCCGAACTCGGCGCCGACATCGTCAAGACCGTCTACACCGGCGACCCGGACTCGTTCCGGGAGGTAACGAGGGGCTGTCCGGTGCCGGTGGTCGTCGCCGGGGGTTCGAAGACCGACGACCTCTCGACCCTGCAGTTGATCGAGGGGGCGATGGAGGGCGGCGCCGCCGGGATCTCCATCGGGAGAAACGCCTTCCAGCACCCGCACCCCGACCTCTTCATCATGGCGGCGGCGGCGATCGTGCATGGAGGACGGAGTGCGGAAGAGGCGCTGGAGATGGTGAAATGATCGGAAAAGCGATCCGTCTCGAACGGATTATGGACAGGAACACCGGAAGGACGGTCATCGTCCCGATGGACCACGGCTTCACCCTCGGCCAGATCGAGGGGCTGCGGCGGATGCCCGAGGCGGTTGCGGCCGTCTCCGAGGGCGGCGCGAACGCGATCGTGATGCACAAGGGCATGGTGAAGGCGGGCCACCGCGGCCACGGCCGGGACATCGGGCTGATCGTCCACCTCTCGGCCTCGACCTCTCTGAACCCCGACCCCGACGACAAGGTGCTCGTCTGCACCGTGGAGGAGGCGGTCGCCCTCGGCGCCGACGCGGTCTCGATCCACATCAACCTCGGGGCGCCGCACGAGTCGCGGATGATCGAGGCGGCCGGCGAGGTCTCGAAGGAGTGCACCCGCTGGGGGATGCCGCTCCTCGTGATGATCTACCCGCGGGGCAAGGGGATCGACCCGCGTTCCCCCGCGGCCGTGGGCCACTGCGTCAGGGTTGCCGAAGAGCTCGGCGCCGACCTGATCAAGACGAACTACACCGGCGACCCGGCCTCATTCGCCGAGATCACCGCCGCCTGCTCGGTGCCGGTGCTCATCGCCGGCGGGGAGAAGGCCGGCGACCTCGCCACCCTCTCGGCAATCAGGGACGCCGTCTCGGCCGGGGCGTCAGGGGTGTGCATCGGGAGAAACGCCTTCCAGCGTGACGAGCCAGCATCCTTTGTGCGGGCGCTCTGCCGGGTCGTCCACGAGGAGACCGCACCCGACGCCGCACTGGAGGGCCAATGAAACTGTTCTGGGTGGACGTGCGCCCCTGGAACAAGGAGATCGCCACGGCGGCGATCGAGGCCGGTGCGCAGGCGCTGGTCGTCGATGCGGCCGCCGATGCGAGAGGCCTCGGCCGGATCACGACGATCGCGCCCGACGGCGACCTGGTGCCGGGAACGGACGTCGTCTTTGCCGAGGTGACGCCCGAGTCGCCCCTCCCGGATGCGGGCCGGGCGGTCCTGGTCGTCTCTACGTCTGACTGGACGATCATCCCGCTCGAAAACCTGGTGGCGGCCTCTGACCGCGTCGTCGCTGTCGTCAGGAATGCAGAGGAGGCGAAACTCGCCCTCGGCATCCTTGAGAAGGGCGTCGCCGGCGTGCTTCTCCAGACCGGCGATCCTCTCGAGGTCGGCCGCGTCGCCGCCGCCGTGCAGGCGGAGAGCCCGCGCCTCGCGATCGTCCCCTTCACCGTCACCGCCGTTCGGCAGATCGGGATGGGAGACCGCGCCTGCATCGACACCTGCTCCCTCCTCGCCGAAGGGGAGGGGATGCTCCTCGGCAACACCTCGTCGGGGTTCCTGCTCGTGCTTGCCGAGACGGCGGAGAACCCGTACGTCGCACCGCGGCCCTTCAGGGTGAACGCCGGTGCGGTCCACGCCTACCTGCTCCGCCCTGACGGGCGCACCTCGTACCTCTCCGAGGTGCGGGCGGGCGACGCCGTCATGGTTGCGGATGCAACCGGCGCCACCGCCGAGGCGGCGGTCGGGCGGGTGAAGATCGAGCGCCGCCCCCTCCTCCTGGTCGAGGCCGCGGCCGGGGACGGGAAAGCCGGGCTCGTCCTCCAGAACGCCGAGACCGTGCGGCTGATGGGCAAGTCCGGGCCGGTCTCGGTCGCCGCCCTGAAGGAGGGCGACGTCGTCATGGGGTGCGCCATGGCGAAGGGCCGCCATTTCGGCATGGCGGTCGAGGAGACGATCACGGAGACCTGAGGATGCATATCGGTATTATCGGCGGCACCGGCGGGATGGGCTCCCTCTTCGCCCGGGTCTTTGCGGCGGCCGGGCACCAGGTCTCGGTCTCAGGGCGGCACACCCCTCTCTCGAACGCCGACCTTGCCCGGGGATGCGACGTGGTCATCGTCTCCGTGCCCATCGGGAGCGCGGTCGAGGTGATCCGCGAGATCGCTCCCCTCCTCCGAGAGGGGCAGGTGCTCTGCGACTTCACCTCGCTGAAGGCCGCACCAGTTGCGGCGATGCTGGAGACGAACGCCGCCGTCCTCGGGCTGCACCCGATGTTCGGCCCCTCGGTCCCCTCCCTGCACGGGCAGACGATCATCGCCTGTCCGGTCAGGATCTCTCCCGAACGGGCGGAAGAGGTGCTCGGCGTCTTCAGGGCGGCCGGAGCTGTGGTCACGGTGATGGACCCGGCCGAGCACGACCGCCTGATGGCGGTGGTGCAGGGGCTCGCCCATTTTGCGACCCTGACCGTCGCCGGGACGATGCGCCGTCTCGGCGTCGACCTCGACGCCCTGCTCGCCGCAACAAGCCCGGTCTACCGGATCGAGACCGCCCTTGTCGGCCGGATCCTGGGTCAGGACCCTGACCTCTATGGCCCGATTCTCAGGGAGAACCCGACGATGCCGGCGGTCCTCTCTGCCTTTGAAGAGGCCGCCGGAGAACTCAGGCAGGCGGTGGAGGCGGGAGACGGCGAGGCGTTCAGGCGTATCTTCGATGCGGACGCCGCATTCTTCAGGGCGTACATCCCGCAGGCGACAGAAGACTCGGAGGCGCTGGTGCGATGCCTGGCAGACCATTGAAACTCGCCGCCCTCGGCCCTGAGGGGACGTTCTCCCACACCCTCGCCGTGCGCCTCGCGGACGAGGTGATCCTCCTCCCGACGATCGGGGCGGTCTTCGCCCATGTCGCCGCAGGTCTGGGTGACGGCCTCGTCCCGATCGAGAACAGCGAGGCCGGAGGTGTCGGCCCTACTCTCGACGGACTTCTGGCGCACCCCGTGTTCGTCACCGGCGAGGTCTATCTCCCGGTCCGTCATCATCTTGCCTCGTTTGTGAAAAAAGAGGAGATCAATCTGCTCTATGTCCATCCCCAGACCCATGAGCAATGCTCCCGTCTGACCGACGCCCTCGGGGTGGAGGTGGTCCATACACCCTCGAATGCGGCGAGCGCCCGGGCGGTGCTGCCCGGCAGTCGTGCAGCGGCGATCACGACGCGGGAGGCGGCGTTCCGCGCCGGCGTCCCCGTGATCGAGCAGAACATTCAGGACGCCGCGGAGAACACCACCAGGTTCGTGGTCATCTCAAAGCGGCCGTATGTGGGGGAGGATGCGGTCAAGTGTTCGGTCCTCCTCGACCCGAGGACCGACCGCACCGGCCTGCTCGCCGATCTCCTTGCGGTGTTCGCGCGGCTGGAGATCAACCTCACCAGGATCGAGTCCCGCCCGGCGAAACGCGGGATCGGGCGCTACGTCTTCTTCCTGGACGGCGAGGCGGTGCCGCAGTGGGGGGAGGCGCTGAAGGGCCTCGCAGCCCTCACCGAGGTGAAGCCCTTCGGCTGCTACCCACGTCTGGAGGTGGGCGATTGGAGGTGAACCTCTCCCGGCGGTCGGGCGTGGAGATCCGCGTTGCGGCCCCGCCCTCGAAGAGCCTCACCCACCGCGCCCTCGTCGCCGCCGCCCTTGCCGATGGTGTCTCTGAAATCCTGCGCCCGCTGGCCTCCGAGGACACCACCCTCACCAGCCAGGGCCTCCGGGCCCTCGGTGTGGCGGTTGAGGCGAACGGCGACGGTCTCTCGGTCAGGGGATGCGGCGGACGGTTCCAGACCCGCGGCCCGGTCACGCTCGACCTGCGGAACTCGGGCACAAGCCTGCGCCTCCTTGCCGGCGTTGCGACCCTCTCCACCTTCCCGGTCACCCTGACCGGGAGCGCCAGGATGCAGGAACGCCCGGTCGGACCCCTGGGAGATGCGATCGCCGCCCTGGGGGGCGAGGTCGGCTATACGGTGCGTCCAGGCTACCCGCCGATCACCGTCCGCGGTCCGGCGAGGGGCGGCGCCGCCGTGATCAGGGGCGATATCTCAAGCCAGTTCGTCTCCTCCCTCCTGATGGCCGCCCCCTGCTGGGAGGATGGGCTTGACCTCACCCTCATCCCCCCGCTGGTTTCTGTGTCATACCTCGACCTGACGGCGGCGGTGATGAGGTCGTTCGGCGTCGAAATTATGCGGGAGGGCGAGCATTTTTCCGTGTCGCCCGGCGTCTACCGCCGCCGGATCTATGCGGTCGAGGGCGACTGGTCCTCGGCCTCGTATTTCTTTGCGATCGGGGCGGTCTGCGGCGGCCGGGTCGTCGTCGAGAACCTGGATCCTGCATCCCTGCAGGGCGACCGGCTTTTCGTCGAGGCGCTGGAGATGATGGGGGCGTCGGTCAGGTACGGCGAGGACGGGATCGTCCTGGAGTCCAATGGTGACCTCGACGGGATCGAGGCAGATATGGCCGCCGCCCCTGATACCGTTCAGACCCTTGCGGCCGTTGCGGCCTTCGCCCGCGGGCCGACGCGGATCACCGGCATCGCCCACCTGCGGTATAAGGAGAGCGACCGCATCGCGGCGATCGAGCGGGTGCTTGGCAGCGTCGGCGCCCGGGTGGTGGTGGAGGAGGACGCCGTCACCATCACCCCCGGCCCCCTGCACGGTGCGACGGTGGACCCGGAGAACGACCACCGCACGGCGATGAGCGCCGCCGTGATCGGCCTTGGCGCCGGGGGGGTGCGCGTGACAGGCGCCGGGTGCGTGGACAAGTCCTTCCCCCAATTCTGGAACGTCCTCCAGGAGGCCGGGCTCCTATGAAGGTGGTGCTGACCGGCTACCGGGGCACGGGCAAGACGACCGTCGGCAGACTGCTCGCCCGCCGTCTCGGCCTCCCCTTCATCGATACCGATGCCGAGATCGAACGGCTGGCCGGGGCGTCGATACCGGCGATCTTTGCCTCGGCCGGGGAGGAAGGATTCAGGACGCTGGAGCGCGAGGTGATCGCAGGGCTCTCCGATGTCGAGGGCGTGATCAGCGCCGGCGGCGGGGCGGTGCTCGACCCGGCGAATGTCGCCGCCTTCAGGAAGGGGGGGATCGTCGTCCTCCTTGAAGCCTCCGCAGAAACGATCTGCGGGCGGATCGGCGGTTCTGACCGCCCGCCCCTCACCGCCCTCTCGCCTGAGGAGGAGGTAGGGGCGCTTCTTGCGGCACGCCGCCCCTTCTACCGTCGGGCGGCCGATTTCTGCGTCGATACCGGCACATCTCAGCCTGGCGAGGTCGCCTTCGCCGTGCTTGCCCTCCTCAAGGGGCGGCGGCGCGACCGGGCAGGTTTTGCCGGGTTCGAGATGCCCGAAGGTGAGGCCGGGCGGCTTGCGGCCCTCCGGGACACGACCCGCCTCTATGCGATCGCCGGTCACCCCTGTCTCCACAGCCAAAGCCCGCCGCTCTGGAACGCCCTCTTCGAGCGCTACGCCATCGATGCGCACTATACCTGGCTCGGGCACCCTGACTTCGGGGCGATCCTGGAGGGGGCACAGGCCCTCGGCGTGCAGGGGCTTTCGGTGACGATCCCGCACAAGGAGGCGGCCCTTGCCGCGGCCGATCTGGCCGATCCCCATGCGGAGGCGATCGGCGCCGCGAACACCCTCCTGCTCAGGTGCGGTGAGGTCTCGGCCTCGAACACCGACTGGACCGGGGTGCGCCGCCCGCTGGAGGGGGTGCCGCCCGGCCCGGCGGTCGTGCTCGGCGCCGGGGGTGCAGCGGCCGCCGCTGTCTACGCCCTCCTCGACCTCGGGTGCGAGGTGACGGTGCTCGCCCGGAATGTGGATGCGGCAAAGGCGCTCGCCTCCCGTTTCGGCTGTGGCGCCGGCTCTCTCCAGGACTTCGGAAGGATCAGGCCGGCGATCGTCGTCCATGCCACGCCGGTCGGGATGGCGGGCGATCCCCGCTCGCTCCTCTCTCCCGGCGACCTCGACCCCTCGATGACCGTCTTCGACCTCGTCTACACCCCGGCAAAGACCCCGCTCCTGCGGGCGGCCGCCGCCCGCGGCTGCCTGACGATCCCGGGCACCGAGATGTTTGTCTATCAGGCCTGCGAACAGTTCCTCCATATGACCGGCATTGCGGTGGAGCCCGGGATTGTCAGGGAGGTGCTTGAAAAATGAACACCTTCGGGCGTTTTTTCCGGGTCACCACCTTCGGGGAGAGCCATGGCCCGGCGATCGGCGCCGTCGTCGACGGCTGCCCCTCTGGCGTCCCGCTCTCTGTGGCCGATATTCAGCCCCTGCTCGACCGCAGAAAACCGGGCGGCCCCCTCTCTTCGCCGCGCGCCGAGGCTGACGAGGTGGAGATCCTCTCGGGCGTCTTTGAAGGATTGACGACCGGCACCCCGATCGCCCTCCTGATCAGGAACCGCGACGTGCGGAGCGGTGACTATGACGCCCTCAGGGACATCTTCAGGCCTGGCCATGCAGACTATTCCTACCTGATGAAATACGGCCGGCGCGACCACCGCGGCGGCGGGCGGAGTTCGGGCCGGGAAACGGCCGCACGGGTGGCGGCCGGTGCGGTGGCGATGGCCGTGCTGGGGGGAGCAGGGATCTCGATCGCCGGTTCGGTCCGCGAGGTGCACGGGGTCTCTGACCCTGAACGCTTTGAAGATGAGGTGCGGGCTGCGCAGGCACGCGGTGACTCGGTCGGCGGGATTGCCGAGGTGCGGGCCGCCGGCGTCCCGGCCGGTCTCGGCAGCCCGGTCTTTGACAAACTCGATGCCGCCATCGCCGGCGCCATGATGGGGATCGGGGCGGTGAAGGGCGTCGAGATCGGGGAGGGCTTCGGTGCCGCACGCCTCTCCGGCTCGGAGAACAACGATGAAATGGACGCTGCGGGTTTCCTCTCCAACCACGCCGGCGGCATCCTCGGCGGGATCTCGACGGGTCAGGAGATCGTCGTCCGCCTGGCGGTGAAGCCGACGCCGTCGATCGCCCTCCCGCAGAGGACCGTGGATGTCCGCGGTGAGGAGCGGGAGATCTCTATCGGTGGGCGGCACGACCCCTGCATCGCCTTCAGGCTCGTCCCGGTGGCGGAGGCGATGCTCGCCCTCGTGCTCGTCGACGCCCTGCTGGAGGGTCGGGCGTATGGCCGGAGCGTTGCCGGGCAGATGGGGAGATAACCCCGTCTGTTCTCCCGGCACTTTTTTGGGTATTTTCCTCGGATTTTTTCGTGCGATTTCCTGGGAGAACGATCTCACGCTATAGCCGCGAAGTTGCTGGGAGCAGGCCCGGGCTTCGTTTTTTCGCGCCTTCGCGAGGGTATCTGCGGGATGAACGGAGGGTGTAAAAAAACGGGTGTCTGCCGGCGCCCCTCAATTTCCCGGCAGAATGGTGAAAGAGGGGGTCAGTGATAGGTGAGCAGTTCTTTCAGCTGCTGCAGCTCCCTGATGTCGTACTGCCCTTTTGCCGTCGGGGTGCCGATGTGGCAATAGACCATCTCCGACCCGAAGAACGGGAGGAAGGTCCGGGCATACCTGAATTCTGCCCCCTGGACGCTCGTGATCAGCGGTTTATCCGCATCGAGCGTGAAGGCGAGGAGGTCGAGGAGATCGTGCGTCGACGAGGGCGTGACCGCGATCTTCGGAATGTCTCCGAAGGACCTGAGGTCGCGCTCGATCGCCTTCAGGTCGTCGGGAGGGGGCATGTAGTTGATATGCGCCGATGCGATGACCTGCGTGTGCTGGTAGCGTATGAGGGGGGCGAACCGCCTGAACCGCCGTTCCACGTCCACGTAGTCCACGAGGTCGAGAAAGGGCTGAACGATCGAGAACCAGCGGTCGGGGTCGCCGGTGAAGGCGCCTCCCTCCTCCCGACTCCTCAGGGTGGCGATGAGAGGGGCCGCGCACGCCTTGCTGCACCCGGCCATCGCCGCTGAAAGGTCTTCATCCATGAGATCGAGCCTGAGCTCGATAAGATCCGCCCCGAGGGCCACCGCTTTCTGGATCTCGTCAGGACTCGTCAGTGAGACGACGATCTTCATATGCTCAGGTATCAGACACTCACGGGTTATATGCCTGTCCCTGCATGACAGATTATTCGGCGCCGAACTCGTCGCAGGCGTCGATCACATACCTGAGATAGGCCATCGACGGTCCGCCGCCCATCAGGACCGCCATGAACCCGCCTTCCATGATCTCCTGCCGCGTTGCCCCGGCCTCGATCGCCGCCTTTGCGTGGATGGAGATGCAAAACGGGCAGTGTTCGGAGACCGCGAGGGCGACACCGAGAATCTCTTTGTACTTCTCCGGCAGGGCGCCCTCTTTTGAGGCCTCATGCGCAAATCCTGCAAAGGCATTCCAGAGCGCGGGGTCGAACGCTGCCACATCTTTATTCGTTTGCTGGATCTCTCTGAGGTATTCGGTGATTCCGGTCATGATATCTGGTTGATATTGCGTTTGGGGGCCGATATAGGTTGCCCGCAGCCGCCTGAAAGGGCTATAACCGCGCCGCCCCCATACTTCCCCACGAAATTCTCAGAGATCCCTGAACTCCTCGCGCCCGCGGGCTCGATGGAGGCGCTTGTCGCTGCCGTGGCGGCCGGAGCCGATGCGGTGTACCTCGGCGGCACGCGTTTCTCGGCGCGGCGGTACGCGGCGAACTTTGACGACGCCGCACTGAAAGAGGCGGTGGACTACGCCCATGCCCGCGGCGTGGCGGTGCACGTGACCCTCAACACCCTGGTCCACGACACCGAACTCCCGGCGGTTGCAGCGTATTTCCTCTTCCTCTACGAGATCGGTGTCGACGCCGTCCTCGTCCAGGACACCGGTGTGCTCGCCCTCGCCCGCCGGATCGTCCCGGACCTTGCCGTCCACGCCTCGACCCAGATGACGCTCACCTCTGCTGAGGGGGTGCGGTGGGCGGCGGCGCAGGGGATCGGCCGCGTGGTGCTCGCCCGCGAACTCGGCCTCGAGGAGATCGAGGGGATGCGGCCGGTGGTCGAGGAGACCGGCGTTGAACTGGAAGTCTTTCTCCACGGCGCTCTCTGCTATGCCTACTCCGGCCAGTGCCTCCTCTCGTCCCTGATCGGGGGACGGAGCGGGAACCGGGGTGCCTGCGCTCAGCCCTGCCGCAAGCCCTACGTCCTGCTGCGGGGTGCGGCCGACCGTTACGGCCGTCCGACTGATCTGCGCCCGGTCCGGGGCGCCGGCCCCTACCCCCTCTCCACAAAGGACCTCTGCCTCTACCCGGTCCTGGACCGGGTCGTCAGGGCGCCGGTCGCCTCCCTGAAGATCGAGGGGCGGATGAAGTCTCCGACCTATGTGGCCGCCGTCACCGGGATCTACCGCCGGGCCCTGGACGCGATTTCTGAGGGGCGTTTCGTCCCCTCGGCCCGGGACGAACTGGACCTTGCCCTCGCCTTCACCCGCGGCTTTACCACCGGTTACCTCTCGGGCGTCAGGCACCGCGATGTGATCGGCCCGGAGCGCCCTGACAACCGTGGGGTGGCCGTCGGGAAGGTGACGGCGTTCTCGCACAGTCTGATGGAGGCGACGGTCGCCCTCGACGGCCCGCTCGTCCCCGGCAACGGCGACGGCCTTGCCGTCACCTCGCCCGAAGGATCCTTCGGGCTTGTGGTCCGCGGCACCCCGAGGGTCCGTGACGGCCTGATCCGTTTGAGGACTCCTGAAGCGGCGACGGTGGGCGCCGTTGTCTCGATCACCAGGTCCGCCTCTCTCGAAGAGCGGGCCGCGGAGACGATCAGGCTGGGGCGGCAGGCGGTGCGGATCGACGCGGAGGTGAGATGGGAAGAGGACGGCACGCCGGTGATCGAGGCCGTCTGCACCCCGCCGCGCCGCGCCCCCGTCCGGGTGCAGGTGCGCGCCCCTGCCCCGATGGGGCCGGCCCGCACCCGTCCGCTCGCCGCCGCCGATATCGCCGACCACCTGCGAAAGAGCGGCGGCACCCAGTTTTTCATCGGGGACCTCGCCCTGCACTATCCCGGCGGGCTCTTCGCCCCCCCGTCCTACCTGAACGCCCTCAGGAGGGGCCTCTTCGAAGCGGCCGAAGAGGCTCTTCGGGCGGCGGCCCGCCCATCGCCCGATGCCCTCGACGCAGCCCGGCGGCGGTATGAGGGGGCGCTCCCTGAGATCGCCGCGGAAGGGGCGCGACCGTCACCCGTCACCCCGACACTCTCCGTCTATACCGACACCGTCGAAGGGGTCGGGGCCGCCGGCGCCGCCGGCGCCGATCGCATCTATTTCGAGCCGGTCGAATGCACGGGAGAGGTTCTCTCTCACGCGGCAAAAACTGCCGGTCGCATTCACCTCGTATGGGTGTGGCCCGGGATCGCGCGTCGCTCCTTCCTCGACGCCGCCCTGCCCCTGCTCGATACGCCCGGCATCGCCGGGGTGATGGTCTCAGGTCACGGCTGCGCCGGCGCCGTCAGGGGGCGTTCGCCCTCCCTGCCGATCTTCGGTGGGGCCGGGCTGAACGTCTGGAACCACCTCGCCGCCCTCAGCCACACCGGCTTTGCCACGCTCACCCTCTCTCCCGAGGTCTCAGGGGCGGATATCCTGGGCCTCATCGCCCGCCTTCCCCCCGGTTCCCCCGCGATGGAGATCCTCGTGCAGGGGACGACCGAAGCAATGGTCACCGAGGACTGCCCCCCGGCTACCGCCGTCGGCTGCCCTGCGGGCTGCAGCGGCGATGCATGGGCCCTGCGGGACGGCCGCGGCCGGGTCTTTCCGGTGCGGACTGACCGGGAGTGCAGGGCGCATATCGGCAACGCCGTCGAGACCTGCCTGATCGACCACCTCCCGGCGATCCTCGCCGCCGGTGTCGGCGGCGTCGCCGTGGACGCCCGCGGCCGCGGGGCCGCCTATGCCGGGGACATGACGGCGATCTATCGCGAGGCCCTTTCTGGAATCGGGCGGGCGGGGGAGGGTGCTCTTCTCTCCCACCTCAAAGAGGAGGCAAAAAAACGTTCGCTCGGCGGGATCACCGCCTCGTCCTATCTGCGTGGGACAGAGTGAATCCTCAGGGGAGGTTTCCCTCCCCGATGCACTCGTGCTGCCGCTCCTCGCTCATATCCATCAGGATCTCGAAGATCCGCCTGACCATCACCGGGTCGATGTTCTGCTCCACCGCCTCGTTGAAGACCCGGTCAAGGAGGGCCTCGCGCCGCCCCTCGTCCCTGACCGGCAGCCCGGCAAGATACTTTTCATGGGCCATCCTGCCTGCAATCGCCTGCCGCTCGGCGATGAGACTGATGATCCTGCTGTCCAGCAGGTCGATCTCGTTCCTGATCTCCTCGATTGTCATGGGAAAAGATCGGCACGCCTGGATAAAAACGGTGCCGCCCCAACAAGGATAATACCCCGGCCAGCCAATCTTTTTATATGCTTGAGAGAATCCCGCAGCGCGAACGGCGCGACCTGCTGATCGCATGGGTCGCCATCGCCGTTGCATTCAGCCTTCTCTATGTCAGGGGCACTATCAATCCGGGTGCATTCGTGCTCTTCTTTGCCGTCTCCCTCCTGACGGTCGGCGTCGGTTTCGTCCTCCACGAACTCGCCCACAAGTTCGCCGCCATGCACTTCGGCTACTGGGCCGAGTTTCGGAAGGACAACACGATGCTCATTGTGGCGGTGATCCTGGCCGCCCTCGCCGGCGTCGTCTTTGCCGCCCCCGGGGCCACCGTCATCTACGGCTCCACGACGAAGCGCGAGAGCGGGATCATCTCGGCCGCCGGGCCGGTCACGAACCTCGCCCTCTGCGCCGTCTTCTACGCGCTCTTCCTTGCGGGAGGGATCTTCGGGGAGTACATCCTCCTGCTGATCGGGCTGATGGGCGTCCAGATCAATGCGATGATCGCCACCTTCAACATGCTCCCGGTGAGCGTGCTCGACGGTAAAAAGGTCCTTGCATGGAACCCCGCCGTCTTCGCCGTCCTCTTCGTCGCCTCGCTCGGCGCCCTCATCGGCGCTCTGATGTTCCTGTAGAGAGGAGGGAGGCGACTTCCCGGACGACCTCCTCCCCTTTTTCTTCTGCTTCGGTAAGTGCGGTGGGGTGCCCCCTGATCCCGCCGTACTCGTCCATGTTGTTTGCTATGATATTGTCGTAATATTCAAAGCCCGTGCCGTTGAAAAAGGCGGTCACCATCGGATAGGCCGTGTCGAAGACATGGTCCCAGCTCTGCCCGGCCGTCGAGATGAACACCCCCTTGTGCTGTTTGATGTGCTCGGTCGAGAAGTACAGGCTTTTTAGGACGAACTTCTGCGCCCAGAGGAATTGCGCCCGGTCGATGAGCCCCTTGAGGTCGGCGGTGATCCCCATCGAGTAGATCGGCGAGGCGAGTGCCAGGACGTCGGTGGCGAAGATCTTCTCGAAGAGGGTGGTGAGATCGTCCTTTACGACACAGGCCCCGGTCTTGTGGCAGGCGTTGCAGCCCCGGCATGCCGAGTAGTGCAGGTCGCGGAGCACCACCTTCTCGACCTCGCCCCCGGACCCTTCAGCCCCGGCGAGGAATGCATCCAGGAGGGTCTCTGTATTCCCGTGCCGGTGCGGGCTTCCTGAAATGCCGAGCACCTTAATTGCCATCGCCAAAACGCTCCCGCATCGTTTTCACCAGATCTTTTCCCAGGGCCGCGGCGTCCGCCTTCGCCGTCGGGTGCGCCTCGATCTCCCCGGCAAGATCGACGCCGTTGACCATCAGGTACGAGATGTCGGCGTTCCTGATCTCCATCACGTGGTAGAAGCATTTCACGCTCGGGACGGCGGCGTCGAAGACGTAGTCCCACGTCTGCCCGGCCGTCGAGAGGAAAACGCCGAGCCGCTTTCCTTTTCGCTCCGGCGGCACCACCGGAAGTTTGAGAACATATTTTCTCGACCTGAAGACCTGCGCACGGTCGATGAGCGCCTTCGCCTGTGCGCAGATCCCCATGCAGTAGATCGGTGCGGCAAGGATCACGCAGTCTGCGTCGAGAAGTTTTGGCCCAAGCCAGTCGAGATCGTCCCTTTGCACGCATTTGTTCAGTTTTTCGCAGGCATTACACCCCCTGCAGGGGTTGACCGTCACCTCGGTGAGGGCGACCTTCTCGACCTCGACGCCTTCCTCCCGTATGGAGGCGATGACCCGGTCAAGAAGCGTCTCTGAGTTCCCGTGCCGCCGGGGGCTTCCGGCAATGGCGAGGACATGGAGTGGCATCGTTTCTCCTATCTCCCTGCCGGGAAAAAAAGGTTGGCAGTCAGGAGGGTTCTTCCCGGTACCTGAACCGTGAGGGCGGGACCGAGATCACAAAGCGGACGCCCTGGCCCGGCGCCCCCTCCTCCCTGATCGAGAGCCCGGTCAGGGAGAGGATCTCCGCGGAGAGTGCGAGGCCGAGGCCATTATTTTTTCCTGAAGGCCATTTGAAGAGTCTATTTTTTTTCTCCCCGGGAATGCCCTGGCCGTCGTCCTCGTAGACGAGGGAGATGCCGCCACTCGAAGCTTCGGCCGAGAACCTGATCGTCTGCGCCCCTGTGCCGTGGCGCACGGTGTTTTCCACCAGGTTGTAAAAGACCCGCCCGAGGAGGGGGTCGGCGAGCACCTCAAGGCCGGGACCGATTGTACAATCGAGGCTGATCCCCGGCGGGGAGAGAGAGGCGAAGGCTTTCTTCATCGCGGCGCATGCATCCTGCCAGATCGGCCCTTTGACGCCGAGCTCCTGGTAGTCCCGGGTGAACTCCACCTGGCGCCGGATACGCTCGGTCGCATCGGCGATCCGACCGAGATGCGGCCCTCCCTCTCCTGACTGTCTGGTCAGGTCGATGTATCCCTGGAGGACGGTGATCTGGTTGAGCATGTCGTGGCGGATGATGCTGTTGAGGAGGTTGAGCTTCCTGTTCGCGTCCTGCACGGCGATCTCCATTACCTTCCGCTCGGTGATCTCGATCCCGTAGAGGTTGGCATAGTCCGCACCCGCCACCGGGACGCAGGTGATGGTGAAGTCCGAGCCGTCCACGGCGACATCCCGCCTCTTTATCCGCTCCGATGAGAGCGAACTGGCGACCACCTCCCGCCAGGTCTCCGGAAGAACGCCCCCTTCTTCCGTTCCCCAGGTCTTCAGAAGGTCCCTGCTTGCCCCGTTTGCGTAGAGGATCCTTCCGCCCCGGCTGATCCGCATCACCGGCCCGGGGTTCTCCTCAGGGAACTTTGCAAGATCGCGGATCTTCGCCACCGCCTCTTTCTGTTCGGTGACGTCGAAGATCGCCCCCTGTATGCTGGTCTCCCTCCCCTCCGCGTCCCTGACCGCCTGTGCGCGGATGTGCCCCCACCTGATCGCACCGTCCTTTCTGACGATCCTGAAGTCGGCGGCGCTCTCCTTTCCGCTCGTGAGGATCTCCTCCAGAAACTCCCTGCCGGACTCTAGATCGCCCGGGTGAAGGTAATTGTCGACCCCCACCCACGCGCTGACGATCTCGTCGGCGGTATAGCCGGTGATCCCCTCAACATTGCCCGAGAGCCAGAGAGGGTGAAGGCCGGGATCGGCCTTGAAGGCGATCCCTGGAAAATTCTGGAGGAATATGCGGTGACGCTCCTCGCTCTTCCTCAGCGCCTCCTCCATCGCGCGCCGTGCGGTGATGTCCCGGCAGATGCCGGCGGTCCCGGCCGCCCTGCCGTTGTGGTCGTAGATCGGGGTCTTCACCGTCTCGACCAGGATTTCAAGGCCGTCGCCCCTGACGAATGGTTCGATGAACAACGCCCTCTTTCCCGAGGCGATCACCTCCCGGTCCTCGCTCATATAGCGCTCTGCAATGTAACCTGGCCAGATCTCCCGGTCTGTCCGTCCGACGAGTTCGTCGGCCGTTTTCCCGGCGGCCTGTTCAAATGCCCTGTTCACGGCGATGTAACGGCCGTCCCCGTCCTTGAGCCAGGCGATGTCAGGGATGTTGTCCAGGATCGCCTTCTCCTCGAGTTCCCGTCTCCTGAGCTGCTCGGTCGTCAGCACCAGATAGGTGACGTCGGCGATGAAGCCTTCGAGGGAAAGGAGGCTGCCGTCCCGGGCGAAGATCCCTCTCCCCTGTTCCCAGACCCAGCGCTCGTCTCCCGAGGCCTTCCTGATCCGGTAGGTGATCCTGAAGGCCCCGCGTTCCTTGAGCGCCTTCTGGATCTCCTCCCAGACCATCGCCCGGTCGTCCGGGTGGATCAGGTCGCCGTATGCCACAGTCCGGCTCCCGACGAGATCGCCGGGGGCATAGCCCAGGAGGTCGAAACACCCTTCGCTCACGAACGTCATCGTATAGTCCGGGCCGTTATCGCAGCGGTAGGCCATTCCCGGCAGGTTGCTCAGGAGGGTCGAGAGTTGCCTCTCCCGCTCCTGCAGATCTCGTTCTGCCATGCGCGCCCGGTACGCTTCCCTGACGGTCGGGGCAATGCCCCCTTCGCTTCTGTCATGGGCTCTGAAATCAATAATAAAGGTGCCCTTTTCCGAAGAGGCGACCACCAGGGGTGGGGCGCCGCCGGGAGCCTCGAGGAGGTTTAAAACCGGTGTGAGAGCGAGATCGGCCGGGATCATCACGACGTCGAAGGGGCGGGATGCCGCCAGGTTGAGGAGATCTTCGAGGGTGTCTGCCGTCGTAACGACGATTTCCTCATCTCCTGCCGGTCCTGGCTCTCCCTCACGCGACGCGCTGAGACAGAGCACGGAAATCACTGCCATGACTCTTCTATATACTACCTGTGACTCTCCGGCGTCTTAAACGCGCCTGTTCAGGTACCACTGGCAGGGGAGCGGGGAACTCCCGCCCCATAAAAAGAGGATCAGATCTGCTTGAAGCAGAGGTACCAGTCCTTGCAGTCGTAACCCTCGCCCTTGCGCCGCTCCATCTCCTCGGCCGTCTTTGGCGGAGGCACGACGACCTGGTCGCCGGGCTGCCAGTTTGCCGGCGTCGAAACCTTGAACTGGTCGGTCACCTGCAGGGCCTTGATCAGCCTGATGATCTCCGGGATGTAGCGCCCGTTTGTCATCGGGTAATAGAGCATCGCCCGCATCTTCCCCTCGGGATCGATGAAGAAGACCGTGCGGATCGTCGATGTGCTGCTTGTTCCCGGGTGGATCATCCCGAACTTCTTTGCGACCCCCATGTCGAGGTCGGCGATGATCGGGAAGGGGATCTTCACGCCCATCTTCTCCTCGATGCTCCTGACCCAGGCGAGGTGGGAGTGGACGCTGTCGATGGAGAGGCCGATCAGCCGCACGTTCATGGCCTCGAGTTCCTCGTTCGCGCGTGCAAGCGCCATGAACTCGGTCGTGCAGACTGGCGTGAAGTCTGCCGGGTGCGAGAAGAGCACGACCCATTTGCCGCGCAGGTCTGAGAGTTTCATCGGCCCGTGCGTGGTGACGCACTCGAACTCCGGTGCGTTCTCTCCGATGACGGGGAGGGCGTGCATCTCTTCCATCTCGGTCACTTCCCCATCATCTCTTCGAGCGCCGCCTTCCCATACACGTAGGCGGGCATCCCGGCAAGGAGGAACGCCACGCGGAGCCCTTCTTCGATCTCTTCCTTCTTGACGCCGAGATGTTTCGCACCGGCCATCTGCGCCCGCACTGCATGGCGGTCCCTGAGTGCCGCTGCAATGGCGATCGCGATCACCTTCTTTGTCTGCTTTGAGAGGGCGCCGTCGGCCCAGACGAGCTGGTCGAGCCCCATCACTTTCTCGTAGACCTCGGGCTCGAGATCCTTGAGTTCGGCGAAGATCTTCGGGACCTTGCCGATCTTCCCTTCCAGTTCTTTCATCTGTTCATCCATGATTCACTCCTGGAGGACCATCGGCTCGCCGCAACAGATCAGCTCGCCTCCTCCGACTTCCCTGACTTCAACGACGTTCCCGCAGATCTCGCAGATGAAGACCTGCCCTACCTCTTCCACGTTAACCATCGTATCCACCTCCTTCGGGTTATGCGCCCGGGGAATCTCCCCCGTCTCACTTTCTCTTTGGCGGGTGAACTGCGTCTTCAGGCGTCTTGATGTCGGGCCTGATGTGCGTCATCGGGAAGCACTGGTAGTTCTCACAGGCGCAGCTCGGGCACTTGACCAGGTCCTTCTCGGCCTCGGTCACCTTCAGCTCCCGCCCGCAGTCGATGCAGACGTACGTTCCCGGGCCGACTTTTTCTCCTGCTTTCACTTTCTTTGATTCTTCTGCGGTCACTGTTTCACCAGACCGAGAATAGTGCGCTGCCCTATTTATGGCTTTTGCAGGAGGCAGGAATAACTAGATATAGGAGCGCATTGAGGTTCTTTTTCATGGGAAAGAAGAAGATTATCGCCCTCCTCGGAAGCCCGGTCAGGGGGGGCAACACCGCGTATCTCTTCAATAAAGCGGTCGAAGGGGCGGAAGAGGAGGGCTGTGAGGTCGAGCGGGTGATGGTGCCGTACCTGAACTTCCAGCCCTGCATGGAGATCCTCCACTGCATGGATCACGAGGATTGCCGGATGCAGGATGACGTCACCCCGTTTTACCGGAAGTTCCGGGAGATGGACGGCCTGATCATCGCCACCCCGATCATGACGATGGGGATCCCCGGGAAACTGAAATCGTTTATGGACCGTTTTCAGGTCTATTATATGGCAAAATATATGCGAAAAGAACCTTTCATCTCGAAAGAGCGCCGAAAGGAACGAAAAACGCTCTTTATCAGCATATCGGGGATGAACCTTCCGGACAACTTCGACGGCGCCCTCCAGACGACGAAGACCTTCTGCGAGATCATCGACTGCCCGTACTGGGAGGGGATCTTCCAGCGGGACATGGACCATGTCCGCGACATCAGGACCCGCCCGGAGATCGTGGCGGCGGCGTACGAGAAGGGGAGGGAGCTCTGCCGGATCGTCGGGAAGAAATGAACGGTTCTTCTCTGTTTCACGGGGATAACTCCCGGCACCGGCAGTTATCTCATCACGCGAAGAACGAGGGTCCTGATCTATTCCCCGGTACCTTCGCAGAATTCGCGTTTTTTTGTGGCTTCTCGTGAAATTTTCTCGAAAACCCATGCGATTGTCCAGTTACGCTCCCCCACGTCTATCGCGGCCAGTTGTGTACGATCGTCTCCATCATACGGATTTGCCGGCGTGCCGATCTGCTATTTACGGGAAGAAACGAGGCTCTGATCTGATCCCTGGCGCCTTCGCGTGACCTCATCCTCCCTCTCGAATCACTGTTCAACCCTTTATTTGAGATCCGCTCTCCGTCCCTGGCTCGATATGGACGATCACCTCCTTCATGCCGGGCACGCGCTCTTTGAGTACGGCCTCGACCTCGCGGGCGATCTCGTGGGCGTGGAGCACGCTCATCTCCGGGTCGACGGTGACGTGGATGTCGGCGAAAAGGTCGCCCGCACCGCCGCGGCACCTGAACCGATGATAGCCCCGGACACCGGGTATCGAGGGTACGCTCTTCCTGACGATATCCTCGCACCTGACAGTGGCGGCATCGGTGAGCACCATGCCCGCCTCCCTGATGATGGAAAGGCCCATCTTCCCGATCAGCACCCCGATCGCCAGGGCGATTACGGGGTCTGCCGCCGGATACCCGGCGCTGACGGCGACGAACCCGGCCAGCACCGAGAGGGAGACATAGACGTCGCTTTTCGTGTGCTCGGAGTCGGCGATGAGAAAACTGCTCTGCAACTCTTCGCCCATCCGCCGTTCGTACCATGCAACGAAGATGTTGATGACAAGGGTCGCCACCATCACCCCGACGGTGATCCCGGTGATCTCGGGCACCGCTCCCGCGGTCAGGCGCACGATCCCCTCGCTGATCACCCAGTAGGCGGTGAGGAGGAGCATCCCGCCGACGATCAGGGTGGCGAGGCTTTCGACCTTTGCATGGCCGTACTGGTGGTCCTGGTCTGGCGGGCGCCCGGCAACGCGGGTGGCGGCGATCCCGATGATGTTCGAGGCCGAGTCGAAGGCGGAGTGAAGGGCGTCGGCGACCATGCTCATCGAACCGGCGAGGAGGCCGAAGATCGCCTTCGCAAGGGCGACGAGGATGTTGAGGCCGAGGATGACCCAGAGCACCCGCTGGACCTGGCTGTATTCGGTCATTTTTCGTCTCTCCTCAGAGCAGCCCCCGCTCCCGCATGGACACGTGCCCTTTGCGTGAGACGATGATGTGGTCGAGCACCCTGATCCCCAGGATCCCGGCGGCGGCGACGAGCTGCCCGGTCATGGCGATATCCTCGCGGCTTGGTTCGAGGCTGCCCGATGGGTGGTTGTGGACGAAGATCACCGAGGTCGCCCGGTCGGTGAGGACGTCGGCGAAGACCTCCCGCGGGTGGACCGGGCTGTAGTTGATCAGCCCTTTCGTCACCTCCCGGTTGCCGATCACCTCGCCGGCGCCGTTGAGGGAGATGCAGATGAAGTATTCCTGTTTCCGGTCGGCGAGATGCCGCACCAGGGGCAGAACGTCGGTGGGGGCCGAGATCCGTATTTCTTTGGGTGTCAGGCGCCGGCGGGCGAGTTCGAAGGCGGCGGCGATCTGGCACGCCTTTGCTGCGCCGACGCCGGGAACGTCGACGAGATCGGCATATGCCGGGACGCCCGAGTCGGCGATCACCCCTTCGATGTCCCGCGCGATCTCGAGCACGTCCCGCCCCGGGACGCCGCGGCCGATGATGGCGGCGATGAGCTCGCGTTCGGTGAGGGCGGCTGCACCTTTTGCGGCGATCTTCTCCCGCGGCCGGTCGCCGTCAGGGACATCGCGCATCTTTTTCATCAGGGCAGATTCTGCCTCGCCGGTATAGAACCTTTCGAATTTCACCTCACCCGTCTGTCTGGATTCTTCTCTTCAGGAAAGGATGTTTTTCAGCCTCGATGCCCGTTCGTGCACCTCTTCCGGGTGGAAAGTATATGTAGGGCGGGCGCCGATCGGATCAGTATGGCAACATTGGAGAATCTCAAGGCGGCTTTTGCCGGAGAATCACAGGCGAACCGAAAATACCTATCGTTCTCCCAGAAGGCCGATGAAGAGGGCTTTAAGAACGTCGCACGTATTTACCGCGCAGCCTCCCGGGCTGAAGAGATTCATGCACGGCGCGAACTCGCCGTGATGGGCGGGGTAAGGAGCACTGCCGAGAACCTGAAGGAGAGCATCGAGGGAGAGACCGACGAGTTCACCGAGATGTACCCGCGGTTCGTGGAGGAGGCGAAGAAGGAAGGGAACAGCGAGGCCGCCATCACCTTCACCCATGCGATGAAGGCCGAGGAGGTGCATGCCGGGCTGTACAAACGGGCACTGGAGGCAGTTTCTGCTGGAAAAGACTTCGACGGCGCGGAGGTTTTCCTCTGTCCGGTCTGCGGGAACGTCGAGATCGGCGCCGCCCCTGAACGGTGCCCGATCTGCGGCGTCGTCGGGAAGAACTTCATCAGGGTCGAGTGACCCCTCTCCTGTTTTTCGTGCCCTGAAGACATCGTTTCCGTCGCTCACCCGGAAGAATGGGGCGGATACGGTCTGCACAACCCTTTTATTCCCCCGGCGCCGAGGTGGGTGTGTATGCCGCGTGTTAAAGTGTATTCGACGGCCCAGTGCCCGTACTGCCGTATGGTCAAGGCCTTCCTCGAGAAGAACGGTGTCGCATACGAGTCTATCGATGTGGGGGCCGACGAGGCGGCGGCGGAGGAGATGATCGAACTCTCCGGGCAGTACGGCGTTCCGGTGACCGTCGTCGACGGCGAGGTGATCGTCGGTTTCGACGCCCCGCGCCTCACCGAACTCTTTGGGTCAGAGCGGCCGGGCGAGGTCTACGACCTGATCGTCATGGGCGCGGGGCCGGCCGGTCTGACCGCCGGCGTCTACGCCAGCCGCAAACTCCTCTCCACCATGATCATCTCCGAGAACATCGGCGGGCAGGCGATGGAGAGCTGGGCGATCGAGAATTATATGGGCTACCGGATGGTCACCGGGGAAGACCTGATGACGAAGTTCGAGGAGCAGGTGCGAAACCTCAACATCCATCTCGAACTCGACCGGGTGACCGGCGTTGAGAAGGAAGACGGGCTGTTTAAGATCACCACCTACGGGGAACAGATTTTTCGTGCAAAGAGCATCGTCGTCGCCACCGGCCGCCACTCCCGCCGCCTGGGCGTCGAGGGGGAGGAGCGGTTCTGGGGCAGGGGTGTGTCGGTGTGCTCCACCTGTGACGGGCCGCTCTTTAAAGGAAAGGACGTTGCGGTCGTCGGCGGCGGCAACTCGGCGGTCATTACGGCGATCGAGATGGGGAAGATCGCACGGAGCGTGCACCTCATTGTGCGGAGCACGATCCGGGCCGATCCCGTCTACCTCGACCGGCTGAAGGAGATGGAGCAGAATGTCACCATCCACCAGCCGTACACGGTCGCCGCTCTCCTCGGCGAGGAGGTGCTCGCCGGGATCAGGATCAGGGAGAAGGACTCGGGCGACGAGGAGGATCTGGCGGTCGACGGTGTTTTTGCCGAGATCGGCCATGACCCGAACACTGATGCCGTCCGCGGCGTCGTGGCGCTCAACGATCAGGACGAGATCGTTGTGGACGAGAACTGCCATACGAATGTCCCCGGGATCTATGCGGCCGGCGATGTCACCTCGATCCGGGGCAAGCAGATCATCATCGCCGCCGGTGAAGGGGCGAAGGCCGCCCTCGAGGCGCAGGCATATCTCCTCTCTCTTCAGGCCCCTTAATATCCATTATTTTCGTTTTTCTCTCTGAAATAACGGTCCAGGGTGGCGATCTTTTCAGCCGGGCCGAAGACCACGCAGACATCGCCGCCCTGGATCGTCGTCTCGCCGCATGGCGCCGTGATCACCTCGTCGCCCCGCCTGACGGCGAGGACGGTGACGCCGAACCGCCGCCGCAGGTTTGCCTCGGCAAGGGTGTGGCCGGCGATCCGCGCCTCCTGCCCCACCCTGAGGGTTTCGATCTCCGCACCCGGGCGGTAGAAACCGAGGTCCTGGAGGCCGGGCTCAAGGGGGTGCGCCGACCTGAAGAGCTCGTAGCCGTCGGCCCGGACTTCGGCGGCGAAGCGCTCGATTTCGTCCCGCGGGACGAGGTACGACGAGAGGATGCAGGTGAAGATCTCGATGGAGGTGATGTACTCCTCCGGGATCACCTCGTCGGCGCCCAGGCTGGAGAGGTCGGCGATGTCTCCGACATAGCGCGTGCGGGCGATGATCCTGACGTGGGGGTTGGCCCTTCTGGCCGTGGCGATGATCCGGCGGGTCGCCGAAGGGTCGGAGATGACGATGACGAGCACCTTCGCCGTCCTGATCCCGGCATGGCCGAGGACGGCCCGGCGGGTTGCGTCGCCGTAGTGGATCGGTTCGCCCTTCGCCCGCTCCTCCTGAATGGTTTCGGGGTTCATCTCGATGATTACGTAGGGGATGTCGGCCGCCTTCGCAGCCTTCGCCACGTTCTTTCCGCCGAGGCCGAAGCCGACGATGATCACATGGTCCTTCATGCAGGGCTCTTCGGGCGGTTTCTCCCTGATCGTGCCCAGCCGTACCCGTTCGGGCAGGGAGAGCCTCATTGTTCGGTTGGCGACCGTCGGCGCACCCCCGATGACGAAGGGGGTGGCGATCATCGTGAGGATCGTGACGGCGAGGAAGGTCTGGTATGCCCCGCTGTCGATGAGGCCGTAGTCGGCCCCGGTTTTGGAGAGCACGAATGAGAACTCTCCGATCTGGCTGATCGCAAGCCCGGCGAGGAGGGCGGTGCGGATCGAGTAGCCGATCGCCAGGGTAGCGGCGCCCGCGACGATCGCCTTGACCGCGACGACGCCTGCCACCAGGAGCAGGACGACGCCGAGATGCTCGAAGAGGAAGGCAATGTTGAGGAGCATCCCGACGGAGACGAAGAAGAAACTGGTGAATACCTCTTTGAACGGGAGGATTGCGCCCAGGGCCTCGTGGGAGTACTCGGACTCCGAGATGATCAGCCCGGCGATGAAGGCCCCGAGGGCGAGGGAGAGGCCGGCGCTGGCAGTGAGCCATGCGGTGAAGAGGCAGATGAGGACGATGGAGAGGAGGAAGATCTCAGGGATCCGCAGGCGTGCGGCATGGAAGAGCAGTTTTGGGACGAGCCAGTTCGCCGAGACGATGACGAAGATCAGGATCCCGACCGAGGTGGCCAGGAAGGCCGGGATCGACATGCCCGAACCATCGTCCGCCCCGGCAAGGATCGGCACCAGGAGCATCATCGGGATGATCACGAGGTCCTGGAAGATCAGGATGCCCAGAGCCGTCCGCCCCTGCGGGCTCTCCATCTCGGAGCGGCTCTGGAGGACCGAGAGGACGATCGCCGTGCTGGAGAGGGAGAGGAGAAACCCGAACAACACCGCTTCCTGCCAGGGGATACCGAGGAGGAGTGAGGCCGCCGCCACGATCAGGATCGTGCCGCCGACCTGGAGGGAGCCGCCGAGGAGCACCGCCCGTTTGATCCGCAGGAGGCTTTTGAACGAGAACTCCATCCCGATGGTGAAGAGGAGGAGGATCACGCCGATCTCTGCGAAGTCGTCGACCGTCGCGGTGTCATGCACGAGCCCGAGCGCGTAGGGGCCGGCGACCATGCCGGTGATCAGAAAGCCGACGATGGCCGGGATACGCAGGCGTGAGCAGACGAAGAGGATGGCGATGGAGAGGCCGAAGATGACGACGATGTCGGTGAGGATCGATGCTTCCATGGGTATCTGACAGGTACAAATTCAGTGAGAGGGGAAGATGTAGGTTTCTCAAAACCGGTCTGGCAGAGGAGGCATCCTGCCGGTGCCCTTTCTTCTCCACGACCGAACCGGCGCTTCAGCGCTGTACTCTCCTGCCGGTTAAAAATAAACTCTGGGTTTTTTTATTCGGATTTGCCGGCCTGTTCCCGGTCCTTCTCCTCATACCCCTCGCGCAGCAGGGTCATCAGGTCCTTCACCGGCAGCTTCGTGTTCTCGGCGATGTGGAACTCGCAGAAGGGGCAGCACGAGACGACCACGTCTGCACCGCTCGCTTCGAAGGCCTCGCCCCGCATCCGCCCCAGGGCGGCCGCCTCCTCTGGCACGCCCGACCTCACCCCGCCGCCCGAGCCGCAACACTGGTTCGGGGTCTCGACGAAGGTTCCGGCCACCTCTCTGAGGAATTTTCTTGGCTCCTCGGAGATCCCCTGCCCGCGCAGGAGATGGCAGGGGTCGTGATAGGTGGCGGTGATCCCGAGTTTTGCCGGGGGCTCGATCCCGTAGCGGTCGAGCACTTCAGTAGCGTCCATCACCCTGAAAGGTGTTTTATAATCGTTTTTCAGGGTCGAGCCGCAGCCCGCGCACATCGTCATCACCACGTCGAGATTGCGGGAGCGGAAGGCTTCGATGTTCCGGCGTTTGAGGTGATCGATGAATGAGGTCTGGCCCGTCCTGATCAGGGGCGAGCCGCAGCAGACCTGCTCGTGCGGGATCACGACGCGGATGCCGTTTCTGCGCATCACCTCGAGCATATCGAGGGCGGTGTCGGGGAGACGCCCGTTGTACATGCAGCCGACAAAGAAGCCTACGGTCGCCCGCACCTCCCCATCGGGCTCGATCACCTCGGGCACCTGTTCAAGGAAGGTCTCCTTGATCCGCGGGACGCTCCGGCCGGTCGTCCTGACCAGTTCGGCGACCTCCTGGTGGCGCGGCAGGGTGAGGCCCTTCCGGTTTGCGATCTCCCGCAGTTTCTCGATCGCCTTGCCCGGTATCTCGATCTCCTTCGGGCAGACCTTCCAGCATTTCTGGCAGCTCGTGCAGAAGAAGAGCCCTTCCTTCACTGCCTCGGGGGCGCGGTCGCCGGTGTCCCTGGGGTCGAGGGCGAGGCGCAGCTCCTGGCGCATCGCCGTCGGGCCGGCGAAATCGGTTACCTTCAGGGCCGGACAGACCGAGACACAGGCCATGCACTCGATGCAGTCGCGCAGGGGCTTGATCGCATCGATCTCCTCCTTTTTCGGGAACGTTGCGCACGGGGCCGGGGCGATATGGGCGATGCGCCCGATATAGGGGGCGAGGTCCACCTCGAGGTCCTGCACCACCGGCAGGGCGAGCGGGCTGACGGTCATGCCGTCCTTTGCCTCGGCGAGACATGCGAGCACCGGCGTACCGTTCACCTGCACGGCGCAGCTCCCGCACTGCCCGGAACCGCAGCAGTAGCGATAGGCGAGCGTCTGGTCCTGTGCATGGACGGCGTGGAGGGCGTGGAGCACCCGCGCCCCCTCGTGCACCGCGACGGTGTAGGTCTCCGGGTGCGGTCTTTCGTCAGTCTCCGGGTTGAAGCGGAGAATCGTGAAGGTGATCTCTTTCATCGCCTGACCTCCTCGATCCCTGCCCCTTCCAGACTGATCGTGGTATGGCCGAATGGCGAAGTCTGTGCGTCCCATGTCTGGACGATGTCGGTCCGGTAATGTGCCCCCCGGTTTTCCGGGCGCAGAAGGGCTGAACGCGTAATGAGCATCGCCGTGGTGCAGAGGTTCTGCACCGCACAGCACTGGAGCAGGTTCCGTCCTGACGCCGCCTTCAGTCGGGCGCCGAGCAGGTCCTCGGCCGCGCGGAGGGCGGTGCGAAGCCCTGTTTCATCCCTTCGTATCCCGGCGCCGTCCCACATCGCCCGCTGGAGGTGCCCCTGCACAGACGCCGGCGTCACTTCGCCCTCGAAGAAGGCGGCGAGCCTCTTCTCCTGCGCCTCGACCTGTGCGGCATCGATCCTCGCGGTGTGCGCCGGTGTCCGGCCCGCCGCCTCTCCGGCCCGTTTTCCGAAGACCTGCGTATCCGCAAGGGCGTTCCCGCCGAGACGGTTTGCGCCGTGGACGCCGCCCGAGCACTCGCCGCAGGCGAAGAGGCCGGGCAGGGTCGTCCCTCCCTCAGGGGTGATGCGAAGGCCGCCCATGATATGGTGGGCGGTCGGAGCGACCTCCATCGGTTCCTTTCTGATGTCGACGCCGAACCTGAGGAACTGCTCCAGCATCACCGGCAGCCGCTCCTCGATCTGCCTGGCCGGCAGGTGGGTGACATCGAGCCAGACCCCGCCGTTCTTCGTCCCCCTTCCTTCGAGCACCTCGGTGGCGATCGCCCGGGCGACGACGTCGCGGGTCGAGAGCTCCATGCGCGTCTGGTCGTAGCGTCCCATGAACCGTTCGCCGGCGGCGTTGATCAGCCGACCCCCCTCGCCCCGCACCGCCTCGGTCACCAGCCTGCCGCGGGCGTCGTACGGGTACACGGCCCCGGTCGGGTGGAACTGGACCATCTCCATATCGATCAGCCCGGCCCCGGCGCGGTAGCCGAGGGCGAACCCGTCCCCGCTCCCGGTACCCGAGTTGGTGGAGACGTCGTAGACCCGCGCCCCGCCGCCGGTGGCGAGCACCACGGCGTCCGCCCGGATCGCCTGGAGATCGCCTTTTCTGTCCAGCGCCAGGGCGCCGCAGACCCGATCACCGTCTTTTAAGAGTTCGATCGCCGCTGTCTCCTCGATCTGCTCGACCCCGCTTCCTCTCAGCCGCTCCATCAGGGTCGCCATCATCTCGTGGCCGGTGCGGTCGCCGGCATAGCAGGTCCGCGGGCGGCACTGGCCGCCGAACGAGCGCTGGGCCACCTCGCCGTCCCCTGAGGCGTCGAAGACCGCTCCCCACGATACGAGGTCGGAAAGCCGCGCAGGGGCGTCGTTGACGAGCGCCTCGACAAGCGCCGGGTCGTTGAGGTAGGCCCCGCCCCGCATCGTGTCCTCCTGGTGGAGGGTGCAGGCGTCGGTGGTTTTCAGGACGGCGTTGTACCCGCCCTCGGCCATCGTCGTGCAGCCTCCCTTTCCGGTTATGCTCTTGGAAAGAAGGACAGTTTCGCCATATCGGTCGGCCTCGATTGCCGCCCTGACCCCGGCGCCGCCACTCCCGATCACCAGGACATGGCAGTCGATTACTTCCAGCGCGCGCATCCTATTATTACGT
Source organism: Methanofollis liminatans DSM 4140 (assembly GCF_000275865.1). Taxonomy (NCBI): domain Archaea; kingdom Methanobacteriati; phylum Methanobacteriota; class Methanomicrobia; order Methanomicrobiales; family Methanomicrobiaceae; genus Methanofollis; species Methanofollis liminatans. The sequence goes on along the minus strand of NZ_CM001555.1, from coordinate 2,318,530 downwards.
GAGACATGTCAGTACATAAATACCATTGTGTGGGATCAGCGAGAGTGAGCCAGAAATGAGGCTTGTAATGAAATTTGGGGGCACATCCGTTGGCGATGCGGAATGTATCCGTCGTACGGTCGACATCCTTGAACGCTACCATGCCGAAGGGCACGAGATGGCCGTCGTCGTCTCGGCGATGTCAGGGGTGACCGACCAGCTCCACGCCATCGCAGCAGAGGCCGAGTCCAGTGTTGAAGAACCCCCGATTGAGGCGTTTATCCAGGCGATCCGGGCGAAACACATGAAGACCCTCGAGGCCGTCGCGCCGGGCCAGGCCGCCGCCGTCGGGAGTGTCATCGACGACCGGCTCGAAAATCTCGATCATATCCTGACGGCGGTCCACGCCCTCCACGAGCTCACCCGCCGCTCCAAGGACTATATCGTCTCCTACGGCGAGCGGCTCTCGGCTCTGATCGTGAGCGCCGCCCTGCGCGAGCGTGGCATCTCATCATCGGCGCTCGACGGGTGCGAGGCCGGGATCCTGACGACGAACAAGCACGGCGACGCCCTTGTCCTCCCGACGAGCGATCCGCGGATCAACAGCCGCATCCTTCCCCTCCTGATGAACTCGGTCCCGGTGATCACCGGTTACATGGGCTGCACGCCCGAGGGAATCGTCACCACCCTGGGCCGGAGCGGTTCGGACTACTCGGGCGCGATCGTCGGGCGGGCGATCGACGCCGACGAGGTCTGGATCTGGACCGATGTGGACGGCGTCATGACCTCTGACCCGCGGATCATCAAGAACGTCCGCGTCCTCCCGTACGTCAGCTACCGCGAGGCGATGGAACTCTCGTTCTTCGGGGCGAAGGTGCTTCACCCCAAGTCCATCGAACCCGCGATGGAAAAGGACATCATCGTCCGGGTGAAGAACACCTTCAACCCGGACCACCCGGGAACGATCGTGCGGCGCCAGGAGCACCGGGAGAAACGGGTGGTCAAGGCGGTCACCCACATCGAGCGGGTGGCGCTCGTGAACATCAACGGCGTCCAGATGATCGGCCGGCCCGGCGTGGCGCGGGAGATCTTCACGGCGCTGGGCGACGCCGGGATCAACGTGATGATGATCTCGCAGGCCTCCTCGCAGGCGAACATCTCCCTGATCATCGACGAGGGAAACCTTGCGGAAGCCCTCGAAGTGCTCGCGGCCCCGGTGAAGTCCGGGATCGTGCGTGAGGTCACCTCTGACCGGAACGTCGTGGCGATGGCCGTCGTCGGCGCCGGAATGGCCGGTACGCCCGGCATATCCGGCCGGATCTTCACGGCGCTCGGCAAGGCCGGGGTGAACGTGATGATGATCTCGCAGGGCTCGTCAGAGGTGAACGTCTCCTTCGTGGTGCGGCAGGACGACAGCCGGCGGGCACTCCAGCTGCTCCACGACGAGTTCAGGCTCTCGGAGGCGTGCGACGATGAGTAAGGATTCGGCCTATGCCGACGCCGGCGTGGACATCGATCTTGAGGCGCAGGGCGTCCGGACCCTCATCCAGCAGCTCACCTTCAGACGGACCGGGGCCTTCCCCATGCTCGGTTCGGTCGGCCACTTCGCCGGGCTCATCGAGTTCGGCGATATGGCGCTCGCCCTGGCCGTCGACGGCGTGGGCACGAAGATGCTCGTCGCCGACGCCCTCCAGGACTGGACGACCGTCGGGATCGACTGCATCGCCATGAACGTGAACGACCTCTTCGTGATGAATCTCGAACCGGTGGCGTTTGTCGATTACATCGCCACCGACGGGATCTCGATCGAGAAGATGCGCCAGATCGGCGTCGGCCTCAATGAGGGCGCCCGTCAGGCGAACATGAACATCGTCGGCGGGGAGACGGCGACCCTGAAAGGGCTCGTCACCGGCCTCGACCTCGCCGGCACCTGTCTTGGCGCACAGAAGAAGGCCGACGTCGTCACCGGGGATGCGATCGTCCCCGGCGACCTTGTCGTCGGCGTGCCTTCCACCGGCGCCCACTCGAACGGCTACACCCTCGCGCGGAAGGTCGCCCTCGAAAACGGCGGCTTCGACGTCGTCCTCCCCTCGGGCCGGACCGTCGGCGAGGCGCTGCTGACCCCGACCCGGATCTACCGTGAGGCCCTCGACGCCGCGGCCGCCTGCGAGGTGCACGGGATGTGCCATGTCACCGGTGGCGGTCTCCTGAACTTCACCCGCCTCTCGTCCTTCGGCTTCGATATCACCGACCCCCTCCCGGTCCCTGAGATCCTTGCCTGGACACAGGAGATGGGCGGGCTTTCCGGGAACGAGATGTACCGCACCTTCAACATGGGCATGGGCTATGCCTTCGTCGTCCCTGAGGAGAGCCTCCGGACGCTGCAGCAGATCGTCCCGGATGCACAGGTCTGCGGTGCGGTCGTGAAAGAGAGCGGGGCCTCTCTCCGCGGCGTGCGCATCCACTGAAAAACTGCTCTCTCATCTTTTTTTGTCGTCTCCCGGACAAATCAGGAATATTTATATCATCAAGCGATATACTGCCCATCATACCTGAAGGGAGGTGAGTTCATGGCAGATAAGAAGAAACCGGCGGCAAAAAAACCTGAAGAAGTGAAACCGGAGACAGCAAAGAGCGCACCGGCAAAGGGAGGGAAGAGAAAGTAAGATTTCTTCTTCTCAACTCATCTTTTTTCTGTGGCGTCGCCGGGATTTTTGATGATTGCCGAGTTCCCTGAGGGGTCCTCGATGATCAGGGTTATCCGTGCCTGCCCCTTCTTGACGAGGGCGATCTGCTCTTTCAGGGCGAGCGCCCGCTCCCGCTCCTCTTCTTCGGCTGTCCTGAGCGCCGTGTCCAGGACGTCCTCGATCCGGTCGAGCACCCCCTCGATATTGGTGATATATCCTTCGGCCGCCGGGCCAGGCCTGATCACGATGCCGAGCTCGGGGACCGAGACCGTCCCTGCCGATCCCCGCACCACACGCACACAGAGGTCGTCCTCGCAGGTCACGGCGTACTCGCACCTGTTCGGCTGCCCCTCCCTGAGAATGAAGGCGTCGGCCATCCGCCACCCGCACGGGCAGGTGGCGCTCTCGATGAGGATCTCAGAAAAATAGGGGATGGTTTCTGTCTGGTAGATGTACTCGATCTCCTGTTTGCAGACTGGACAGGGCGCACGGAGGACGTTTCGCACTACAGTCCCCCGATCTTTTCCCGGGAGATCTTCACCGACATCGGGGTGACGAGCACATAGTGCTGGTCTCCAAGGCCGATGATGTCGCCGTTGACGTCGTGGGCAACCTCCCGCAGATCCTTGAGCACGCGCTCGTACATGATCTTGTCGAGCTTTAAGCGGGAGATGTCCACGATGACGATGTTGCCGTTGTAGACCTCGTCCTTGACCTTGGGGGTGTCTTTGATGTCTGCGACCTGTGCGACCCTGACGTACATCGAGGCGGGCTCTTCGCCGGTCGCCCCCTCGTATGTGGCGAGATCGAGTTCCATATAATCGTCCTGCTTCGCCGGAGCAGATTTGCCGATGATGGAGTCGAGGAATTTACCCATGAAAAGAACTGTAGAATGGAATTTATTTAAGGGTATCCAATCCTTCTTCAGAGTTCCAGGTTCCAGACGTCGTCCCCGACCCGGTGGAGCATCTTTACGACCTTTCCTTTCTCCATGGCAAGGAGGTCCGCGGCATCGTACAGGGCGATGCCGATGGCAAGCGGCTTCCCGTGCCGCTCTTCGGCGATGACGCAGGGAGCATCCTTTTTTACGTCAGGGCTCACCCCCACCACGCCCGGGCGCATGATGTCGGCGCCGTTCATTACGTACGGCACCGCCCCGGAATCAACGGTGATCCGCCGCTCCGCGAACGGACGCTCCACCGCACCCCTGACCGTGGGAAAGACGCGGCCGTCCATCTCCATCAGGAGCGGCCGTTTGTCGATGAGGTAGAGGGTGAAGGGGGAGTTCGTCTCGACCACCTCGATATTTTTCGAGCGGAACTGTTCCTCGGCGGCCCCGATCTCGTCGGCGAGCGCTCGCTGGACGCGTGAGCCCTCTGACTTCTTGATCGTGTGCCTCTTTTTCACCACGATTGCTTCCATTCTTCAGTACAATTTGCTTTTATTCTTCTTTAAATCGTTCGCCGCGGTATGTTTAAGTAGATTCCACACGCATGTATGGTACTCTTGAAGAGGTCCTAAAGGTAATTGCCATGACGAAAAGACCACTGGAGATTCTTGATCAGGTGCTCAACGGCCAGCCCGTTATCATTTCTTTGAAGGGCGGGCATGAAATCCGGGGGGTCCTGCAGGGATACGATGTCCATCTCAACCTCGTCCTTGACCGGGCTGAGGAAGAGGTCGACGGTGCCGTTGTAAAGCGCGGCACACTGATAGTGCGCGGGGACAATGTGATCTATATCTCTCCTTCAGTCGAATAATCTGGGTGAATTAAAATGTCAAAAGGTACGCCATCAATGGGTAAGCGGCAGCACCACAGCCACATCACCTGCCGCAGGTGTGGGAAGTTATCCTTCCATGCGAAACACAAAGTCTGCTCTGCCTGCGGGTTCGGGCGCAGCACGAAGATGAGCAGCTGGAAGTGGACGACGAAGCGCCCCAAGGTTCCAACGCATTAAGGTCTGAACATGTGTGGGATCGTTGGCATCGTGGATGCTGGCGGTGTCTCTTTCCCGCTGTATTATGCCCTGTATGCTCTCCAGCACCGGGGACAGGAGAGCACGGGAATATCAACTTTTGACCGGAGGCCCTTCGTCCATAAGGGACGGGGGCTTGTGGCCGAGGTATTTGACGAACAGATACTCGGAAGGTTGAGGGGCACCGTCGGGATCGGGCATGTAAGATATCCCACGACAGGGGCTAATCTGCCCGAGAATATCCAGCCGTTCAATTTTGTCTTTCGGGAGCATACGCTCTCTCTTGCCCATAACGGGAACCTGGTGAACACCAACGCCCTGCGCACCTGCTACGAGCAGGACGGGCAGATCTTCTGCACGACCACCGACTCCGAGGTGATCGCAACGATCATCGCCCACGAGATCCGCCGTTCTGGATCGGTGGAGGACGCCGTGGGGGTTGCGATGCAGAAACTGCAGGGCTCGTACTCTGTTGTTCTCACGCTGGACGACGCCCTCTACGCCTTCCGCGACCCGCTCGGGATCAAGCCCCTCTGCATCGGCAGGACGCGCTCGGGCTATATCGTGGCCTCGGAGAGTGTGGCTGTCGACGCCCTGAACGGGACCCTCCTGCGGGACGTCGCCCCTGGCGAGCTGGTCAGGGTCACGGAGAACGGGATCACCTCGACGCAGCTCGCCATCTCAGATCGGAGGGCGCACTGCATGTTCGAGTTCGTCTATTTCGCGCGGGCGGACTCGGTCATCGACGGCACGCTCGTCTACGACGCCCGGCGGAAGATCGGCGAGGAACTTTTCCTGGGCGCGCCGATGGACGCCGACATGGTGGCGCCGGTGCCGGACTCGGGGACGGCATATGCGATCGGGTATTCGCAGGCGTCAGGGACTCCCTATCTCGAAGGGCTGATGAAAAACCGGTATATGGGCCGGACCTTCATCATGCCCGACCAGCAGATGCGGGAGAACGCCGTGCGCATCAAGCTCAACCCGATCAAAAAGCACCTTGAGAACAAGTCCGTCGTTCTCATCGATGACTCGGTGGTGCGGGGCACGACCTCGCGCCGACTCATCGATATCGTCAGGGACGCCGGGGCGCGTCAGGTCCACCTCCGCGTGGGATCGCCGCCGATCGTCGCCCCCTGCTACCTTGGCGTGGATTTTCCCACCCGCACCGAACTGATCGCAAGTTCCCGGTGCACCGAGGAGGTGAAGGACCTGATCCACGCCGATTCGCTCTATCACGTTCCCCTCTGCAAGATGGTGGAGGCGATCGGGATCGATGTCGGCAACCTCTGTACGGCCTGCCTCACCGGGCAGTACCCGGTCGAGGTGCCGGGGGAGTGCTGCGACGCGCGGTGCGTCGAGTTTCAGAAGGGAAGCGTCCAGACGCGTCTGGACGTGGAGTAACTCTTTTTCCCCTTTCTTTCCTGTCGGATAATTGTTTTCAGCGGGGGAACGTTTCAGGGCGTTGCTTCTTCGTGCGTGTGGATGGACATGCCGGAGGCTGACCTGAAGGATGAGATCAGGGAATAAATCTCGTAAACGGTGAAAAACGTGAAGAACAGTAGCGAGGGATGGATTTGAACCATCGGTCTACGGGTTATGAGCCCGTCGGGATTTCCTGACTACCCCACCTCGCTTCGCTGGTTATATTGTTTGTAGGTTCTCTCATATATAAGAATCTCAGGGTCCGACGGCGGCGGTCGTCTCTGCCGCCCCTGTCCGTTGTACGGCTGCGCGCTGCGGGCGCTCCCTGATCCCTGTTCCGGGGCGCTGAAGTTTGAACGGCGCCATCGCTCTCCTCCTGGCAAAAAGCGGGAAAAATGTGCAGAATAGTAGCGAGGGATGGATTTGAACCATCGGTCTACGGGTTATGAGCCCGTCGGGATTTCCTGACTACCCCACCTCGCTGTGCGGGATATACATCTAGTCGTTTCTTGCGTATATAGTTTCCCTGCTCCCCGATAGATATCTGGATAATCCCCTCCTTCCTATCCCATGCATGGACGACGAACTCGAACGGATCAGGGAGAGAAAACGGCTTGAACTGGCTTCGCGGTTTTCTGCCATGAAAGACGGCGTGATCGAGATATCGGACCACGGCTTTGCCGGCGCCATTGCCGCTCATCGCTATCTTGTCGTGGACTTCTGGGCAGAGTGGTGTGGTCCCTGCCAGAGGGTCGCCCCTGAGATCGAGGCCCTCGCTCTGGAGTTTGCGGGGCAGGTCGCCTTTGGAAAATGCAATGTCGATGAAAATCCAAAAACTTCGGCGTCGTTCGGGGTCGAGGTGATACCGACGCTGGTCTTCTTCTCAAACGGCCGGCCGGTCGGGAGGCTTACCGGTGCCCTGCCGCGCGAGACGCTCAGGTCGCAGGTGAAGAGGGCGTTTGGTCTATCTGAATAACGTCCTTCCCCCGACCATCTCCCCGAGTTTTGCGGCGAGCACGAAATCGGTCCGGGTGAGGCCGCCCGAGGCGTGCGTGTACCAGAATATGTCCACATGCCTGTACCTGGTGAGGCAGATGTCAGGGTAGTGGTCCGCGCTCTCGGCGCCGAGGGCGATCACCTGACCGATGAAGGCGGCCGCTTCCCCGACTGATTCGAAGGTGAACCGTCTCTTCAACTTCCCGTTCTCGAACGACCACCCCGGCACCTGCGGGAGCAGGGCCATGATCTCCCGGCGGGTGAGCGGCGGCACACCCGGAACAATCGGCTGCACCGATTCTGTGCTGAGAGGCATGGATATGCCTTCGGGTCATTATATTTAAATATTTCTCTCGCGCTGCAATGTAGTTAAACCCGGATGCCGAACATTCTTCTGTGTCAGAGGTCTTTGCATCCCTTCATCCGACATTGCAGGGCATGCTTGCCCACCGCCTTGGATGGGACGACCTGCGGCCGGTGCAGGAGGAGGCGGCCCTCGCCGCGGCCGAAGGAAACGATCTCCTGGTGGTGGCGGGAACGGCCGGGGGCAAGACCGAGGCGGCGCTGATCCCGGTGATCGACGCCGTCTTAAAGGGCGGCCTCTCCGGTGTCTGCTGCATCTGTCTCTCGCCTCTCAAGGCCCTGATCAACGATCAGGAGGAGCGGATGCTCGCCCTCTGTACCCCGGCCGGCCTTTCGGTGCAGAAATGGCACGGCGACGTTCCGAAGGGCGAACGCTCCTGGGGCGGTTGCGACCCCCCTCACATGCTCCTTACAACCCCGGAGTCGCTTGAGGTGATCCTCCTCGACCCCTTCCTCGCCGGCGACCTGCGAAACCTCCGTTTCGTCATCGTCGACGAGGTCCACGCCTTTGCCGGCGACCTGCGGGGTGTGCACCTCCGCTGCCTCCTCGACCGTCTCGACGGCGCGGCCGGTCGGCCCCTCCAGCGGATCGGGCTCTCGGCGACCCTGGGAAATCCCCGGGAGGTTCTCGCATGGTTCTCCGGCCCGGGTCGCCGGGCCAGCCTCGTGGCCGTCCCGTCCCCGCCGGGAAAAAAACAGTTTTCGTTTCTCGTGACCGACCGGTCCGGGCTGGCCGCTACCGTATCCCGCCTGGTCCGCGGCCAGCGCGCCCTCGTCTTTGTCAGGAGCCGGAGCGAGGCTGAAAGGCTCTCCTCCGCCCTTGCCGGGACGGTCGACGGTCTTTCTGTCCACCACTCCTCTATCCCTCCCGCCGCCAGAAAGGCCGCCGAGGCGTCGCTCTCCGAATCGGGCGCCGCCTGCGTGATCTGCACGAGCACCCTCGAACTCGGCATCGATATCGGCGGCCTCGACCTCGTCGTCCAGATCGGTCCCCCGCCCTCGGTCTCGTCGTTCCTCCAGAGGCTCGGGCGGACCGGGCGGCGCGGCTCGCCGGCACGGATGGCCTTTGTGCTCGCGGACGACCTCGACCTGCTGGTGGCGGCGGCGACCGTCGAGGCGGCGACGCGCCGCGAGGTCGAGCCCCTCCGCCCCCCGGTCCTGCCGTACACCGTCTTCATCCAGCAACTTCTTCTTGTGCTCCTGAAGGAGCGGCGGGCGCCGCGGCGGGGTGTAACCTCCTCCCTCCTCTCATGTGCCGCCTTCGCCGGGATCAGGGAAGAGGACGCCGGAGCGATCGTCGATCACCTCCTCGCGGAGGGCATACTCTCGGCGGACGGCGTCTTTCTGATGCTCGGGCCGGTGGCCGAACGCACGGTCGCCCGCGTCCACGGCCGCGACCTCCTCTCGGTCTTCGCGGGCGCCGGTACCTTCCGCGCCCTCACACCTGAAGGAGAGGAGGCCGGCGCCCTCGATCCCAGGTTTGTGGCCGGGGGCGTCGGGACGGTCTGCACCCTCGGAGGGCGGCGGTGGCGGATCATCGCCCTCGACAGCGACCACCGGATCGCCACCGTCGTCCCTGAGGGCGGCGGCCCTCGCTCCTCAGACCGCCGCCCATTCTGGTCGGGCGCCGGCGCCCCGATGAGTCCGATAGTCGCCCGCTCAGTTCAGCGCCTCCTCGCCCGCGGCTCCTCCTCCCTCCCCCTCGGGAAACGGGAACAGGCGTCGATCCATGGGGTTGCCGAGGAGATCGGGAGTGGCATCCCCGCCGAGGGCTTCCTGGTCAGGGAGCGAGCCGATGGTATTTTTATTCTCTCCTGCCATGGGGGGCAGTTCAACCGGGCGCTCGCCGCTCTCTTAGAACGGGCGCTCGGGGACGGGCCGAAGATCCGCATCTCCGATCTCTGGCTCCTCGTCTCAGGGGTGACCGGGCCGGATCCGGCCGGGGAGGTCAGGGACACCCTCGGTGCGGTGCAGCGGTGGACCGCGGCAGAGATCGCCGCCGCCCTCCCCCTGCCGGCACCCGATGACTGGAAGTTCGGTCCGCTCCTCCCTCCGTCGCTTTTCGCCGAAATGGTACGCGCCGACCACGACGACTGCCCTGCTATGGCCGCTCTCCTCGCCCGGACCCCGCTGGGCCTCCTGAGAGAAGATATATGTGCGCCGGGCCCTCACCTCCATAACGAATGAAACCCGGCCCCCTCATCATCTCCTGTCTTCTTCTGGCACTGTTATCAGCCCCCGTCCTTGCGGCGCCTGAACGGACGGTCACGGGCACCCCCCTGCCGGGTGGAGAGTTTGTCGTCACCCTGAATGTGAGCGGAATCGCCGTCGGCGGGCTTGTCGAGACGATCCCGGAAGGGTTTTTGTTCGTCTCCTCCACTCATCCGCCCGGACGCGTCTCGGTCGCCGATCGGCAGATCTCCTTCGCCCTCCTCGACGACCGGAAAGTCAGCTACCGTCTCCGCGCCCAGACGGGGGGAGAGGGCGTGATCACCGGGTACTGGGAGGATTTTGTCGCCGGCGAGAACGGCACTGTGGCGCCGACCTGGATCTCCCCCACAACAGAACCGTGGGAGGCGGCGGCCTCCTCGACCCCTGCAGCCGCACCGGGCTTTTCAGTGCCGGGTGCTCTCCTCGCACTTGCAGCCGCCCTGTTTGCCTGGAGGAGGTCGGGATGAAGGCCGCCTTTGCTGTCGTCCTCTGCCTCTTCCTTGCAGTGCCCTGCTTGGCGGCGATACCGTGCGACACCGACGACGACGGCAGGCTCTCGGAGGGCGAGATGGTCGGGGCGATTTTTTCGTACCTCGACGTCACCTACCGGAACGGCACCGGAACTGCTCCGTCGCCTGCCGATCTCCAGGATGCCTCCTTTATCTACCATCACTGGGGCGGCGCCCCCTGGGAGTGCACCGATGCAGCGGGGCGCACGGTCATCTTTGAACGACCGATCCGGGCCGTGGCCGTCATGTCCCCGCAGACCCTGGAGACGATCCGTGCGATCGGCTATCCGATGGGATATGTGCGGGGCGCTGAACATTCGATCCTCATGGACCGAATATTCTTCCCTGATCTCGTCGGGTGCAGGGCGGTCGGCAGCCTCGACGACCCCGACGCCGCTGCCCTCGCCTCCCTTTTCCCAGACGTCGTTTTTGCCCCGGTCGGCCCTGAAGGGGATCTTGCGGCGGCTACCGCCTCCGCTCTCGGGATTCCGGTGCTCAGGTTCTCCTGCACCGCCCCGGCCTCCATCCGGGGCGAGGCCCTCGCGATCGGTTCCCTCCTCGGCTGCCAGGACGGCGCCGAAGACCTCTGCCGCTTCCTCGACGAACAGGATGAGGCGGTGCGGGCCTGCTTCGACGATTTGCCGGCCGATCAGGTCCGGGCCGTCTATGTGGAATCCTTCCCGGCGTATATCGCCTGCGGCGCCGGAACGCCTGCCGGCGACCTCGTCCTTCTTGGTGGGGGCAGCCCGGTTCCTGCCGGCTCCGGCATGATCGGGGTCGACGACGGGATGGTAATCGCCGCCGCCCCTGCCGTCGTCATCAAACTGGTCGGGGAGGACCCCTCCAGATTCGGGGGCTTCGGCGACCGTCTCCCCCTCAGGTTCATCGAGGTCAGGAACGCCATCGGCAATCGCCCTGGTTGGAGCGCCCTCCCTGCCGAGCGGGAGGAAAGGGTCTACCTGATCCACGCCAGCCTCGTCGAGGGGCCAAGGTATGTCGTCGGGCTGCACTATAGTGCACGCTGGCTCCACCCTGACCGCTGCGCAGGGCTGGACCCGGCGGCCGTGCATGAGGAGTATCTCTCGCGGTTCTGCGGGCTCTCCGGCGTCTCTGGGACCTTCGTCTATCCGGGTGATGCCTGATGCAGGGCCGTTTCGTCGCTGCAGCCGCCGTGCTCCTCGTTCTCGCCCTCGCAGCGGGCGTCCATCTGTTCACCACCTATGACGACTATAGCCGCCACAACATCCAGTGGAACGGCACCTCCTCGTTCTTCTCTCACCTGGAGGATCGTGGTGCACATGAGGTCTGGAGGCCGGCGGATCTGGGCGGTTACAACGACGCCGTCCTCATCGTCATCGCCCCGCAGGGATCTCCGGACGCAGAACAGATCGCCGCATACCGGGCATTCCTGGCGCGGAACAACACCGTCGTCCTCTGCGACGATTTCGGGAGCGGCAACGAGTTCCTCGCCGCGGTCGGGTCGGGCATTACGATTCTGCCCGGCAACCTCACCTCGGTCGACCGGGACTATGCCGACGGTGCGGCGGTGAGGGGCTACCGTGCCGGAAACCACACCCTCGTCGAAAATGTCTCGACTGTCCTCTTCAACCGTCCGGCGGCGTTAAAAGGTGGCACGCCGCTCCTTCAGACCTCCCTTCTCTCATGGGTGGACAGAAACTCGAACGGACGGATCGACGGCGATGAGGTGGTGAGCAGGTACCCGGTATGCGCCGTCGAGCGGGTCGGCGGCGGCGAGGTGATCGTCATCGGCGACCCCGGCATCTTCCTCAATGCGATGTCCGGGTTCTCCGGCGAGAACCGGCAGTTCATCGAGGCCCTCATCTCCCTGCGCCCGGTGCTGCTCGTCGATCAGGGCTGGAGCCGCACGGCCTCGGCTGGAGCACCGACCGCCGCCGTCCGCCTGGCAAAGGAATATCCCCTCCTTCAGATTGCCGTTGCCGGACTCTTTATCGGTGCGGCTGCATATTTTTTTAGAAAGAGGATCATTAGGTAGATGACATGGATGCGACAGACCTCGATGTAAGTTATATTGCCGATGCCTATCATGAGGTGCTGGAGACCACGCAACGGTTTGTGGTCGGGAACAGGCCCCTGATCGACCTGATCTTCACCGGCGTCCTCTCCGACGGTGCGGTGCTCATCGAGGGGGTGCCCGGAACGGCGAAGACCACGGTCTCGAAGATCATGGCGAAACTCCTCTCGTACTCCTTCAAGCGGATCCAGGGTGCGGTGGACGTCCAGCCCGCCGACATCATCGGTGTCCGCATCTATGTCGCCCGTGAAAATCAGTTCATACTCCAGAAGGGGCCTATCTTCTCGAACTTCGTCCTTGTGGACGAGATCAACCGGCTGACCCCGAAGACCCAGTCGGCGCTCCTGGAGTCGATGAGCGAGCACCAGGCAACGATCGACGGGAACACCTACCCGCTCCCAAAACCGTTCTTCGTGATCGCCACCCAGAACCCCTACGAGTTCGAGGGGACGTTTTCCCTGGTGGAAGCTCAGCGCGACCGTTTTATGTACAGCATCCCGCTCGACCATCTCAATGTCGAGGACGAACTCGAAATTATCAGGCGCGACAATGGCGGCGGGCTGAGCTGGACCGACTTTGAGGAGTCCCTCCCTGCCCTGCTGAGCCCGGAGGATATCGGGGAGATGATCGGCGTCGTCCGTCAGGTCCATGTCGATGAGGCGGTGCTCAGGTATATCGCCGACCTCGTTGCGGCGACGCGGTCCCATGGGGACGTTCGTCTCGGGGCGAGCTCCCGCGCCTCGCTTGCCCTCCTGCGGGGCGCAAAGGTCAGGGCCGCGATGGACGGCCGGCCGTATGTCCTCCCCGACGACGTCAAGACGCTTGCCATGCCCGTGCTCCGCCACCGCCTCCTGATGGAGCGTGATGCGATCATCGGGCAGATCTCGGTGAACACGGTCGTCGAGGAGATCCTGAACTCCGTCGAGGTGTCCTGATCTGTGAAGCCCAGCCCTGCGGCTGAAGGCGGGGCCGTCCTTGCCGTCGCCCTCGCTGCGTATGCCCTCATCTTCGATGACCTCGCAGGGCTTTTGGCCGCTGGAACGGTTCTTTTTTTCCTCGTTTTCAGAGGAGCGGTCTTTCTCCATGGCATCTCCCACCTTGCCGCCACCATTTCGGTTGAACGGGCTGTCGGCAAGCGTATCGTCCGGCAGGGATCGCTGCTCGCGGTGGAGACAAATGTCTCCTACGATCCCGGGACCGCTCTTGCGGTGGAGGTGGAAGACCTGATCCCGGGGGTGGCGGTGGCTGCAAGCGAGCAGAAGTCCCGGGTGGTCGGGCCCGGCCGTGTCGTCCTCAGGCACTCGTTCAGGGTTATGGCCGCCGGCGACACCTCCTTTGGCGGGATCGGGCTTGTGGCAAAGGATCCCTTCTTCTCGGCCACGCTCTCCCTGCGAAAGTCTGCCCTGAAAAACCCGGCTCTCCGTGTCACTCCGCAGGTCCTGCCTCTCTCCGGCAGAGGAAAGGGCCACGGTTCGGGCGATGAAGAGGGCGGATCCCTGCGCCTTCTCAAGGGTCAGGAAACGCGCGGCTACCGGGAGTATATCACCGGCGACAGCCTTGACCTGGTGGACTGGAAGCTCTCTGCGAAGTACGGGGAGATGTACGTCAGGGAGGCCGAGGGGCTCTCCGGTGGGAGGCCATTTATCGTCGTGGACCTGCCCGACCGGCACGATGCCCCTGAAAGGGACCTCTTCGACCGCTATGCCCTGGCGGTGAACGGGGCGGTGCAGGGATCGTTCACGAAGTTCGGCTCCTGTCCACTCCTGATCCTTTCAGGGGGCGATATCGTCACATATATCCCGCCGGGCGCCGGCGAGAAAGAACTCTTCCAGACTCTCGCCGGGATCCGCCCGGTCGAACGTTCGGTCCACCTCTACAGGTATCTCGATCCGGCGATGGCGAGAGCCCGGATCCGCGCTCTCAGACGGGAAGGCGCGGATCCCGGCGGGTTCGGCGAATCTCTCTCCAGCACCATATCCGCATTCGGCGGGGACGGCGTTCCCGTCATCTTCAGGCAGCAGGTGGCGCGAGCGATGCGTTCCTCCGGGGCCGCCTCGGTCCTGCTGTACACGACGGCGCTGGGCGACCTGAGTCATATCGTCCAGGTCGTCCAGGAAGCGCAGCGGCAGGGGATGCCGGTCACCGTCCGCGCCTCAGGCCCTGCAGGCGCCGGAGCCGTCGGGCGGATGCTGGCGGCCCATGAGGCTGCAACGGTGGAGGAGGTCTAGCGTGGACGGACGATATCCGGCACTGGCGGTGGCGCTTCTCGGCCTTGCTTCGGCCTTCTCCGGCGTCTCGGGGCTGGCCGGCGTGGCGGCGGTCGGTGTCTTCTGTGCGGTGGTCTTCCTCTCCCCCCTGCACTCATGGCAGTGGTACTCGCATCTCACCGCGGGCTCGCTCGTCGCCGTCGCTGCCGGCCTCTCCTCGCTCCTCTGGACGGCGGCGATCATGCTCGTCCTTCTTGCGTGGGTCGAGGGCGACCTCGACCTCCTGAAAACCCCGCGAGACCGCCGGGCCTATGTTCTCTTTACCGTCGCCGCCCTCCTCTTCATTCCCATGGCCGGGCTGCGCCACGTCCCCCTCCCGCTTGCCCTCCTGCTCGCCGCGGCCCTCGCCGGGGTGGGTGTGCTGGCGGTGCTGTGGTACAGGCTCGTATGGACCTCACAGAAAGGTGAACCATGAAGTTGTCAGACCTGAACGATACCTATCTTGCAGCGTTCCTCCTCCTGGGCGCCGCCGCCGCCGCCCTCATCGTGGCGACCCTGACCGGCCGGGGCGACCTGACGAGCGCCACCCTGGTGCTTGCCGGCTTCGGCTCCTTTATCGCCGGCGTGTTTCTCCTTGCCCTGTATAAAGGCGAGCCGATGGACCCGGCAGTCGCCGCCCTGCTCCCGGTGCAGGGAACGGTGGGGATCGCCACCCTCATCGCCGACCTTGGCGTCCAGGGCGATGCCCTGTTCATGCCGCCGGGCGAAGACGGCACTGTCGTCGAGGTCGTCCCTGCCGGGGCGAACGTCCCCTCTTCCCTGCCTGCAGGATATTCCTACGTGACCGCCGCAGACGGCGCCGCCGTCGTCATGGCCCCCCTTGCCGCCCCGCTTCTCGACCACCTCAAACGCTCCTGCTCCCTCGAGATTCCCTCAGACCGGGAGCAGCTCTGCGAGGCGATCGTCGAAATCTTCGGGAACGTCCTCGAGGTGGCCGGGCCGGTGACCGCACGGTTCGAGGGCGAGAACCTCGTCATCGACCTCAGGAACTTCACGCTCCTCAAAGGGTGTCAGGCGGTTAGAAAAGCATCGCCGAAGTGCTGCACGATGGTCGGGTGCCCGATCTGCAGCCTTGCCGCCTGCGTCGCCGCAGAGGGTCTGGCCGCCCCCTGCAGGATCGCCTCGGCGGTGCCCTCAGGGGACGGTCTGCAGATCATTATTGAACAGGCGGCCTGACCCGGACCCAGAGGTGGAGGTCCCGGTAGCTCGCCTCGATCCTATCCTCGCCCCAGACGGCGTCTGAGGGGATGGTCTCGTTGAAAAGGAGGAACTGGAGCCGGTTCATGTCGGTCCTCTCGATGGAGAAGGAGTACGGCTCTTCGACCGTGGTGTTGTGGGGGATCTCAAGGGAGAACCTCCCGATACGCTCCATTTTGTTTACCGTGGAAGTGTTTGTCGCCGTATCGAAGGTCTGGTCGGTGAGCAGCACCTCGACGGTGTAGGTGACGTTCCTGTACTCGTGGTTACCGACCCCGATGATCAGGGACTGCTCGGTCCCGGCAAAAAAGTCGGTCGGGTAGTCGGCGGCCTTCCCGCCTGATCCCAGGATGTAGAACTCGGTGAAATGCTCGCCCTCTTTCGGGACGACGATCACGTAGACCGTGGTGACAATGGCGGCCGCGATGGCGACGATCAGGACGACCGAGAGCGCCCGGTCGAGCCTCGAACTTTCAGCCGGGAAGAGTTCTGATCGCGCCTCCGCCGCCATGCTGGCGAACGGAACGAAAAAACGTTTTTCCTGCGGGAGCATGACCCGCCGCCAGTGTGCGGCGGCGATCATCGCAAAGGTGAAGATTACCAGGGCGGTGAGGATCGGATCGAGCCTGATCCCCCAGGGTGTGTAGTTGAGGGCAAGCCCGATCAGGGGGACGACAGCGATCGATAGCCCGAAGGAGAGGGCGACCCGCTCGATGCCGTCGAGATCGTCTTTTGCCGGGAAGAGGGCGGCGATCAGGGCGTAGCCCGGAATGAAGAGGACCATGGGCAGGCCGAAGACCACCCGCAGGACGCTCGTGTTCAGCACCGGAAGATAGACGCAGAGCACTGTCGCCACCGTCCAGAGGGCGATGGCGACGAGATCCTTTGGCACGGCCCCGGGTTCCAGGGCCTCAACGATCGCGGGCTTGTCTTCGCTCATGGCATCACAAAAAAAATTCAGGGCAGTTTTCTATACAGCAGACCGGCGGCTGCAACACCACCAAGGGCGCACAGGAGGGAGAGGGGCGTTGCCACGGGGGTCGTCGCCGGTTCGGTCGTCTCTGCGGCTGCTACGGTCGTCGTCGTCCCGGTCGGGGCGGTGGTCGCTCCTGTCGTCACTGCCGTCGTCGTCTCTTCGCGGGGCATGACCAGAGCGTACTCTCCTGCCGCGGCGATCGAGGTGGAGATGGTGTCGCCGTCGATCCGGCTCTGCAGGGGCTTCCAGGTCCCCCCGGTGTAGCCGAGTATGGTGTACGGCACCGAGGTGTCCTTCCCGTCCGCGGTCATCGTGATGCTGAAGTCCGCGGAGGGATTAAAGGTTGCGTCTGACGGCAGGATCGCAAACGGTCCGGCGAGGGCCGTCCAGCCCTCAGGCACGGCCCGGTTGCTCACCATCACGGTGAGGTCGTCGGCGCCGGCGCCCGAGAGTGCACCGCGCTCAAAGGTCAGGACGGCCAGGTCGTCGAGGGAGGAGACGGTCAGGGTTTCGTCCGCGGCCGGGGTTGTGGTCGTTTCGCCGCCAGAGGAGGAACCGCCCGGCACTGTCGTCGTGGGCGTCGAGGCCGGGACGGTGGCGACCAGGCTGCCGTCCACATAGACCTTCACGTTGACACTGCCGCTGCCGAAGCCGTTCACGGTGAAGGTGACGTCCGCATCGGTGGCTCCGACCTTCTTGCCACTGAGGTCCATGGAGGACGTAACGGCTCCCGCTCCATCGGCGCCCGATCCTTCGAGGGTGATATAGGTGATGAGCCCCTGTGGGATGTCCCCTGGCTGGTTTATGGTCACGAGCCCGTTTTCAGCATCGCCGAAGATTGTCACGGCCCGACCGCCCATCCGCGCGCTGAAGTTCGCCGTCTTCACGTTCTCGGCCCGGATATCAATCTGGCCGCCGGTGAGGGCGAAGGGCATCTGAAGGTTATTGGTGCTCAGAGAATATTTTCCGCTGCTGTCGAGGGGGATCGAGGCCTCGACCCTGATCATAAAGGTACTCTCGTCAGGGAGGCCTTTGACCGAGACGGTGATCGGCGTGCCTTCCTGGATCGTGTCCGGCGCGATGGTGACGGTGGCGGCGGCGATCGGGGCGACGACTGCGATCAGCCCCAGGATCACTGCAAGCAACCGCCCGATTCTGGGCTCTTTCATGCACACTACTCTTGGTGGATACTATATCTCTTTTGTGGACTCTGCTGGTGGATCTCTCTCGTTTTTCCCGAATATCCGGGTTCAAATCATTGCATTATATATTATTTTCTATCTGGCAAAAACCCCAGAATCCGGAATATTTAAATCAGAATTGACGCATTTATCTATCTATCCCCAGAGGTGATATTGTTGACGCGCGTTACTTCGCGGAGTATTCTGACTATTTTTCTATTGCTGGTACTGGTCGGCTTTGCAGCCGCCGGAGCACCTGGCGGATCCGTTGTCGGGACAGACGATCGGATGCCGTATCTCGTGGTGCTCAAGGACCAGCCGGACAGCGGTACATCATATGCGATGATGAAAGCACAGGCTGCATCAAGCCAGGCCACGGTGCTCTCGTCGATCAGTGCGATCGATCGAGCCACTGCGCAGTCTGCCGAGCAGTTCTGGATCGTGAACGCGATCCGGGTCGAGGCAGACGAGGCGACGATCGAACGGATCGCCCTCCTGCCCGGTGTCGACCATGTCGAGCCAGATATGCAGATGCAGGTGGACGACCCGGTCTATGAGGTCTCTGACGCAGTCGATGCCCAGTACATCCGGAGCAGCGAGGAGTTCATGCTCCCCTGGCACCTCGACTGGATCGAGACCCCGGCCGTCTGGAACGCCGGGAACCAGGGCGAAGGCGTGACGATCGCCGTCGTGGACACCGGCATCGACGGTTCGCACCCGGCCTTCGGCGGCCGCGTGAAGGCCTTCGCCGATTTTGTCAATTCTGACAACACCTCGGCCTACGACGACAACGGCCACGGCACCCACTGCGCCGGCACGGCTGCCGGCGGCGAGGTCGTCGTCTCGTCGTATAGCGGCGAGTACAATGTTCTCCTGGGCGTCGCCCCCGGTGCCGACCTGATCGGCGCGAAGGTGCTGAACTCGGCAGGTTCCGGTACTACCAGCGCCATCCTCAAGGGGATCGAGTGGTCGGTCGAGAACGGGGCCGACGTGATCTCCCTCAGCGTCGGGTCGTATTATCTGGACAAGAATACGACGCCCATTGAGATCTGGCCCGGCGAGACGGTCAGCCTGACGCTCGAAGTCGGAGGGAACATCGGCTATGATGGCGGCCTGTATGAACCCCAGTTCGTCGTCGGCGGCTACACGCTCCCTGAGATGGGCATGGCTGTGGGGATCTCCCCGTATGAGCCCGAACCGGCCAATCTCTCGATGGCCCTGTACGCTCCTGGCATGTCGGCCGCCACCGGCGGTTACATCGACTGGGACGGTTTCGACCATCTGTCGAACAAGGTGACGTTCAAGGCGCCGTACGTGAACAACAGCGGGAACTGGAACGGTTTCTGGACCGTTGAGATCACCAACAACGGCAACGATATAGTCTGGCTCGATGAAGCCCGGATCGCCGCTGCCTACCAGGCCAACGGCAACACCGCCTACGAAGACGCACTGAACACCCTCGCCGACAGCGGCGTGGTGGCGGTGGTTTCGGCCGGAAACTCAGGCTACTTTGGCACCGGCACCATCGGCACCCCCGGCACGGCCGAGGACGTGATCACCGTCGGCGCCACCGACTACTGCATGGACTACCGGGCGACCTTCAGCTCCATCGGACCGGTGAACCGGGCGAACCCGTACGTCAAGCCCGACCTGATGGCACCGGGCGTCGGGATCCTCTCCGCCTACCCGAACGGCCGGTACGCTGTCATGGACGGCACCTCGATGGCCACGCCGGGCGTCGCCGGCACCGTCGCCCTCATGCTTGCGGGTAACGAGACGCTGACGCCGGGAGCGGTGAAGGAGACCCTCATGGAGACGGCCGTCCACATCAAGGAAGACGGCACGGCGATGGCGACCCCTGAGCTGAACAACCTCTATGGCGCAGGCAGGATCAACGCCTACAGCGCGGTCGAGGCGACCGGCGGGCTGCACGGGACCGCACCCCTGCCCTACCTCACCGAACTCTTCGGCGGGTCGTCATACGACGGCTCCGTCGACCCGAACAACGTGAAGATGCTCTCCGTCTGCTGGAACGCCACAGCGGGTGCACCCATGGCAGGAGAGACGGTGAACTTCCGGGTCCACTATCTTGATGCCTCATCCCCCGTCGAGATCTTCAACGAAACGTTTGTGACCGATGCCAACGGTATGGCGACCGCCACCATCGGCATCAGCGCCGTCCCCCCGGGTGCCTCGTTCTACACCGATATGACCTGGGACGGTCGCACCCTCTCCGACTCTGAGCACAAGTACGTCCCGTCCAACGGCGGGGCTGCGGTAACCGAACCCCTCTTCGTCTCGCAGGGTTTCATCGCCCCGGTGAACGGTTCGGTCACAGTCCGCTACCCCCTGCTGAAGGCCGACGGATCGGCCTACACCGAACCGGTCGGGCTGACTGTGGGAGAGATCTATGATGAGACCCTGGCCCCGACCAACGGCGTGATCGAGGCGACGATCGACTTTGCAGGCTTCAACGTGAACCCCTATGGGGGCCTCGACGTCAAGATCAACGAACGATACGCCGGCTCCATCTCGTTCTCGTATGAGGTCTGGTATGAGGCGTTCTCCTCGCCGAAGATGGCGATCTGCCCGCCGACAGGCTCGATCGATATCGCCCTCTCGGTTGCCGGGAACCATGGGTCCGGCGGGACGGTCACCTCGAAGGACTATGCCGTCTACGTGACCGCCTTCACCGAGACCGAGATCCTCTCCCTCCCGTCCGAGATCAGCGGCCCGCTCGCCGCCGGCATGCCGGTGGACGGCGCCGCCCTGATCGAGGCGACCGGCGGCATGAAGTCCGAGGAGTTCGTCGGGACGGTGCAGGTGAGAAACGGCATCGGTATCTATGACTTCACGATGCCCGAGGACTGCTACGTGGCGGTCGTCAAGTTCGCCGACCCCGAAAACTTCGAAGGCTACTATGACTCGTTCATGGTCTCGGTCGTCTACGGTTCGATGTCGCCCTGGACCCTCCACCGCGTGACCCCGACGGTGCCGGTCTCCCTGAACACGGGCGACAGCACCTATGTCAATGTCTACGACTTCGACTGGTCGGCGACCTGGGATCAGGAGAATTACTGCTCGGTGCCTGGCGACGGGGCGAACCTGACCGCCATCGTGTACACCTGCAACGGCACCACCGAAACAGAGACGCCCCTGGCCGGGAAGACGGTCTGGCTCTACACCGCAGACGGCGTCCAGACGAAGACCACCGGCGCCGACGGCACCTGCACCTTCACCCTCGACGTCGCCGGGAAGACCTTCGAAGATGCGATCCTGATCACGGAGGGGATCAGCACCTATGGCTGGGCTGATGATTACATGCCGTTCTATCCGGACTCATACAGCCGGATCCGCCCGGGCATCCTCTCCGGAGAGCAGCAGGCGGCTGCCGAGATCTGGACACTCTACCCTGACTCCGAGTACAGGTGGATGGACGTCGACTACCAGGGCAACGGCGCCTACATGGTCTCGCTCCACTCCTACGGCCCTGACGATGAGGCGATCGTCGAGCGCGGCATCTTTACCGGGAGCCCGATCGAGGGCTGGAATTCGCTCGGAACCGAGTTTGCCAGCACCCTCGCCTACACCGGCGAATGGGCGATGAACCTCACGCCCTCGCAGGACGGTACCTATGAGGTCTCCGCCGCCGTGCTGGTGCCCGGCACCAGTTCGTTCAACTGGATGAGCCAGGACTTTGACGTGCCCGGCGCCGGTGTGGCCTACACCGTGAAGAAGGACGTCCTTGCCGGCGAGACGGTGCCGGTGACCTTCACGGTCACGGACAACGACGGCAATCCGATCAGCAACGCCAAGGTCGGGTTCTTCCTGGGCGGCGCTTCAAGCTTCGATTACGGCGTCTCCGACGACGAGGTCCGCCCGCTCAACATCCTCCACATGGATAACATCTACCCCGACCCCTACGCCGAGGTGCTGACCGGCTACACCGACACAAACGGCCAGGTCACCCTGACCTTCCACGCCCCGTCGGCTGAGATGATGCTCTACAGAGGGGCCCTCGGGTTCTCTGACTACGTCCCGTACCGCGTCTCCTGCTACAAGGACGATGAGGTGCTCAAGGGCGGAGCGGTATGGCAGGGTGTCGACGGTGCCTTCATGCTCACCACCGCCGCCCTGCCCGACTTCGTCCCCTCGGTCCAGGCCCCGCACGTAGTGAAACTCAACCGCGACGACTCGATAGCGGTCAACGACCTCTATCTCTATATTACGAACCAGGGCACCGCTGACTTCATCCGCACCGACAAGGACATCGTAGTCCGTGCATCGGTCGGGAGCAAGGACCAATCCACCACCTATTCGGGCAACATCGCCGTGGGTGAGACGAAACAGGCCCTGCACACAAGTTTCCAGGCCAGGGCTTCGGATTATGGCATCAACACCAGCGACTATCACCTGCCGGTGAACACGAACGTCGACGTGACGGTGAACCCCGACCGCACGATCGGTGAGATCTCCTACGCGAACAACAACGTGGTTTACCCGGTGCGGATCACCGCACCCGACCTTGCGGCGCAGATCATGACCCCATCGATCGTGATCCAGAGCGGCACCGCAACGCCGATCGCCCTTGTGGTCACGAACCAGGGAGAGGTCCCGGCCGTTGCGACCACGATGACCTACGTGATCACCGGGAGCCCGACCGCGACGATCGCCGTTCCCGCCCTCGGCGCCGGCGAGTCCTACACGGTCTGGCGGAACCAGACCCTCCTGGCAAGCCCGGGCACCTACACGCTCAGTCTCGAGGTGAACCCGAACGGTGCCACCGACTACGAGACGACGTTTGCGAACAACAAGGCGAACCGGACGGTCCACTGCTACCTCCACCCGTCGACCTCAATCGTACTGCCGCAGGAGCAGGTGCTCGTGCCCGGCACGACCTATGACCTGCCGGTCGTGGTGAACGGTGCGGAGAACCTCGCGGCCTACCAGATGACCTTCACCTTCGACCCGGCGGTCGTCACGGTCACGGACGTGACCTCGGGGGCGATCCCCCTGACCGCCAAGAACATCGGGACCGGGACGGTCGCCTTCAACGGCGGGACCACCACCGGCATCTCGGGCAACGTGACCGTTGCGACGATCCACCTCTCGGCGATCGGTTCGAGCGGCGATGAGACGGTGTTCGGGCTTGCGGCCCAGCTCTGGGACGCTGCCGAGTACCCGATCCCGGTCGAGGTGACCGCGGGCGGCGCAGTGCTGCTCCTCTACGGTGACGCGAATGGCGACGGCGTGGTCGACCAGGCCGACACCCTCCGCGTGCTGCGTGAGGTCGTCGGCCTGACGGCAAAACCGGCCGCCGGATCGATGGCTTTCCTCCAGACCGACGTCCATGAGAACACCGCCATCGAGGTGGGCGATGCGATGTTCATCGCCCAGAAGAATGCTGGCCTGAGGGACCCCTACTTCAGGATCCTGTGAGGTGAATAGAGATGAAAACACGAAACTTCCTGATGGTGGGGATCCTCCTCCTCACCCTCGTCTTATCGGTATCTGCGGCCGACATTGTCGTCACGCCGCAGACCTCCACCCTGGCGTACGGCGATACCGCCGCGCTGACGGTCGGTGTCCAGAACGTCGAGAACCTCGGCGGGTTCGATATCGACCTGCGCTGGGACCCTTCGGTCGTCGAACTTGAAACCGGGGACGTCCAGATCGGCCCGCTCTTCTCGGGCCACGTGAACAACAGCGCCGTCTACACCCAGAGCGGGCGCATCCGCGTCGCTGCGGTGAACGCCACCCTTGGCGGCGTTTCGGGCAGCGCCGATCTCTTTACGGCGCGCTTCAGGGCTATCGACGACACCGGGAAATCGACGGCTGTTTCGGCCGTGGTGAACAACTACGGTTTCCTGAACTCGACGAGCGGCAACGACATCCCGGTGGCCTCGATCGACAATGCCACCATCACCACCCAGCAGATCAACCGTATCGTCGCCAGCGTCGGTGCGGCGAGCCAGAACGTTCCTGACGGCGCCTCGACCTTCGCCGTCTTCACGGTGACGAACCGGCGCGGCATTTCAACCTCGGCGCTGACGGTCAACACCACCATCACCGCCCCCGACGGCTCGATCGTCAACACCACCGAGCGGAGCGGGGTTGTGCTGCCGGCGTACGCCCAGGACGTCCAGCGGATAGCGTGGATCCCGGCGACGGCAGGCACCTACACCCTCAAGGTCAACGTGACCTCGGACACCGGGCTGCCGGTCGTCGGGACCACGACGGCTGAGCGCTCGGTGACCGCACGGACCTACACCCTTGAGGTGTACGATTATGTCTACGGATACTCCCGCGCCGCGGTGGGCGACTGGTTCTACCTGAGCTGGTACGTCAAGCCGAGCGAGAGCGGAAATGTCCAGCTGAACCTCACAGCCCCGGCCGGCGTCGAGGTATGGGGCGGCGCCAACGTCACCCAGTGGATGTCTGGAGGATACTGGAACTACGTATCATACTGGATGCGGTCATCCAGGCCCGGAACGCTTGCGGCCGGTTCGATCAGCCTGACCGCCTCGGCGAACGGCAAAACGGCCTCTAAAGCATCGACTCATGACGTCCTCATCTGGATCCCCTCCATCCAGGTCAAATCGGTCGACTCGGTGAGCGCTGACAGCGACAGCACCTTCGATATGACCTACAACACCCTCCACACCAACAACACCTATGACAACCGCACTACCATCACCGCCCAGTCCGGCGCCCGGGGCCGCACCCTGACGGGCCTCGGCTACCTGGTCCGCTACCCGTACGGCTGCGTCGAGCAGACCACCTCGCAGATGCTCGCCTCCCTGAACGTGAAGAACTACTACCTCGACCGCCCTGACAAGCCGAGCGACTTCGCCTCGATCCGCAGCCGGGCGAACGAATCGGTCGAAGGCGGCATCAGCGTCCTGGTGAAAGGCGCCCTGCGCGGCCAGCACGACGACGGCGGCTGGAGCCTCTGGGGCTACGGCGAATCCGAGGCCTCATCGAGTTCGTACGCCGCCTACACCCTTGCACGGGTGAACGAGTCGGGTGAGGACTTAAACCGCCTCCTGACCGGCAAGATCAGCAAGAATGCCACGGTCAATCCGGGCACGGTGAACTTCGATAAACTCGTCGAGTGGTTCTATCTGAACCCTGACAACCCGTCGAGCGGCACCTGGACCTGGAGCGCCGGTGTCTGCCATGCATGGACCCCGACCTCGAACACCGGGTTCGTGATGCTGATCCACGACATGATCAGGCAGCAGGGCACGATCTCAGAGCCCTATGCGACCTACATGACAAAGAACATGCAGAACGCCACCCGCTACTTCGTCCAGAACCAGGCCGCAGACGGATCCTGGGGCGGCAGCAGCGACAAGGCGATGGCGACGGCACTCGGCCTCTGGGGCCTCCAGTCCTACGGGACGAACTCGGACGACGTGACCCAGGCCCAGATCGACACTGCGAAGGCGAACGCCACGGCGTGGCTCGTCGCCAACCAGAACGCCGACGGCTCCTGGGACGCCGACTCGTCCTACGGATGGTACAGCAACGGCCGTACGACTGAGAGCACCGCCTACACGGTCCTCGCCCTGAACGCCACCGGCATTAAGGCGGATGATACCACGATCCAGAAGGGCGTGAACTGGCTCATCAACCAGTATGAGTCCGGCGGCAGCTGGGGCTACACCTGGGCGACCCAGGCGGCGATCGACGCCCTGATCCACTGTCAGCCCATCAGCGTCAGCAGCGGCACGGTGGACGTCTCCATCGACGGCACCCACATCTGCACCCTGAATGTCGACGCCACCAATCCGAAGGACGAGTACACCCTCACCGCCGACCAGATGGCGGCGATGATGGCGAACGGCACCGAGACGCGTTATCCCGTCCCCTACTCAACCGTAAAGGAGCACCTGGTCGACGTGGACCGGACAGGCGGTACCGGGACGATCCTGGTCTCGGTCGAGAACTCCCAGCGCGCCCCGGTCAACGAGATCGACTCTACGATCAGGGACAGCGGCACCATCCAGATGTTCGGCAGCAGTGCCCCGTCCTCCGACGCCCTGGTCCTCTCCGAGAACATGGACCTCCTCGGCGACGCCGCACCGCAGGCGATCTTCTCGTCTGTTTCCCTGACCTCGACCCCGTCTCCGCTCGTCGCGAACGAGTCCGGCGCGCTGACCCTCCAGGTCATCTCAGGCGAGGATGTCCTCTCCCCGCTGATTGAGGTCCCGATCGAGGGCTTCACCTTCGCGAACGGCACGATCACCCAGAACGGTGCGCCGGTCTCGTACGAAGTGCTTAACAGCTCGGTCAACGCCGACGCCACCTCGATCTACATCGAGCCCAACCACTGGCGCAGTGGTTCGACCTACACCTATGTCTTCGACATCACCCCGACGAACGTGGGCGACCTCGACTTCCACCTCAGGTTCAGGCCCCTCTACGACGAGACGAACGTCACCCTCTCTGAGAAGAGCCTGACCGTTACCGGCCGCGGCGACGTGGCGGTGCAGGTCATCAATGAGACCGGCGCCGCGGTATCGGCGACGATCGCCCTCGGCGACCTGGCCCCTGTCGTCAAATCGAGCCACACCTTCACCGGCCTCCTCGCGGGCTCCTACCCGCTCTCGGTCTCGAAGGAGGGCTGCGCCAACGTCAGCACCACGGTGAGCGTGACGGCAAACGACCAGACGAACGTCACTGTCTCCATGCCGACCGATCTCTCTACCCCGCGGCTGATCCTCTCGCAGGGAACGGGCTCGCTCGGCGGCGTCTCGTCGGTGCCGCCCGAACTTTCGGCTGGCTTTGCGGAGAACGCCACCTATACGGCGACCCTGATCGGCAACGGTGGGATGATGGGCCTTGCCCTTGAGTTCCCGCAGCGGTTCATGTTCCATAACCCTGTGGTCACGCTGAACGGCGTGGTGCTCAATGATAGTGAGTCCAGGGTCGGAAACGAGCCTTATTATGAGATCAGGAACGGGACGTTTGCGTACAACCCCCAGTCCAAGTCGTACACCACCACCAACGCCACCCTGATCGTCTACGACGCCCCGGACGGCGTGAACGAGATCGGGATCTCGCTTACTGGCGATGCCTGGGGAGATGCCGATGGGAAAATAGATACTAAGGGCCGTTACATTACAATGAACGATGCCATGTACACTGCCCAATGTGCTGTGAACCTTCGCTCCCCGGCTACCTATGATTATCCAGATGTGAACGGCGACGGCCTGATCAATATGAACGATGCGATGTTCATTGCCCAGAAGTCTGTCGGCCTGAGGGACAATAGTTATCAATGGATTGGGTGATCATCATATGAAAACCTCTTTTTTTTCAGCAATCACAGGGATTCTTCTTTTTGCGCTTGTTATCGTTTCAGCAGGAGCTACTGAGGTTGTTCTTCGGGATGGTGTACTCATTGTAGAGGACCAGAATGATGAATACGGTCTTGGAGCCTTTAACATCATCCTTGTATATGGCTCTGATGTTTCTCTTGAAGCAGGAGAATGGATGTATCCATATTCAGGGGCGATCAATGTTCAGAATCAGGAGGGAATTACACGAATTGGTGGTTTAACAACATCTGCCGATGCTCCAAAAGGGGATGTTCCTTTAATTCGGCTTGGAGTGAACGGTTCGGGAACGGTAACGGTCTATGTCAATGAATTTTATAACGTGATGGGAGACCCGATTAAAACTGTAAATCCCACCTATAGGGAGGGCACAACAGGGCCCATCTCTGGTGATGTTACGCCAACAGCTGTACCTACTGCAGTACCTGAAAGCCCGGTGGAAACAACACAGGAGAGTGGGGGCCAGCCTATATGTCAGACTGAATCAACCGGTGCAGGTTCCCAGGTACAGACAGGGATTCCGGTCCTGACCGAAGGACCGATCCAGATCTCGACAACACCGGGCATAGATACTGATGTGACTGAGACTATAGGTGTGAATTCTGCATCTATGACAGAACCACTGCAATCACCGACAAATTCTCTCTTCGTTATGCTCTCTCTCCTCGTTTCGTTCATCGTATTCCAAAGTATTTATATGAAGAAAGATTGATTAAATCGTATTGGAGGTTATCTATGGCACAACAAAAACATTGCCTGGGGATACTATCCTTTGCCCTCTTGCTTACGTTACTTTTGGCCCCTGCGGCAACCGCAGCTGGATCAGGAGTGCTTAATGTAACCAGTGCATCGGACATTGCACAGGGAACATCGCACAACGTCAGCATATATGTGGCAAATGATTACAACCCGAAACTTGGGAACTATCAGTTCTATCTGTATTTTGATCCAACAGTTGTCTCCGTCACCGCTAGTGATGTGTACATGGATCAAATGTCGGTTGCGAATGTCAATCCGACCTATATCGACATGGGTGGATTCAATTTTGCCGGTGGATATGCCAATGGCGATCTTCACCTTGCTGACATCTCATTTACGGCATTGAAAAATGATGGTAGTGTTTCGGAACTCGGAATGGTGAGTCTGGGTTTCAATGACAACCTGGGCGATCCGGTAGTGGGACCGACCATAGTCAACGGCACCTTCTCCACCCTAGACGAGGTCGCCCCGGCCATCGCCATCACCACATCTGCCACCGTCTCCCAGACCTTCGCCGTCACCGGCACGGTCACTGACGTCGGCGGCATGGGTACGGGTACGCCATCGGCAACGCTCACCGGCCTCATCTCAGGCGCCACCCAGACGGTCAACCTTCCGTTGACGCAGACTTCTCCCAGCACCTGGACGTTCTCGACCAGCGTGACCTGGACGACCTATGAAGCGGTGCGCATCGACGTCACGGCGACCGACGCCGCCGGCAACACCGGTTCGAACAGCGCGTTCGTCACCGTCTCGCAGGTCGGGTTCTCGTACCCCGAGCCCACCGGATTCATCAACGCGCAGCCCACCGTGATCAAGGTCTTCACCCAGCAGATCGACCCGGCCACGGTCACGATGACCCTCTCGGGCCCGGCAATGATCCCGCTCGGCGTGACCTTCGACGGCGCCTACGCACAGAACGCCACCGTCCCGGCACTCGTTGACGGCACCTGGACCGTGAATGCCACCGGCACCGACACCGTCGGCGGCGAATCCCGCTCACTTGAGTGGACCTTCACCCTCGACCGTGTCCCGCCGGTGATCACCTCGTTCACCATCACCGACACCGACGGTGACGGTTACATTGAGGCCGGCGAACAGTTGAACTTCAACTGGAACGTCGCCGGCGCTGACCGTGTCGAGATCAAGGACAACACCACGCAGACGGTCTTCTTCACCTCGACTGCCGCCGCCGGTTCGGACAGTGTTACCGTCCCGGTCGGCAACCGCGCGATGGTCTTCGCCGCATTCGATAATGCCGGCAACGTCGCCTATGTGCCTTTCCACCTCTACTACAACTACATGGCCTGGGTGAACTCCACTCGCACGGGCACGGTCTCGGGCATCGACATGAACCTCACGGCGATGCGCCAGATCGACCTCGCAGCCCAGGGCTCGGTCACCTTCTACAACGCCCGTGAGGCCCCGCTCCCGCCCTTCGGCACGATCGTCCGCTCCGTGACCCACGTTGGTCAGGTGACGGCCGACACCTTTGTGGCAGTGGACAACACCGCAAACCGGACCTACACCGGCGCTCAGACCTACAACAAACTCTGGACCTACAACCCGTCCAGTGTTCTTGACTTCCAGGTGCAGGCGCCCAACATCAACGGCGCAAACCTCCTGATCCTCGAGGCGAACGAGTCCTACCTCGCCAGGATGCTCGATGAGGGCAGGGCGGCCAGCAACATTAACTACAACGACCTCTTCAAGAAGAGCGCCTGGTTCTTCATCAACGGCGGCTACACGAAGATCGAGGTCAACCCTGACGGTACCTTCTCCCAGCCTGTCTCCGTGGGCGCCCCGCTGGCCGTCGCGGCCTCAGGCAAGATCACGGACACCCTGGCCCTGACCAACAACCAGGCCGACCTGAACGCCGGCTACCGGCTCAGCACGCAGGCGCTTCCTGCCCTTACCTTCCCGGCCGGTGACTACGTCCTCGCTGCCATCAGCGTGGATAACGACCGCATCGGCATCATCGAAGTGCTGCCCTTCACGGTCATGAACATGAACGAGGTCGGCACCGTCCCGGCATCCGTGACCCTCGGGACCTCGTTCGACGTCTCCTTTACCACCCCTGCCCGCCGTGTGGCGGCAGTCATGGTCAGGCACGACACCTGGGACGCCCAGGCTGGCATTGACGCCAGCACCATCGGCCCCAATATGATCAGTGCGAACCTGACCTACGGCGGCATCCCGGCGACACAGAAGCTCGCCGGCAACATCTACACGAGCCCGAACTCGGCTAAGTACGCCGCGGCTCAGAACACCACCACCGTCACCGTCGGGACCAGCGGCCTGCTCGCCGGTACCTACGACGTCCACCTGCTCGCCGAGCATGTGAACGGCACGGTCCAGGCCTACGGCTACCACCAGATCGTTGTGGCCCCGACCCCGACGCCAACCCCGACCCCGCGGCCCTCTGGCGGTGGCGGTGGCGGCAGCTCGGTCTCGACGACCACCTCGACCGGTTCGGCAGACCTCCTGACCTCTTCATGGGGCGGCGTGCTCAAGCCCTACCAGATCAACTCTGACGAAGGCACGGCAAACCTCTTCCTCGCCACCGGCGTGACCGCCCTTCTCGGAGACGGCAAGCCTGTCAGCGAGATCACCATCGCCGACCTGGAGAGCGACGAGGTCCCGGCCGCTCCGACCGGTGCGGTCTTCTCCTTCCTGGGCTATGCGGTCGAGTGCTCGCCTGCAGGCGCCACCTTCTCGCCGGCGATCGACCTGACCTTCACCCTGACTGCTGAGGAATGGGCTGAAGTGATGGAGAAGGTCGGCGGCAAGGCCGAGAACCTGGTCGTGAAGTGGTACAACCCGTCGACTGGCGAATGGGAGAGCGTCCCGACGACCGTCGACACCGTGCACCACACCGTGACCGCCTCGATCACGCACTTCAGCACCTACGGGCTCTTCTCCGACTCGACGATCGTGACCCCGGTCACGACAGAGCCCACGACCCCGACAACGACCGCTCCGGCCACGACGACCACGACCCCGGCCACCCCCTCTGATGAGGGCGGCTTCCCGTGGCTCTGGGTCATCGTGATCATCGTGATCATCGCTGTCGCTGCCGGTGCATACATCTACATGCAGCGGCAGTAACCCCAAAAATTTCTTTTTTTCTTCTGCACGCTTCTTAAAACATGATATCCAGGAACACTCCCTGCGTCCTCGCTCCTGGAGCATGTGGGCCGACCGTTCTCAGGAAAAACCGGACGGGCCTATTCCCGTCCCCTGCGTGCCGACCGACCCGCGCGATCGGCCGAGAACACACGAAAAAACCCGAGTAGAAAGAGCGCCTACCGTCCCCGTCACCGGCACACCGCCAACTCACGCGAAGACGCGATCGGCCGCGAAGAAATAAAGCGCCGTTCTCCTCCCCGGATCTGTGCGTCTTTTCACGCCTAGAGCGTGAGACTCTCCTGGATAATCCCGGAATAAAATCCTGCCATCTCCCCCTATCGCACTTCGGTGGGGTGGCAGGCCCCGTGCGCAACCGGTTTTTCGAGACGGAAAAGAGGACCCAGTACTTCGCTCATTTTGACATCCGACATCGAGCGATGCGGTCTCGCGCGACGACTCAAAACGGATTTAGCAGCACACGGACTTCGCGGCTTCGCGTGAGGCTCTATCACACCCAGTGCTGAAAACTCACGCTATAGTCCGCGAAGATACGCGAAGGGACGTTGATGGTTTGATCTTCTGATGGCTGTCTCAAACATTTTAGCGAAGTAATGGGACCCGTTACTGTGGTTTCCTGCAGGAGAGCGCCGCAATGCCGGCGAGCATGATCACAAAGCCACAGATGAGATGATCCTCAGGACTCCGCAGCCCGGTGAGGGGGCAGGAAAGATTCAGGAAGGCGCACCCGGCGACCCAGAGCCCCGCGGCCAGCAGAAGGATCCCCAGGACGAGCAGGGCTTTCTCCAGCAGGGGGGCAAACCGCGCCCTGACCGTCTCGTGCCTCTCCTGGTACAGCAACGCCAGGCCGAGGAGGAGGACGGCGGCGAAGAGGATCCATTCGGTGGGCTCGGCCAGCTCAGACATGACGAGGTCGAAAAAGGACCGGCCCCCGCTCCCCCTGGTGAACGGGCCGAACATGGGATAGAGCCAGTTCACAGGCTCCCGCCACATCGCGTCCAGGACCTGGTGGGAGGCGATTCCGGCCGCCGCCGCGAGCGCGAGGATGCTGCGGTAGCGCCAGAAGATCACGATCCCGATCAGGGTGGCAATGGTGAGGAAGAGAAGCGTGTGCGAGTAGATCCTCCCGTAACCCAGGGAACTGGCGAGAAAGATATGGCCCAGGGGCTTGTCGATGATGTCGGGGAGGAGGGCCCCGAAGGCAGCGGCCGGGATCGCCCGGCGGTCGTGGAAGGCCCGCGCGAGGATGATCCCGACGATGATGCCGGCGACCAGGTGGGAGAGGATAAACATCGATCAGATCACTCTTCCGCCGGGCATATCTATCTATCCTGAGGGTCCGAACGTCAGGTATATTGGCGCCGGGGTAAAGAACTGTTAGGCATAATCTTCGTGCAGCGTGCCGGGTATGTTGGGAGATAACAGAATCACATGGACGCACCGGTCATCAGACTCGAAGAGGTCAGG
Source organism: Methanofollis liminatans DSM 4140 (assembly GCF_000275865.1). NCBI lineage: Archaea > Methanobacteriati > Methanobacteriota > Methanomicrobia > Methanomicrobiales > Methanomicrobiaceae > Methanofollis > Methanofollis liminatans. Next base: position 2,285,993 of record NZ_CM001555.1, on the reverse strand, counting down.
AAGGTCTATCCCCGCCCTGCAGGGGACGTGGTGGCGCTGAACGGCGTCACGCTCTCGATCGAGGAGGGCGAGTTCGTGGCGATCATGGGCGCCTCGGGCTCGGGCAAGTCCACCCTTCTCAACCAGCTCGGCTGCCTGGACGTCCCGACCTCGGGCCGCCTCCTCATCGACGGCACCGACGTTCGGGATCTCAGCGACATCGAGCTCACCAACCTCAGGCGGGACGCGATCGGGTTCATCTTCCAGAAGTTCAACCTCATCCCCCTGCTCACCGCCTACGAGAACGTCGAACTCCCCCTGATCATGAAGCACCGGCGCCGCGATGTCTCGGGCCGCCCGGCCGAGCTCCTGCGGAAGGTGGGGCTCGAGGGGGAGATGATCACCCACACGCCCCCCGAACTCTCTGGCGGGCAGCAGCAGCGGGTGGCGATCGCGCGGGCGCTTGCAAACAATCCACGGATCCTGCTCGCCGACGAACCCACCGGGAACCTGGACTCAAAGACCGGGACGCAGATCATGGACCTGCTGGCCGATCTCCACCAGGAGGGGCGGACGATCGTGATGGTCACCCATGACGCCAGAACGGCCGCATATGCCGACCGGGTCGTCACCATCTCTGACGGGAGGATCGCCCGATGATCTTCTCCAGGATCCTCTTCGACCTTGCGACGCGGAACGTCAGGCTCCACTTTCTCCGCTCTCTCCTGGCGGCCGTCGGGATCGTCATCGGCGTGCTGGCGATCACGGCGATGGGGATGATGGGCTCGACCCTCCAGCTCTCTGTCTCGTCCCAGCTCTCGGAGGGCGCGAACACCCTTGTCGTCTACCCGTATATGACCACGGGGAGCGACGAGGGGATCACCGAGCGGCAGCTCCGGGACATCAAACTCTCGGCCGGGACAAACCCGGTGATCCCGATCATGTCGGGCTCCGACCGGATCGCCGTCGGCTCGGAGGACGGGTATGCAAGCGTATACGGCCTCGACCCCGGCGACATCGGGGAGATCGCCGAGGTCGATCGGGGGGTGTCTGTCCGCGGCGGCGAAGGCGCTCTCGTCGGCCCGGCCCTGGCGAGGGAGTACGACATGCGCGTCGGGAGCCGGATCGTTCTTGGTTCTGAGGGCGGACGGAGTCTGCGGGTCGTCGGCATCCTGAAAGAGTCCGGGTTTTCCGGGGCGATGATGACCGACAACGCCATCGTCGTGGCGGAAAACACCTTCACCTCGATCTACGGGGACAAAGGCTACAGCATGGTCCAGATCGTCGTCAAGGACCTCTCGGCAATCGACCGGGTGAAGGAGAGCATCGAGTCCAAGATGAACCGGCGCGAGGATACGGTGACGGTCTGGGACTCCCGCGCCTTCCTGGACATGGTCAACCAGGCCCTCGGGAGCATCTCCCTCTTCGTGATGGCGATCGGCGGGATCTCCCTCATCGTGGCGGCGGTGAGCATCTTCAACGTGATGCTGATGTCGGTCTCCGAGCGGATCAAGGAGATCGGGATCCTGCGGAGCATCGGGGTGCAGAAGCACGAGATCAGTCTGATATTCCTGTACGAGGCGGTGATCCTGGGAGTTGCGGGCTCGTTCGTCGGTGCCCTGGTGAGCCTGCTCGGCGGATACCTGCTGATCTCCTTCATGTTCGGGGACACGACCTTCTTCTTCGCCCCGCAGACACTGGTGTACATCCCGGTCGGCATGGGGATCGGGATCGGTGTCTGCCTGCTCTCTGGGGTGTACCCGGCGCTGCGGGCGGCACGCCTCAACCCGATCGAGGCGCTCGGGGCGGAATAAAAAACAGGTGCGGGGCGGCCCCTCAGGACCCCTCCGCGAGCAGGCCGATATACCCCCTGCCCTCCTCGCTCTCTTTTCCAAGGGCATCCTCAAGCGCCTTGAGCCCTTCTTCGTCGGCGAACCTGATCAGGCAGGCCGCCGCCATCCAGCGGCACGAATCCTCCGAATCTTCGAGCGCCTTGATCAGCGGTTTTACGGCCTTTCGGTCCCCAATCTCCTGCAGGGCCCAGGCCGCGGCGCTCCTTGTCTCGGGGCGTTCGCTGGCGAGGGCGCCGATCAGGGGATCGACCGCCTTCTCGCCGGCCCTGGTCAGCCCCATGGCCGCCCGCCACCGCTCCTCGAGGCTTCCATCGAGGAGGAGCGGCATCAGGCGCCTGACGCCTTCGTCGCCGTGGGCCCCCAGTTTCCATGCGGCGGCGACCCGCTCGCTCGTCGCCCCGCTTCGCACTTTATCGGCGATCCCGTCGAGATCGCCTGCGGACTCCATCTCTTCGATCTTTCCCATTTGTCCCCCCTCCGCCGCACCCGTGCGGCATCCCTCCCTTATCCTGAGAAAATATTATGATTTGCGAGGAGATGTTGGAATGCATATCTGCCATGCACCAGAGCATGGCATCATTTCGAAGAGTATATATTGGCTCTGGATTCATTGTGAATGGGGAACTCGAGAGATCCCCGCCCCCACGCTGCCGGGAAGAGATCCCCGGGGTGAGCATGCCATGAGCGACATTACCATTCGTATTCCGTTTCCTTTTGATGACGACGGGTTTATTGCCAGGACCTGCCCGTCCTGTGCACGGACCTTCAAGATGCAGCTGAACGAACAGGAGGTTGAGCGCATCTCAAAGGCCCGCCTGAACTCGTTCAACGTACTGAACTCGAACCGCCTCTATGCCTTTGAGGAGGACTCGGGCGCCGACTACTCCTGCCCGTACTGCGGGTTCACCGCCCCGGTGCACCGGTGGTGGACGCACGACCAGCGCAGCTATATCCAGGTGCATGCGAGCATGGTGATCAGGGACATCCTCCTGCGCGACCTCGCGCACGGCGACGTATCTGGTGCCGGTCATTCGGCCGGGACCTACTCGACCAGGCTCAATATCCAGGCAAAACGCGAGATGTCCCTCTCCTTCCCCTGAGGGGAGGGTCCGGATCCATTTTTTTCCTGACCCCGCCGGGGTCACGCCGCCTTTCTGAACAGGACGATCCTGTTCGTGTTCGTCCCGGCGTTGTTGTTGTTCACGCCCCAGATATTGGAGGTCTTCGTGAACTCCTGGACGTTGGCCAGGACGCCCGGGCACTCGAAGCCTGCACCGAGGCCGAGCGGGATCACGTGCTCGTCCAGGCAGACCCGCCCCCGGTCTACCTCGCCGACCTCGAAGGCGACATACCCGCCGCCGGTCGTGATCCTGTAGAGTTCCCTGAAGACGTCGCTCATGACAGCGGACCACGCCTCGACGGTCCTCGCCATCGTGATCTGTCCTGCGATCCGCTCCGTGTCCAGGGCGTTGAACCAGCACCGCAGCCAGTTGTCCTTTGAATACTGGACGATGTTCAAGAACGGGGGCGAGGTGACCGTCACCCTGACCGAACCGGCCCTGATCTCCCGGGTCGATCTCGCGTCCCCATGCAAGAACCGGGCCGTTCTCCCTGCGGCGTTCAGGGCGTCGATCTGCTCGGGGGTGAGGTTTCGCACCAGGCTCCTGGACTTTTTCAGGATGAGCTCTTTCGTATTCCTGTACTCGGGCGCCTGGGTCCGCTTCTCGTTGATCTTTCTCTGGCTCTCCTGCGATACCGCCTGGTTCGGGGGCAGCGTATATACCGAGAAAAAACCCCTGGAGTGTCCGGTCAGCCGGTTTGTGGCGACCATCCTGATCCACCGGTCGACGGCGTCCTCGGTGCCGTCGAGACGCCGGTCGGCGAGGTAGTCTCTCAGGGAGACGATCTCCGCCTCGGTCTTCGGGTGGTAGAACATCGAGAGGTCGATATCGGCGCACTCATCCCCGCCGGTCTCGATCTCCTCCAGCCTCCGGGCGATCTCGTCCATTGCCGGGATATGCAGCCGCGGTTCGGTGAGGATCCTGCTCAGGGGGTTGGCGTCGTTTGAGATGACCCGCCGCTTCAGCAGCGCCGCCTCGATCGCCGTCGTCCCCCGGCCGCCGAAGGGGTCGTAGACGGTGTCCCCCTCGCCCGAGAGCCATTTTATAAAAAAGGCCGGGAGCTGGGGTTTGAAGCAGGCGCGGTACGATATCTCGTGGATCGATGAGGTCTGTCGCTGTGCGGCCGTCCAGTACTCGTTGACGTAGCGGGGATAGCGCCCTTCGCCGATGGCGATCTCCTCGACCTGCGTCGCCTGCGAGGCTGAGAGGGTGTAGTCTATCAGGTACCGGCGAATCTCATCGTTGTCCATGCGTTCTCTCTCTCTATCTTTCGGCCGGGCCGTTATGATGGTATTGCCCGGTTCACGGGATGATCTCGCAGCCGTTGTAGCGCTCGAAGGCGAAGTCCTCGGTCGAGATGACGCCATCGTCGATGAGGCGGCGCACGGCAGGGACTGCCCCGACAAGGGCGTCGCGGAGGTTCCTGACCGTCCCGCAGACGACGCTTCGCCCTTCGGCAGGCCAGGGGCGCAGGATGTTGGAGTACAGGCACCGCCCCCCGCAGAACCCGGCGATATCGCAGGTGGTGCAGGGCTCTCCCACCGGGGCGACCGGGAGATCGGCCGGGACGGTCGTCGAGACATGCCCGAGGTACCACTCCTTCATCCCGGCCATGCACGGGCAGGGGACGATCGTGCCGTCGGTCATCACCGTGTAGTTCATATAGCCGCAGCCGCAGCGCAGGCGGCTCTCCTGCCCTGAAAGGAGGTCGGCCATGCACCCGAGGAAGGGGTACCACCGCGGCACCCTCCCCCCCTCCATCTCGCCGACCCAGCGCCTGACCAGGCGGCTGATGCCGGGGTTGTACGCCTCCTCCGCCCACCGGGCGAAGTCCCGGCGCCGCCAGTCGCCCCAGAAGTTGGCGTCGATCTGCCAGTGGATCGCCGAGAAGGGGTTCTCCTCGATCCCATCGAGGTGGAGGACCGCCGCCTCGATATCGGTCTCCTCGTCGGCGGTCATCCGGGCGATGAGTTCGCCGGCATAGCCGCCGGCACGGAGCGCCCGGACGTTCTTCATCACCGCCGCATAGACACCGGCGCCGCGGTGGGCGTCGGTGAGAGCCGCGGGTCCGTCGATCGAGACGAGCACCGTCGAGAAACGGTTGACGATTTCGCGCTCAAGCCTGTGGAGGAGGAGGCCGTTGGTCTGGATCATGAACCGGCAGGGCGGGGCGTGCTCCATGATCTCCTCGATCAGGTCGGATCTCAGCAGGGGCTCGCCGCCGTAGAAGGTGAGGACCGGGGTGGGATCCTCTCCCAGGAAACGGTAGAGGCCGGCGAGGTCGAAGGCGAGATCCGACGGGATATTCTCGTCCACCTCTGCCTCCCGCTCCGGGGGATCGCTCTCCTCGAAGTCCTTTGCCCGGCAGTACGAGCAGCAGAGGTTGCAGGCGTCGGTGAGGATGAGGTGGTAGTACATCCTCCTACAGGTTTGGACGGGCGGCCGATAAATCCTCGCGGGAGATTGGGTGAGAGGGTCTCCTCTCTGCGGCCTGTGCGATGCATTGCCGGCGATCCCCACGGAATAGGGGTTTTTAGCGATCAGGTGTTTCATCGGGGCGCGACGATCTTCGTTACGCGATGGGGTCGGGATATTCCACGTAGTCGAAATAATATTTATTCAATACCCCGCAGATCGACACGACCGATAATGTGAATGTAATCCCCCTCTTTTAACTGGAGATGGAAGTACTTTTTGTCGATCTCAATCAGTATCTTCCCGACCCCGAAATCGACGATGGCATCCTGCCACCTTTTGGCATTTTTGGGATCATCCTGGATGATGATCTCCTCTATACATCCATTAACACTCAAGATCGGCCCGAAGTAATTGTCTCCATGTTTTGATGAAGGGACTATGCTCTTACCCTCGCTTGCAACCCTTTCAAGAGACAATACTAACATCACCAGCACAATTTCTTTGGTTTTTCCGATCATATCTGCGGTGCAAAGCATATGGCCTTCAAAGGCACCATCGAATACGTACGTCTTTTGTCCATTTTTGAATTCGATGAGAGTAAACTGCGTATAAACTCTGTTCATATATTCTGTGTCAGGTTCTGTACCCAGGATTCGGGTAAAAAATTTGATTTTTTCTTTCAAACTATTCTTCATATCATTTCACCCTAAAGGGATATGCAGTTACAATATAGCCGTTATTCCCGATAACCAGCAACAATATTTCTCCGGTATTTGGTTCTACGTAATGATAAACTCCATTGTCGTTAATTTTTTGACTTTCCTTAGCCCCTTCCATGATGAGGTCTTTTATTTTACTTTCATCTCGATAGACCTCACCAAAAACATTAGCAAACTGATTTCCTTCCGGATCAAGGATATGCTTCTCTTCAATGTGCTTCCAACCAGTTGTCGCTCTGTTTAGGGCCTTCGCTTCAGCTTTCGTCAATCCTTCCTCCATCCAGACGGCCTTTCCATCGCTCCGCTTGACAACCGCCAGCGTCTTCAGCAGGTTTCCGTTGCTGTTTGATATTAATCTCAGATCCTCTGCGGTGATACCGTTTTTCAGGAACTTATCAAGCGCCTCATCGCCGTGTATCTTTCGGAAATTGTTTGCCCACTCAGCGGCTTCATCCACATACGGCGTGATCCCCACCAGCAGCACCATTGCTGGCTTCAACAACTCCGGGTGCTTCACCACGAATTTCCCGACGACGACCGCGACCTTCGCCCCGTCGCCGTAACCGGGGATCAGCGCGGCGATGTTCAAGCCCGTGCCGACGAGGTCGCCCCGCGAGATCGTCGTTGCGATGTCCCGCACGTCGCCGATCGCAATGATGCCACTTGCGACCCAGCCGCCCAGGTAGTAGATGTTGTCGTGGTCGTCGGCGCCCCACTCCCCGAGGACAGCGCCGAGGAGGAACTCGCGGCCCATCTCCATGGGGCCGTAGCGCTCCTCGTAGACGAGGGGGTCGTAGTCGGGATCGTTGTACTCTTCGTAATCGGAATGGCCGTCGTCGTCCGTGTCGGCCGACCAGAGGTCGGTGCCGACGGTGTTCCACTCCAATGAATCGGAGAGGCCGTCGCCGTCCGTGTCCGCGCAGAACGGATCGCTCTCGATCGCATCCTCCAGGTAGTCGTCCAGCCCGTCGCCGTCGGTGTCCGCCTTCGTCGGATCGCTCCGCTGTTTGCGGAAGGTTTTGCCGTTCTCAGTGACCGTCTCGCCGGCCTCGTAGCCGTCGGAGAGGCCGTCGTCGTCCGTGTCGATGAGGTCCGGTTCGGTGGTGTGCCGTCTGCCGAAGCCGTCGCGCTTAGCCGTGCTCCTCGTCGTCGTCGTTCAGGGTTGCGAAGAGGGTGGTCGTCTGGCCGCTGGAGACCTGCACCGTCGGGAAAACAGGACGGCCCCCCCCCTTCACGGCCCCGATGGCGTGGCTGCCATCCAGGGTGCCGGTGACCGGGATCCACGCCGCTCCCCGAACGCCCCCGGAGGCAGATCTCAAATAATCGGTTCCGGTTTTCCAAAATTCATCTTATAAAAAAATATCGGGTTCGATATATCACAGGTCGGAAATAGAGATCTTTAGGAGATTTTTTATGCTGACCGACACGACGACCGAGCAGAAGATCGCGGAGCGCATCGACGCCGACACCGCCGTGGCACGGTGGAACGACTGGCAGTGGCAGGTTGCCCACGCCGTCCGCGATATCGCGACCTTTGAACAGGCCCTCGGGATCGCCCTCCCGCCTGAAGAGCGGGACGCCCTCGAAGAGACGGTGGCAACGTTCCCGCTCTGCGTGACCCCGTACTACCTCTCCCTCATCGACCGGGAGGACTACACGAACGACCCCGTCTTCATGCAGTGCTTCCCCTCGACACAGGAACTCGAGATCGGGGCGTGCGACCTCGCCGACCCGCTGGCCGAGGACGCCGACCACCCGGCGCCCTGCATCACCCACCGCTACCCCGACCGGGTGCTCTTCCTGGTCTCCAACCTCTGCGCCATGTACTGCCGGCACTGCACCAGAAAACGCCGGGTGGGGGACGTAGACTCCATCCCCTCGCACGAAGAGATCGACGCCGGTCTCGCCTACATCAGGTCGCACCCCGAGATCAGGGACGTCCTCCTCTCAGGCGGCGATCCCCTCATGCTCCCCGACGCCCTCCTCGACCGGATCCTCACCGAACTCGACGCCATCGAGCACGTCGAGGTGGTGCGGATCGGCACCCGCATCCCGGTCGTCCTCCCGCAGCGGGTCACCGACGACCTCGTCGAAATGCTCGCCCGCCATCACCCGCTCTGGATCAACACCCATTTCAACCACCCCAAAGAGATCACCGCCACCGCCGAACAGGCGCTCGCGAAACTCGCCGATGCCGGCATCCCGCTCGGCAACCAGACCGTCCTCCTGGCAAACGTCAACGACTGCCCGCGGCTCCAGCGGACCCTTGTGCAGAAACTCGTCAAAAACCGCGTCCGCCCGTACTACCTCTACCAGTGCGACCTCAGCGAGGGCCTCTCCCACTTCAGGACCTCGGTCGCAAAGGGCATCGAGATCATCGAGAACCTCGTCGGCCACACCAGCGGGTTCGCCGTCCCGACCTATGTCATCGACGCACCCGGCGGCGGCGGCAAGATCCCGGTGATGCCCACCTACCTGATCTCGTGGTCGGACTCGCGGGTGGTGCTCAGGAACTACGAGGGCGTCATCACCTCCTATCCAGAACCGGCAGACTACCGCCCGGCGTACTGCGACGGCAGGTGCGCCGAGTGCAGTCTCAAACTGATGGAAGAGGGCGCAGAGGAGCAGGGCACCACCGGGATCGCAAGCCTCCTCTCAGACCTCGACCCGACCACCACCCTGGTCCCTGAGAACACCGACAGGATGGAGCGGCGGGGCGATGCCTGATCAGGTCACGGTCATCGGGAGTTCGACGGTCCAGCACGGCCCGGAGAACGATCGCGTCTACCTGATGCACCTCGCCGGGACCGACATGCCGGAGATGCCCGACCGCCTGGCGGCGCTGGCAGAGGAGCAGGGTTATACGAAGGTGATCGCCCGCGTCCCGGCGCCGGCGCTCGACGGCTTTTTCCGGGCAGGCTACCATGTCGAGGCGGCGGTGCCCGGGCTGTACAGCGGACGGGAGGACGGTTACTTCGTCGCCCGGTTCCTCGATGCGGGGCGTTCCGTCGATCCCGCCGCCGTCCTCGACCGCCGATTGCTCCTGGACGGACCGTCAGACCGGCGCACCGGTCCCCCGGCGGGTTTCTCGATCGAAGAGGCCGGACCCGAGGACGCCCCCGGGATCGCGGACCTGTACGCCGAAACCTTCGCCACCTACCCCTTCCCGATCGACGACCCCGACCACATCGAAGGTTCGATGGCCGCGGACGTCCGGTTCTTCGTCGTCAGGCAGGGAGAAACGATCGCGGCGGCCTCTTCCGCCGAGATGGACCCGGACGGCGAGAACGTCGAGATGACCGATCTCGCCGTCAGGCCGGAGTTCCGGGGTCGCGGCCTCTCGGCGGCTCTGCTTTTGGCGATGGAGGAGAGGATGGCCGAACAGGGGATGCAGACCGCCTATACGATCTGCCGGGCCGGGTGGTACCCGGTCAACCGCCTCTTCGCCGGGGCGGGCTACCGCTACGGCGGCACCCTGATCAACAACACCCAGATCTGCGGGGCGTGCGAAAGCATGCACGTCTGGCACCGGTCTCTGCGCGGATTTCAAAACCCATAAATACCATTGTGCCCTCCTTCGCACCATGGACATGTACAAGTGCACAAAGTGCGGCTATATCTATAATCCGGGCTCCGGCGACGCCTCCCAGAACATCCCGCCGAAAACGCCCTTTGAAAAACTCCCCGAGACCTGGCTCTGCCCCAGGTGCGGCGCCACGAAGAAGGTCTTCGTCGTCGTATCCTAGAATGGGACCAGAAGAGGGGCCGGTCGCCTTTATCGACATGGAGTTCGGCCATGTCTACGGGACGCACCGAAAAATCGTCATGCCCATCGAGGTCGGCGTGGTCACCTACGATCCCGTAGCCGACTGCGCTGCGTTTGCGGGACGAACCTTCGCCCACGATCTCGAGGTCGAGATCTGGAAAAGCAGCACCGACGACCTCGGCCGCCGGACCGGCGTTATGACCACGGTGGCGAACCCGGGACAGGGGACCGGCGGCCTCCCGTACGACCCGCGCTTCAGGCTCAACCGGGCCGGCTGGCGGGAGGCGCGGGCGGCTGCGTCGGCCTCCTTCGCCGATCTCGCCCTCTTCATGGACGCCCTCTGCACCAGACACGATCCGGCTGCATTCACCTTCTTTGCCCGGAGCATGGAGTGCCGGGCCCTCGACCGGGCCGGGTTCGACCTCGGGCCGTACGCCTGCACCGACCTCCAGCGCGAGGTCGGGGCGGCGCTCGGGATGAAAAATTTCCTCTCGCTCGATCGCGCCGGATGCATCATCGGGTTTGGAAAGGGCGCCGGCGCCATCAGGTCGAACCATTACCGCTACCCGGTCCCGGATCGATACTCTCCGTTCCTGAGTCCGCACCGGGCGGTCGGCGACGCCGCCCGGATCTTCCTCCTCGCCCGGGAGTTCTATGCCAGTCGGGAGTCGTTCCTGGAGGAGGCCGAGGCCTACTTCTCGGTCTGCGACGGGACCAGCGCCTGCCCCAGGGCATAGGCCCGCGCCATCAGCGCCTCGTCCTTCCCGGCGTCGCCCGCGTCCAGCATCCCGGCGGCGATCAGCGGGGCCGCCACACGGAAGCCGAAGAACTCCAGGGTCACCGAGAAATGGGTGGCCATCGGCGCATAGACGTCAGGGTTTACGTCGCCCTGTGGCAGGATGAGGGCGGCCGTCTTTCCGGGCGGGATACGGCTGGTGAAGTCGTCGTTGAGGAAGGCGTACCAGCGGTCGATGAAACTTTTTGCCGTGCCGGTGATCATCCCGAAATAGACCGGCGACCCCAGGACGATCCCGTCCGACTCCCTGATCGCCTCGTAGAGTTCTTCCATGCCGTCGTTGAGCCGGCACGCCCCGGCACGTTTGCAGAACCCGCACCCCTGGCAGTCGCGGAACGCGACGTCGTTGAGATAGATAAGCCTGGTCGCCGCCCCCGCCTCCTCCGCTCCCGCGAGGGCCTGCCTGACAAGCACATCGGTGTTCCCCCCCTTTCTCGGGCTTCCGACAAATCCGGTGATCTTCATCTCGATCCTCACCCCCCATATCATCTCCTCCTATATCAATGGTCCCGGAAAAAAGAGAGGGCGAGGGTGCCGCCTCAGGCGACGGTGAAGGAGAGGGAGAAGGTCTCGTCCTGGGCGGTGGCGTTCTCCCAGGGGCGTTTGTACACCGCGGAGAAGGTCTGGTCCCCCGTCCCGTCGGCCCTCAGGATCCAGGTCCGCGTTCCGCCGACGCCGACCATGCCCGCAGGGTGATCATCCACGACATAGGTGTCGTTTAAGAGGGTGAGCCCGGCAGAGAGGGTGGCGTTCCACCCGTACCCGGTCGTCGGGTTCTCCGCAAGGGCGATCGCCACGACGTCGCCCTTCGTGACGTCGACCACTGTCCCGTTCGCCGTCTCGTTGTAGGCTCCCATTGCCGCACGGTAGACCGCCCATTCGTCGGCTTCCATGCCGTTGCCGAAGATGCACACACCGTACTCTCCTCCTGAGGCGTCCTTCCTGATCTCATAGCCGTATCCCATCTGCTCGCACCATACGGCGGCAGGGTTCGCCATACCGACAGATCCGTTCTCCGTCGGCGTCGGCGTTGTCACGTCCGCCGGTTCCCCTCCGGTGCAGCCTGCGCCGAGGATGCAGGCGCAGAGCAGGAGTGCGGCGGCGGTTCCAAGCACCATTCGCTTCATGCAACAACCTCTTCCCGGAGAGGGATAAAGGATTCCATGACTGCGAGGAATTTCGCAGCGATACCGGGGAACGGAAGGGTGAATCCGCCTCCGATACCGTGCTATATATATTACTCCGAGTTATTACCTCAAATTTCCGGGAATCCGGATTTAAAAATAATCTGATGGATAATTCATTGAATTTTAATACCGGAATATATCGGAAGTCATATATATTGCGGTTGTACACTACCTCTCATGAGCCCCCACACCGGAGAGGCCATCAGGGTCCTCACCGTGGACGACGATCCAGCGTTGCTTGACACGATCAGTCTTTATCTTGAGAACATCGGAGGGTTTGAGGTCTCCAGTACAGGGTCGCCGGGAGACGCCCTGAACAGGCTGGAGACCGAGTACTTCGATATCTGCATCTCAGACTACGATATGCCGGAGATGAACGGCGTCCAGCTCCTCGGGCGGATCAGGAGGGAGGGGAACCCCGTCCCATATATCCTGATCACCGGAAGCTTCTCAGACGGTCTTGAGCGGCGCGCCCGCGGCGCCGGGGCGTCGGACGTCCTCCAGAAAAGCGGCGTCAGCGTGAAATTCTACACCGACCTCATCGCCGCCGTCAGGGGGGCGGTCGAGAGGTTCCGGGGCGGTGGGGTTTCCGGAATGGCCGAGTGCTGTTCAGGTGTGAGGGTCTGAACCCGGTCGGGGCTCAGGGAAACGACTCTCCACTCTTTTTTTTATCCAGCACTCCTGCCCGCTCCGATAAAGACTACGGCGATACCGGCGGCAAGAACGGCCGGCAGGAAAAAACCCGCGGCGTAGCCTGCGATGGCGATGACCGCCCCGGCGACGAGCGGCCCTGATGCGTGCCCGATGTCCATGATCGCGCTGAGGGCGCCGATCGAGGCGCCGAGGTGTTCACGGTCAGAGAGGTCGGCGATGTAGGCCCCGGTCGATACCGTGACCAGGGAGAGGGCAAGCCCGAAACAGATGCCGACCGCCATCACCGCCGGGACGGCGACGGTGAAGGCGAAGGCAGCGATGCAGCCCCCTTCGGCAAGGAGCCCGGCGACGATCTGGATCCGCCTGCCCTTCTGATCCGAGAGGGCGCCGAAGAACGGTTTGGAGACGGCGACGGCGACAACCTGGAGGGCGAAGAGGAGACCTATCAGGTACTCCTGGACACCGGCGGCGATGAGATACAGCGGGAGCCAGGTCTCGAAGATCCCGAAGGTGAAGTACGCTGCCATCTCCACGAGGGCTGTGGAGAGGAGGGGCGGGCTCTGCAAAAATCCTCGCAGGCTTGCTGTGAAGGAGACCGTCTGCCCCTTTGCCCCGGCCGGATCCCCCGGTGCGTCTTTCAGGGTGAGCACCAGGAAGAGCACCGGGATCGCTGCGAGGAATGCGGCGCCATAGACCAGATGATAGGCAGTGAGTCCGGCCGCCGCAGCCGAGGCCGAGAGGATGATCCCGCCGGCGAGCGGCGCTGCCGTCCGCCCCACAAGTGTTGCCGACGAGTAGATTCCGCTCATCTCCCCCTTTGCCTCAGGGTAGGCGGTGTAGATCGTGATCGATGCCACCGGCCCCAGGATCGCCGTCGCCAGGCCGTGGAAAAATCTGACCGGGATGAGCCAGAGGGGGTCGGCAACGAAGAGGTAGAGGAGCGGGGCGGTGAGGAAGACGAGGGCCGATCCGGTGAGTAACCGTTTTGCGCCGATGCGGTCGGCGAGCACGCCCACCGGGAAGGAGAAGAGGATCCCTGCGGCCGGCGAGACTGCCGCGATCAGCCCGATCGTCACCTCGCCGGCGCCGAGTGCCTGGGAGAAGAGGGGCAGGACCGGGTTTTTCGAGATCGTGGTGGAGAAGATCGCGAAGAACCCGATTACTGAGAGTGCGGTGATCAGGCTGGAGCGGCGCATGGAGATTAGAGTCTCTGCCGCCGGCGGTGGTATAGATTGCGATCTGGCGGCGTCACCCCTTTTCTTCCAGGAATTGTCGCAGGAGTTCTCTCTGCCCCTCGGTCCGGGCGCCGGGGGATCGAGACGGTGACCCTGATCCGCAGGTCGCCCCGTCCTTACCGGCCGCCATGCCGTCTCTTGGGGGAAATAACGGTTGTTTTCGCCCTCACTCGCGGGGCGCGAGCAGGTAGCGCGGGCCGTCCTGCACCGCCCGACCCGCGGCGACCAGGTCGGCGAGGGCTTCGAGGACCTCCTCCTCGCCGGCGAGGAGGCCGTACTTCCCGGCCAGGATCGCCCTGATCTCCGCCATGTCGGCGGGCTCGTCGGCAAGCACCTTGCCGGTGAAGCCGAAGACGTCCTCGTGGCGGGCCCAGGGGAAGATCACCCAGTGCCACGACGGGGCGAACTCGGCATGATAGTCAGGGGCGACCCCGCAGACCTGTTTGTGGACGAGCACCCCGGTCCTGATCTCGCCCGCCCCGCGGCCCTCCAGGTGGTCGAGCGCCGCCTCAAGGGTATCGCCGGTGTCGGTGACGTCGTCGACGACCAGGATGGCGAGACCGGCGATATCGTCTGTAAGGGGGCGGCGGACCACGGCCCGTTCGTTTTTGTGCTCGGCCGTCCCCCAGTGCTCGACCCTGATGCCGGCCAGGTCCATGATCAGGAGTTCGTCGCAGACGATTCTCGCCGGGACATAGCCGCCGCGGCCGACGGCGACGACGAGGTCGGGGCGAAAGCCCGAGGCGCGGACCTTCGCCGCCAGGGTGCGGGAGAGAGAGACGGCCCGCTCCCAGGTGACGGCGTCGCAGGTGAAGGTTTCCGGGATCATTGGGGAGGGATGGGAGAGACGGGATATAAAGATGGGGGAGGGGACCGGGGGGAGGCCGGCCCACCGGGAGGAGGCTGATCGATTTCCCGTACGCCGTGGGTTGCATCCCCTTGGAGCGGATTGCCCCTGATATACGGGGACTGGTCGGGCGGAGCATCTCTCGATCAAAAATGGTGGGTGGGCGTGCCGGCGTGGTGTGCCCGTCCCCACCCCAATCGCCGTTTTGCGGCACACCGATCCCCCATCTGCTCCCTGAAACTGCCGGGCGAATGGGTTCGTCCAGACCATCCCGTGGTCCGGTTCCACGATAAAGGGGAGATCTGTCATACCCTCACCAGGGTGCATTCAAGCGATCCTCGTTGTTGTAGTGGTTGAGAAATTCAACAAAGCCTAATCTCTCGAACAAAATCGAGCCCGGGAAAAGTTTATTTTTCTTGTCGACGCGGATTTTAGTATTGTACGGCTCCCGAACCCTTCCGGTGCGTTCATCGTCCAAAATCGCCTGAACGCCCGCGTTCTGGAACAAATCGGCCGGAGAGGCGATCCCCGGCGTCGGTATCGAGCGTTTTTGCGTGGCGAGCCGGAGGGACTGCCTGGCCCCTTCCGCTCACCAGACCCGCGGAAAAAATTCGTTTCGGGCCTGTACAACCACCCAGGAGACCTTGTGATGATTACCAATACTCGCTCTTTGATCTGCCTCATCGCCGTGATGGGGGTATGTTTCATTTTTACCTGCGGCTGCGCGAACGGGGGATCCCCGGCCGGCGGCAACGAGACGCTCCCGGCCGGGGCGGTCGACCCCGTCCAGGACCCGGACTACGCCGACCCGTATTACTGGCTCTCCCTGCCGTCCGCAGATAAACCGGTGGACGTCTTCTACGTGTACCCGACGGTCAGCAGCAACGCCACCGGCTTCATGGACGTCAACAGCGTCAATGAGCGGGCGCTGGCGCAGGGCATTTTTGCGGCGCAGGCAAGCGTGTACGAACCAAACGCCAACGTCTTCTCTCCCTACTACCGGCAGATGTCGACGCAGGTGGCGGTGGAGCCGGGAATGCTCGCGACCGACACGGCGGAGTTCAAACGCGGCGCCGTTGACGTCGAGCGGGCCTTCGACTACTACATCGAACACCTCAACGAAGGCCGTCCGTTCATCATCGCGGGCCACAGCCAGGGAACGATGGCCCTGATCGAGTTGATCAAGAACCGTTTCGGGGACGACGCTGACCTCCGCAGCCGCCTGGTGGCGGCGTACCTGATCGGCTACACCGTCACGGACGCCGACCTCGCGGCGGCCGGGCTGACGGCGGCACAGGGCGCGAACGACACCGGCGTCGTCGTCACCTACAACACGCAGTCGCCGACCTCGGCCGGCGGCCCGATGCTGATGGCAGGCGCCCACTGCATCAACCCGCTCACCTGGACGACCGACGACGCCTACGCCCCGGCATCGGAAAACCTGGGCGCACGCTTCTACAACGACACGACCGGCGAGTTCCTCCGCGAGGTGGAGCACTACTGTGATGCACGGATCGATCCCGAGACCGGGGCGCTCACCACGACGATACCGGAGGGCGAAGACCTGGACATCGGCCCGTATTCGGAAGGCGTGTACCACCGCTACGACTACGCCTTCTGGTACCGGAACCTGGAGCAGAACGTCGGCGACCGGATCGACGCCTACCTGAACGCGACAGGATCGGGCGGAGCATGACGGGAATGCAGCGTGCAAACGGAGGTGCGCCGACGCTCGAAGACCTGCGGGGAAGGGCGCTCGGGGTGCCGGTCGCCCTCCCCCCGTTCGATCTCGACCGGGACGTGCCCGATGCGCCCGACTACGCCGACCCGGAGAGCTGGCTCGCCCTGCCCGCACATTTCGGCACCGAGCGGCAGCCCGTGGACGTCTTCTGGGTCTACCCCACGATCCTCTCCGACGACGCGACCTACCTGATGGACACCCGCGATCCCGGCCTGCGGGAGAAGGCGGTCTGGACCCTGGTGGAGCAGGCGAGCATATTCGACGGGCAGGCGAACATTTACGCCCCCTATTACCGGCAGAACAACGTGAAGATCAACCCCCTGATGCTGACCGAAGCGGCGCCGATCTTCGCCCTCGGGCAGGGCGACCTCGTCGCCGCCTTCGCGTATTTCATGGAGCACATCAACCGGGGGGAGAGGCCGATCATCCTGGCCGCCCACAGTCAGGGGTCGGTCAGGGTCGTCGAACTCTCGAAGGCCGGGGAACTCCTCACCGGCGATCTCGCTTCGCTGGAGCGGCTTGTGGCGGCGTACGTCATCGGCTACTCGATCACGCCGGCCGACCTGGAGAAAAACCCGCTGATGAAGGTCGGCGAGAGCGCGGAGGAGACGGGCTGCTTCATCACCTACAATACCATATCAGACGAGGAGGGCAGGGAGCGGCAGGCCCCGACCGTGATCCCCGGCACCGTCGTGGTAAACCCCCTGACCTGGCGGACCGACACCGCCTTTGCTCCGGCTTCGTCCAACATCGAGGCGGTCTTCTTCAGGCGCGGCGATCCCGAACACCTGGTCAGGCACCCGCACTTCGCGGCGGCGCAGGTGAAGGGTAATGCGCTCGTGATCACGGAGATCTCCCACCCCGAAGACCTGCCGGCGACGAGCGTCACCTTCCCGCCGGGCGTGTACCACATGTACGACTACGCCATCTTCTACGAGAACCTGAGGAAAAACGTCGGGGAAAGGATCCGATCGTATTTCAATCCGCACCGGGGATGATCCGGCCGGATGAGGGGGTCTTGCGGATCGGCACCCTGTTCGGTGCCGCACCCGGCCCCAAAACAATCATGGCCTTCAAATCCCCCTTCTTTATACCCATGCACGACAATACCGCATAGTATGATCGACACCATGGTTGACCGGGTGAAAGGATTCTTCTTAAAACCCGTCGAGACGTTCAGGGCGTCCAGAAAAGACGACCTGGGCACAGTATTCACGTATTTCGGCGCGCTCCTCCTCTTCTACGCCGTCCTCTCCTCGCTGGTCCGCGCCGTCTCCGGGACCGGCGGAGCGGCCGGGATCGTAGCGGACCTGATCCTGACGGTCATCGGCGGCTTTGTCGGCATGCTCGTCTTCGCCGCATGGGTGCACCTCTGGGTCTACGTCGTCGGCGGGCGCTATGGGGTAATGCAGACCGTGAATGCACTCTTCTACGGGAGCACGCCCAGCCTACTCCTCGGCTGGATCCCGTTCGTCGGCATCATCTTCTCGCTCTGGTCGCTGGTGCTGTACGTGCTCGGCGTCCGCGAGCTCCAGGGGATCAGCACCGCACGGGCGGTCATCGCGATCGCGATCGCCGTCGTCATCCCGCTCGTCCTCATCGCCCTCCTCGCCGCCTATTTCATGGTCTCGGTCGCGACGGTGACGCCGGTTCTGATGTAAGACTGCCGGGCACATAAACCGAACACTCTTTTTTTGAACGGCGCTTCGACGCAGTCACGTCGTCTTCGCGATCCGCGTCTGTTCCGGCGCCTCCACCGGGGCGGGAAGCGTACCCATGTACGAGACCAGGGCATCGACGTCCACCGGGCCGTAGGCGAGATCGGTGCCGTTCGTGAACACGGTGTAGCCGTCGCCGCCGCCGGCCAGGAAGTCGACCATCGCCGCCGTGTAGTTCGCGGCCGGATCGAGGGGCGTGCCGTTCACCAGGACGGCGACGACCCTCTCGCCGGCCGGTTTCGTGGCGTCGTAGGTGTAGATGAGCCCGGAGACGGCCAGGTTGTGGGGCGGCAGCGGTGCCTCCCACTGCCGCTCCAGGGCGTCTTCGACCTCCGCCCCGGTCAGGGTCATCGAGAGCACGCTCGACGAGAAGGGCTGCACGGCGTAGAGATCGCCCCAGGTGACATTGCCCTTCGCGATATCGGCCCGCAGCGATCCCGTGGTGACGAAGGCGATCTCGGCGCCCATCGCCGCCCGCTGGGCGTCGGCGACGAGGTTGCCGAGCGCGGATTCGCCGGCGCCGGTCTGCTCCCCGGTGATGTCGGCCGAGGCCGTCGTAACGGGCCGGTCGATCATGGGGCCGACCACCTGCTCGTCCGCGGCGAGGAAGGCGGACGCCTCCGGATCGGGGCTGGTCCCGGGCGGCCGGTCGGCATATGCCCGAACGATCTCGGCCGACTTATCGACGATCTCCCCGGATACAGGGTCGATATAGAGGTCAACGTCGGCGAACGCCCTGCTGTAGCTGTACGCCTGGGTCACGAGCACCGGGTTTTTGCCGGCGTTCTCCAGGTAGGCGTTGGTGAACTCGTGGGTGTGGGCCGAGAGGACGACGTCGACGTCCGGGTCGAGGGCGGCGACGATCTCCGTGACCCGGCCGGTGACGTTGCCGCCGTTCCTGGTCTGGCCGTCGTAGGCCTCCTGCTCACCCCCCTCGTGGAGGAGGACGACGATGGCGTGCACGCCCTCCTGCTGGATTTCGGGGACGTAGCGGTTGATCGATCCGGCCTCGTCTTTGAAGACGACGCCCTCGATGTTTGCCGCCTTCTGGATCGAGGGCGTCTTGATGGTGTCGGCGCCGATGAAGGCGATCCGCACGCCGCCGGCGTCCAGGATCACGTAGGGATCGACGAGGGGCGTGTCGTTGGTCTTCCAGACCACGTTCGAGGAGACGAAGGTCATGTTCGAGCCCGGATAGGGGTCGACCAGGTGGGTGATGTTCGTCGTGCCGTTCCCGCCCTCGATCTTCCGCATCAACTCGGCCGTGCCCTTATCGAACTCGTGGTTGCCGAAGGTGGCGATCATCGTGTACGGCCCGCCCTCGCAGTCCTCGGCGAAGGCGTTGAAGAAGAGCATCGTGGGCTCGTCGAGGAGGAGGCCTGACTCCGGGGGCGAGGCGCCGACCACGTCGCCGGGCAGGGCGATGAAGGTGGCCGACTGCCCTTCGTCGGCGAGGGCGGCTTCGAGGTACGAGGCGAGCACCGGGGCGCTGCCGGCCGGTTCTCCGTCGAGGTTCTGCCCTTCGGACACCTGCCCGTGGAAGTCGTTGATCGCCAGGATCTGGACGTGCACCGGCGCGGGGTGTACCTGATACGGGAGTGCGACGATGAAGAGGAGGATGCAGACGAGGACGGTGGCGCCGATGATGGCCTGCTGCCATACGGGTCTGCCGCTGAGGGGGGAGATGGGAGACATTGAGAGAAAGTGTTGCCGGGGCGGGATAAAATAGGATGGCAGAGGGAAGGACCTGGCCCCTGTTTAGAGATTCCTGTACTTCTTATGCGCCTGCTCGATCGAGATCACTGTCGAGAGATCATCCCCGCCGCACGACCATCACGCCTTCCGGGCACACGAGGGCGCACAACCCGCACCCGTCGCACCGCCCCTCGTCGATCGCCACGGCCCGCTCACCGATCGAGATCGCACCCGATCCCCCGTCGCGGCAGGCGGTGACGCAGCGCCCGCAGACGGTGCACCGCTCCGGGTGCTCTGCACGGGCGCGGGATGAGGCATCGCGGGAGAGGGCCTCGTGCGTCCCGATCCTGGGGAGGGCGAGGCCCCGCAGGGCTCCCGGCCCCGAAAGGCCCCGCTCGGCAAGGTAGCCCGCGAGCCCCTCGTTCATGCCCCGGACGATCCCGGCCCCCCGCCACATCACCGCGGTGCAGACCTGGACCGCCGACGCCCCCACCGCGATGTACTCGGCCGCATCCTGCCAGCGCGAGACGCCGCCGACGCCCATGATCGGGACCGGGAGTTCCCGTGCGATCTGCGAGACGATGCGGAGCCCGATCGGTTTTACCGCGGGGCCCGAGTATCCCCCGTAGGTGCCGGCCCCGGCGACCGACGGGAGGGGTTCGAGGGTGTCGAGGTCGATGCCCATCAGGCACTGGACCGTGTTGATCGCCGCGAGGATATCGGCCCCGCCCGCCACCGCCGCCTCGGCGACGGGCAGGATGTCGGTCACGTTGGGCGTGAGTTTGACGACCAGCGGGACCTCGACGGCGTCCCGCACGGCATGCGTCACCCCCCTGACAAGATGAGGGTGCTGCCCGAGTGCGGCGCCGACGCCCCGTTCGGGCATGCCGTGGGGGCAGGAGACGTTCAGTTCGACCGCATCGGCCCCGGCATCGACAACGGCGCTGGCGAGGTCCCGCCACTCCGCGGGGTCGGGCGAGGCCATGATGCTTGCGATCAGGACCCGGTCCGGGTATTCCTTTTTGATGGCGGCGATCTCCCCGGTCCAGCAGGCGAGGTCCCGCTTGCTGAGCAGTTCGATGTTCTCGAAACCGAGGAGCCCGGTGTCCTCTCCTTTCCAGGCGGCAAACCTGGGCGAGACGTCCGTGATCTCCATCGAGTCCGGGACAATGGTCTTTGTCACCGCCCCGCCCCAGCCGAGCCTGAAGGCGTGCCTGATCTGGTCGCCCGATGCGGTCGGGGGGCCCGAGGCGAGGATGAAGGGGTTGTCGAGCGAGAGGGTGCCTACGGTGGTTTTGAGCGTGTGGGGGGATGCGGGCATGTGATTTTTCCTTAACGGAGTGTCGCGGGCGTCCTTATGTTCTTTGGGATCCGGGCTTTGTTGCATCCCGCATGAGTCCGGCGAGGGAGGCCCGCGCCCTCTCTGATACCCCTGACCCCCCGGTTCAACGCTTGAACGAGAACGTGAACCCCGTGAATAAATCCTATTTTAGGAATATATATCCCAAAATGCCGATTTTCAACGGAGTGCCTCAGCGGGCACCCGGTACGAAAACCGAACGGGGGGCATCTGCCTCTCCGGGATATCGGGAGTGTGAGTGACATATGGAAACTACGAAAACCTGCCGGCACGTGGTTCTCGCCCTCGTCATGGCGGGCCTGGCATTCTGCGCACTGGCCTGCGGGTGCACCACGGTCGAAAACACGACGACCGACCAATCCTCCGGCGTGACGGAGATCTCGCAGGCACCGCAGGGCGACATGCAGCGGACCCCGCCGGAGAACGGCACACGCGGCGGCCCTGACCTCGCATCGGCGGCCGCCACCCTGGGCGTGACAGAAGATGCCCTCCGTGATGCGCTCGGGGACGGAACCGGAAACGGGGGAATGGACCTCGAAGGGGCGGCCTCCGAACTCGGCGTGACCGTCGAGGACCTGCAGGACGCCCTCGGCGGGCAGTCCGGAGGGACGATGCCGCCTGACGGGCAGGCGCCGATGAACGGCACGCCGCCACAGGCGCCTTCGGCCGCCTGAGGGGCGACCGGGAGGAGACAGGGGGAAAGACCATTGACAGGCAAGAAAAACCAATCTCTTGTGGCGGCACGACGCCGTCCTGGCGTCTCTCTCGAAAGAACAGGGATCCCATGCAACGGAGGTGTCCAGAAGATGATGCAGTCCCTATCCCCACCGGACCGTCAGAACGCCGGCCTCGATCTCGCCGCCGCCCTGGCGGCGTTCGAGCCGATCACCCTCGACGCCCTCGAAGGCTCTGATGCGAACCTCCTCGATCGGACCGAGACGAAATTCCTGATGACCGCCGACCGGTTCGTGCAGATCCTCCCTGACCTCGGGGACGCCTACCGGGTGCTGGAGATCGAGGGCGCCCGGCAGGGGAGGTACGAGACCGAATACTACGACACCGACGGTTTCCTCACCTACCTCCAGCACCACAACGGCCGGGCCACCCGCTACAAACTGCGGTTTCGGCACTACCTCTCCTCGGACACGACCTTCCTGGAGGTCAAGGAGAAGAGGAACACCGGGCGCACGGTCAAAAAACGCCTGGAGACCGATGGCCTCCCCGAGCTCTCAGATCCCGGGCCGGGGACGTTCCTTGCCGAATCGTTCCCCTACGACGCCGGGGCGTTCCACCCCGTCCTGCTGACGGCGTACGACCGGATCACCCTGGTCGCCAGGGACCACGCCGAGCGCCTCACCTTCGACCTGAACCTGACGTTCGACAACGGCACGGAAAGCCGTTCGTACCCGAAGGTGGTGATCGGCGAGATCAAGCACGACCGGGCCCTGCGCCGCTCGCCGGCGATGACCGCCCTCGGGCGGGCCGGTGTCAGGAAGACCGGGTTCTCGAAGTACTGCATCGGGGTCTCGCTCCTCTATGCCGGACTGAAGCACAACCGCTTCAAGCGAAACCTCCTCTTCCTGGAGAAACTCTCGTCTGAAGGAGGGAGCGTATGCTGAGCGATACCGAACTGCTCTTCGTCGCCGGGTCCCTGGTCAACCTGCTCTTCGCCTCTATCATCGTCAGGTACATCTACTACCTGAGGAACGGCGAGCACACCTACATCTTCACCTTCCTGGCCTTCAACACCGTGGTCTATTTCATCATGGGGCTCTTCACCAGCGTGGAGATCTCGATCGGGGCCGGGTTCGGCCTCTTCGCCCTCTTCTCGGTGCTGCGCTACCGGACCGAGACGGTGCCGATCCGGGAGATGACCTACCTCTTCGTGATGGTGGCCCTGCCGGTCCTGAACTCGATCCTGCTCAGGACCGGGGCGTACGCGCAACTCCTCCTCTCGGACGCCGTGATCATCCTGATTCTCTGGGCGCTCGAGAAAGGTTTCGGCTTCCGGCCAGAACTCAGGCGAAAACAGGTCGTCTACGAGAAGATCGACCTCGTGCGGGCCGACCGCCGGGAGGAGATGATCGCCGACCTCAGGGAGCGGACCGGGCTGGACGTCGTCAGGTGCGAGGTCGAGCGGATCGATTTCCTCCGGGACACGGCGGAGATCAGCGTGTACTATGCCGGGGGCCCGGTGGAGAAGAAGTGAGGAGGGGTTCTGCCCCCCCCCTGCGGACTGTTCACCTGGCCCCTCCTTCCCAGACCGGTTCGACCCCGTAGAAATGGTACACCCGTTCGAACCATGTGAGGTCGTCGGACCTCGGTGGGTTGCCCCTGTCGAAACTTGGGGCATTTTTAAATGTCTCCTCCCGGACCTTCAGGGTATATTCATCCTGTCCTGGCTCACGCGAGAGTGCCTGCCAGGGTACAGGGAAGTATTTCTCACCGAGGCCCAGGATCCCGCCCGAGGAGATGACACCGAAGGTGACCAGCCCGGAGGACGTATCGATCATCAGGGAATCGATCACGCCGAGGTGCTCTTCTGCTACACTTTTCACCGAACTCCCGAGGATCCTGTCGAGCATCTCCATCCTCGGGTAGACAACCGTTACCTGACTTGCAAAACTCATGTTCTCTTCCCCCCTGTTCTGCGGGCGGCCTGAACCGTCCGTAGAATGATGTCCCTGTTGTCAGGGGTGAATAAGTACGTTCCGGCGAGAGCGATGATCCAGGATGGGCTGAACGCGCCCGGGAAGAAGAGGGGGTTTCCTGCGGGCCCTACCCGGTATGGCACTGGCACCCTCCCGGTCGTTTTCACCGAAGAGGTGCCAAAGACCATCAGCACCGGCCCCGACCGTTTCCCTGATATCGCCCGGCGTCCAACCATAGATCTATGGCACAGTGCAACGCCTCCCACATCCTGGTGGGAACCATGGCAGAGGCGCAGGAGCTCATGCAGCGGATCGCCTCAGGCGAAGACTTCGCGGCCCTCGCCCGGAAACACTCGAAGTGCCCCTCGGGCAAGGACGGGGGAAAACTCGGCTGGTTTTCGAGGGGGCAGATGGTCGCACCCTTCGAGAAGGCATGCCTCGCCGGGAAAGAGGGCGAGGTCGTCGGCCCGGTGAAGACCCAGTTCGGCTGGCACGTCATCAGGATCGACGGAAAGAAGTGAGGGGCCCGTAAGCCCCATCCCCTTTTTTTGAGAGCAGACCCCGCTCCCGGTATCAGAAATACGTCCCGCCCTTCTCGAACGCTTCCCGCCGGTCGTGCGCCATCTGCCTCAACACCTCCTCGATCTCCGGGGTGCCCATCACATATCCCTGCCAGAGACGGGTATTCGGCTCCTCCGGGACCACGATGATCCCTTTATGCTCTGCCACCCGGTCGAGGATATCTGACGCCGCTTTCTCCGCCGGATACGCGTCCTCCGGGATCCTCAGTTCGCCATACGCCCTGCCGTCGATCCCTTTGTTGAAGATCGGGGTCGCAATATTTGCCGGACAGATCACGGAAAAGTGGAGCCCCTTCTCTGCAAACTCGTATTTCAGGCACTCGGTCATGCCGACGACCCCGTATTTCGTCAGCGAATAGAGCGCCTGAAACGGCGGCGGCACAATCCCTGCGATCGACCCGGTGTTCACGATATGGCCCGACCCCTGCGCAAGCATGATCGGGACGGCGGTATGGACGCCGTAGATGACGCTCCAGAGGTTGACGTCGATGATCTGCCTCCAGTCCTCGAGGGTCGCCCGCTCGAACGGGATCGTCCCCCCGACGCCTGCGTTGTTGAAGAGGAAATCCAGTCTCCCGGTCTCTGCCGCCGTCCCCTCGATCCCCTTCTGCACCTCCTCCTGCTTCGTCACGTCCATGATCAGCGTGCGGACGCGGTCCCCGTACGCCTGGAGTTGCGCCGCCGCGGCGTCGATCTTCTCCCGACTCCGCCCGGCCAGATAGACGATCGCCCCGCGTTTTAAGAGTTCTTCGCTGACCGCATACCCGATCCCGGAGTTCGCACCGGTGACGATGCAGATCTTACCCGTATAATACTCTGAATCCATCGCTCTCACCCTCCCTTCACTCGATGACCCGTGCCCCCATCGCACGGAGAATTGCCCTGCCCTCCATCAGCGCCGCCTGCGTGATCCTTTTCATCGGCAGAGCGGCAAGACTGTTGATGATGTAATACTGCGCCGGGTTCTGCACCGGGGTCAGTTCGGTCCACTTCAGGGTGCCGGTCCCCACCTGCGCCGTCTCCACCTCCATCCCCTGCGGGTAGAGGACGAACTGGCTTAAATCCGCCCCCGGTGCGCCCACCTTCGGGATATACCGCCACCCGATGGTGTTTATGGAGGCGAAACCCGACCGCAACCCTTCCAGGTCGTCCCCGGTGACCGCCCCCGCCGCTTCAAAGTCCATGGTGAGGAAGGTGTTCCCCTCATAACTGACCGTCGTCGAGTAATGGGGGCGCAGCACGTGCAGGTCCTCGATATCCGCGTAAATCTTCGGGATGCCCGTCTGCTCCCGCCCGCCCAGGATCGGCGCCGTCCGGTTCTCCCAGACCACCAGAGTATACGACCCGTCCAGGTGGTCCTTCTTCCCGTGGAACCTGACCGGCGCCGCCACGTTGATCAGGTTATAGTACCCCCCGTGCATCCAGTTGATCTCGGTGAACTTATTGAAGGTCACCTGCACCTCAGGCGCCAGCAACTCAAACCCCTCGGGGATATAGTTTTCAAGAAGTTTTCCATCGGTCTCGTAGGTGATCCCGAGTGCAACCGTTCTCTGGGAGACGATCGTCCCGGGATCAAATTTCCCGCCCCCGAAGTGAACGGGCATCAGGTAGGTACAGTCGTTCTGCGTTCGGAACATCGGCATCAGTCCATTTGCCTGATCTCATATTTCATATTATATACATCTGTGGATCTGACTCCTCTTACGCATCCGTTTCTGGAGACGCGGTGTAGAACTGATTAAACATACGCATAAATATATCGGGAGTCATTGAGATGTTATTTATTTAATCAGGGGTATGCGGCGGTCATGTTGCCGAAAAAATCCCGGGAGCGATCTGAATATGGTATCTGAGAACCAGCAGAACGAACAATCCTCTCTGAGATCGAGATGGGAATCCGACCTCTCCCTCGAGGTCGTCATCCTGATCGTCTTCGGCGTATTCATGCTCCTCTTCGGTCTCCTCCTCTTCAAAATCCATACCGGCGACCTGCCGTACGCCCCGGACAGCACCTACGGTCTCTTTCTGGTCATCGTCTCCCTGCAGGTGATCACGATGGGCAAAACCCCGTTCGGCGACCTCCGCCGTTCGTGGGCGGTGATCGTCCTCGGGATCTTTACGGCGATCGTCGGGATGACCGCCTGCTTCATCCCGGGCCCCCTCTCCGAACCTGTCAGGATCCTGGTCGGCGTTCTGCTCTTTGCCGGCGGGTTCGCCCTGTTCCTCCAGCTCGTCATCCCGGAAGGGCGGGCCCGGACCTGGATGAAGGTTCCCGGCGTGCTCCGGCACCTGACCCTCGCCTGCGCCCTCGTCTATCTCTTCTCGATCGTCCTGGGGGCGGTCACCCTCCTCCCCGGGATCACCACCGACCCCCAGACCGCCGTCCTCCTGATCCTCTACGGGATCTGCTTCTTCTACCTCTCGTGGTGCATCCAGGCGGCGAACCGCCGGTACCCGCCCGAACGACCTGATATGCCGGAGGTGCCGGAATGACGCCAGAGACCGATCGCCCCGGACTCTTCGGGGATGCGTCCATCCCCCTCCAGGTCGCGATCGTCCTCCCGGTCGCCACCCTCCTGGTCCTTCTCGGGCTTCTCCTCTTCCCGGTCAACCTGGGGATGATCCCCTTCTCCCCGGACGGTCAACTCGGCCTGCTGATGGTGATCATGGCCATCCAGATGCTGGCCCTGGGCGAGACCCCGGTGGGACAGTACAGGCGCTCGCTGCTCCTGATCGTCGTCGGGATCGCCTTCGCCGCCGCCGGGATCTTCTCGTGCATCGTCCCCGGTATCCTGACCGGGATGGTCCAGGCGCTCCTCGGGCTCCTGAACATCGTCGGCGGCACCGTCCTCCTGACCCGGCGGTTCCTCCCGGTGGTCCGGGCCCACCGGCACCCCCCGGCCGAACCGGTCGCCCTCCCGCCCGCTCTCAAAAAACTGCTCATGACCCAGACGGTGCTCAACCTCGTCTCCATCGCCTTCGGCATCACCATGTTCCTCCCGGCCCTCGTCCCGGGCGTGGCGATCGCGGGGATCCTGGTGCTCAACGGCCTGCTGCTCTTTGCGCTCGCCGGCATCCTGATGACGATCCGGTAGGGCGTTCACCCTCCTCAGGGGCTGGGACGGGCACACCACGCCGGCACACCCATCCATCATTTTCCATCGCCAGACGCTCCGCCTATCTCGTCCCCGCATATCCAGGGTCAATCGCATGCGGGGGTCCGGGGGTGCAACCCCCGGTCAGAGGCGGACTTCACTATTCGTTATGTCTTCTCTTCGCATCGAGAAGGTGCGGGTTCCAGAAAACCGAGCAAACCTTTGCCGGGGGGGCTAGCCGCCCCCCGATCCCCCCGCACATGCGATTGGGAGGGGATGGACAAACCGCGCCACCTGTCCGTCTGGATTTTTTCATTCGCCAGATTATCCGCCCGCCCCCTCCCCGCATATCAGGGGGCAATCGTCGTGCAGGCCCTCGCCTGCGCGCAAGCCCGAAGAACCGAAAAAAAGTTGATCTCGCTGGAACGCTCAGGTCGCCTGCGCATCCGGTCCTGCAAGCACAAACCGCACGCACCCCTCGTCCCCGGCGCCGTCAGGCACAAACCCGATCTTCTCCAGCACCCGCACCGAGGGGCGGTTCTCAGGATCGGCCTGCGCCGTCACCCTCCGCACCTCCGGGTGCGCAAACGCCCACCCGATCAGGGCGCCCGCCGCCGCGGTCGCATACCCCCGCCCCCGGAAGGCCGGCAGCACGCCGTACCCGATCTCGACCTCGCCTTCGGCCGAAGGGCGCCCGAGAAACCCGCACGACCCGACCAGCGTCCCGCCGGCGACCACATACCAGAGGTTCCACCCGGTGCTCGCCGGGTCGGCGGTCAACCACGCCAGGAAGACGGGCAGGGCGTCCGCCAGGTCCGCTGGCGGCCACTCGGCGGGCACGACGGCGCCGAGCGAGACCGAGAGCGCCGTCCGGTCTGCCGTCAGGTCCGCCGCCGTCCCCGGCACCAGGCTGAGCCCTCCGGCCCGGATCTCCTCAGCCATTCCACCCCTCGGCCCGCAACCGCTCCTTCGCCCGCGCCACGTAGCCCTCGTCTGCATCGATGCAGACAAAACGCCTCCCGGCCCGCACCGCCGCCACCCCGGTCGTCCCGGCCCCCGCGAACGGGTCGAGCACCACGTCGCCCTTGAACGTATAGAGCTGGATGCAGCGGTACGGCAACTCCACCGGAAACGGCGCCGGGTGCCCGACCTTACGCGCCGACTCGGTCGGAAACGTCCAGAGGCTCTTCGTCCACTCCAGGAACTGCTCCCTGGTGATCGTGTCCTCGCGCCCGCCCCTCTTGCGCCCGTACGCTCCCTTCGAAAAGACCAGGATATACTCGTGGACGTCCCGCAGTGTCGGGTTCGAGGCCGAGCACCAGCTCCCCCAGGCCGTCGAGACCCCGGCGCCCGAGGCCTTGTTCCAGATGATCTCGCCCCGCATCAGGAACCCGATCTCGTTCATCAGCCCGATGATATGGCTGTGGTACGGGATGTAGGGCTTCCGGCCCACGTTCGCCACGTTGATGCAGGCCCGCCCGCCGGGGGCGAGCACCCGGTAGGTCTCGGCGAAGACCTCCCGCAGGAGGCCGAGGTACTCCTCCAGGTCCAGGTCCTCGTCATAGGTCTTGCCCACGTTGTACGGCGGCGAGGTCACCATCAGGTGGACGCTGTTGTCGGGGAGCGGGTCCATGCGCCGGCTGTCCATGCAGAGCACGGTGTCCAGGAGTTCGGGGGGCACGACACCCCCGGCGTCCGGGGCGGGCGTCTCCGCGGCCGGGCCGGCATAGATCCGCCGGCTGTAAAAAGGGCGGGCGTCGTGGCACTCGCGCTTCGACACCCCGAACTCGCTCGTCTCCGTCTTTTTTTTAACGGGGCCGAGCCGTTTTTTGCAGGAAGGGCAGACGGGGCGGGCGGCGCTCCCGGCATACTCCCATTCCCGGCCACAGGCCGGACAGGTGAGGTGCATCGATCGATCTTTGCGCCGGACGGTAATAGGGGTGCCGGAAGGGGACCGCGGCGCCGTCACCGCCATGCCGGATACAAAAGGGCTGTAGAAACTCCCGGATAAAATAATAAAATTTATATATTGTGGCTTCCTCCTTACCTTCGGTGGAACCATGCCGAAAGGAAAATTTGAGGTGTACAACGACAAGGTCGGAGGATACAGGTTCAGGCTGAAGGCATCCAACGGCCAGATCATCGCCGTCAGCCAGGCCTACAAGTCCAGGGAGTCCTGCCTCAAGGGTATCGAGAGTGTGAAGAACAACGCCCCCAACGCCGAAGTCTTTGAAGTGGAAGAGTAATCCCCTTTTTCTCCAGGCCGATCGTGCACCGCCGGCGGCCGGTGTTTTTGAACCATCGCGATCAGTTCGGATTATCTGGCTTTATTGTTGGTACATTTGTATGAATCTGGTATTTTCACCGTGCGCCCGGGCGTACTCTTTTCAAAAAGATCCGGTGCCCCTCCCGTAATGGTCGCCGCGTAAAAGCGTCCGGATTTTTATATCGGGCACGGTCCTGCCAGGGTGCTGGCCCGATTGCATGCCGGCAGAAATATTCTTTATCTGTCATGGCCTACAGCCACCTGTTACCAGGGGGGAAGAGCCATGGCACAGATGGAATTGCTGAAGAAACGACCGGATCTCGAAGAACTCCGGATGCAACACGATATCGACGGTCTCGTCGAGATCCTGGAGACGCATGAAGAAGAGGGGAACCGCGCCGCACGGACCCTGGCCCGGATGGGCGATGAGGCGGTCGAGCCGCTGATCAAGGCCCTCAAACACAAGAACGAGGCGATCCAGTGGAAGGCGGCGATGGGCCTCGGGGAGATCGGCGGCCCGGCGGTCGAGTCCCTGATCCAGACGATCAGGACGAGCGAGCGGCGGGTGCAGCTCCCGGCCCTCTGGGCCCTGGAGCAGACTGGCGACGAGCGGGCGGTCGACTTCTTCATCCGCGTCCTGGACCACAAGAGCGAGTACTGCCGGCAGCTGGCAGCGTCGTCGCTTCTGCGGATCGGAAACGAACGCGGTGTCCAGGCCGCGAACCAGCGCCTGAACAAGGAGAGCGAGAGCTTCCGCGGGATCGTCGCCGAGATGATCGAGGGGAGCTGACCCCTCTCCTTTTTTCCGGGTTCATCCCATCCCGATCTGTATCGCCGTCGGGTAGGCCTCCATCATCGCGTACACGATCGCGCGCGAGACCCAGGCCCGCCCCTTCTGCATCGTCCGCATCTCGCTCAACTCGCCCAGGGCCTGGAGGGCCTCCAGCGCCGTTCGATCGGCGAGATAGCAACTGTCCTTCACGTCAGGCGTGAAGCGGAAGATGATCGGGAGGCGGAGGCGGTCGTGGAGGCCGCCCGGGAGGCGCTCCCCGAGCCTCCGGATCACCGCACGGTCGAAGGCATACTCGCCGCCCGCCTTCGTCACCGTCGCCGGGTGCTCCTCCGCGAGCAGGCGGGCCAGGCTCTTCTGTTCGGCCGCCAGCCCCTCGTTGATCCGCCCGATCTCCAGGGCCATCCACCGCCGCAGCACGCCATCGTCGGTGATCCTCGGCCGGTACGACATGCTCCGTTTCTGGGGTGCGGGGAATATCAACCTTTCCCGCCCCGGAACCGGGAACACCTATTTATCCCTCCAGATGAAATCTGGGCAATTGGGCCTCTCGCACCGGCATTCTGGAGACACGACACGCGCATGCTCGACGTTGCGGCGATCACGATCCTTCTCGCATTCGCCTTCACCTTTACCAACGGGTTTCAGGACGCCAGCTCCGTGGCCGCCACCCTCGTCGCCTCCAGGTCGACGACGCCGAAAATGGGGATTGTCATGGTGGCCGGGATGTCGTTTCTTGGCGCCGTCCTCGGGGGGAGCGCCGTCGCCTTCACCCTCTCCGGCCTCCTCACCCTCGACCCCGGCGTCCAGACGCTCCGGGTGCTGCTGGCCGCCATCCTGAGCGCAACCCTCTGGAACCTTGCGACCTGGAGTTACGGCCTCCCCTCGTCGTCGACGCACGCCCTGATCGGCGGCCTGGTCGGCGCCGGCATGGCGGCGGCCGGGATGGGAAGCGTCTACTGGGGCATAGAAGAACTCCTGGCGCCGCAGCCCGAAGTGGTCGGGATGGTGAAGATCCTCTTCTTCTTCGTCGCCTCGGTCTTCGTCGGGTTTGTCGGCAGTTACCTGATGCGCAGGACGACCGCCCTTCTCCTCCGCAATGCAAAAAAAACGGTCACCTGGAGGATCATCGGCCTGAACAGGATCACGGCCGCACTGATGGCGTTCTTCAACGGGGCGAACGACTCCCAGAAACAGCTCGGCATCATCGCCCTGGTGCTCTTCGCCGCCGGCGAATCGGCGGCCGTCGAGGTCCCCCTCTGGGCGCGGCTCACGTGCGCCGTCCTCCTCGCCCTCGGGACGCTGGGCGGCGGGTGGCGGATCATGCGGACCCTGGGGCGGCGGATCTTCAAGATCGAGCCGATCCATTCCTTCGACTCCCAGGTCTCTTCCGCGGCGACGATCGCCCTCTCCACCCTCGCGGGCGCCCCGGTATCGTCGACGCACGTGATCACCACCTCGGTGATCGGGGTGGGTGCTGCGGAGAACCCGCAACGGGTGCACTGGGGGGTCGGAAAAGAGATCGTCGGCGCCATGGTGGTGACGATCCCCGGAACGGCGCTCTCGGGGGCGCTGGTCTATTTCGTAATCTCACTCTTCACCGGAGCGTGATCGTGTCATGGGAGATCCATCAAAAGAGCAGGGAAAAAAAAGGCGGCTGGACATCTTCGGCTCCATCTTCCCGAGGGAATATGATTTCGAGGGAATGCTTGCCGATCAGGCGGGCCATATCCAGGTGGGCGTGCAGACGTTCGTGAACTGGCTGCAGACCCGTCCCCTCCAGAACCCGGCGAAACTGGAGGAGCTGGAGGGGGAGGCAGACCGGATGCGCCACGACCTGGAGGAGAAGCTGATCACCTCCTTCTCCACCCCCTTCGACCGGCAGGACATCTACAGCATCTCGCGGCAGATCGACTATATCCTGAACTACGCCGGCGAGACGGCGCGGGAGATGTACGCATTCGGTGTTGAGCCCGACGGCCCGATCGCCGGGATGGCCGACGCCCTGCTCGCCGGAACAGCCTGTGTCGCCGCCGGCGTTAAGGTGATGAACCGGAACAACGCCGAACTGGAGGAGCAGATCAGGCTGGCCCGCGCGGCGATACACCGGATCGAGGACATCTACATCATGGGCATGGCCGACCTGCTGCACACGAACGACGCGATGGCGGCCCTGCGAAAACGGGAGGTCTACCACCACCTCAGGGACGCCGGGCGGGCGCTGCGGAACACGGCCGATATCATGCACCGGACGGCGGTCGGGCTGGCGTGATGGTGCACGAGTGCGAAAAAGGCGTGGGATGAAAAGCGGCGGATATCTTCAACGGTCGATACGCTTCGAGACGACGGTCCCCGATTCCGTCGATTGGAAAAATAGATAACTATCCCCTATCTCTCCTGAGATACGAGTCACACATTTTTTCAGGTTTAGGCCCCGGTTCGAGAGGCAGAACCTGTGGTTTTACTGATTTCCGAACGAGATGGACACTCCCTGCTCGATGCACTCGACACCCTCGCTCTGGCGCCCGATCTTACAGAGGGTTACCCCTTTGTTATACAGGGTTTCTGCGTTGTTCGGATCGCATGTGAGGGCCGATTCGTAGCATGAAATTGCTTCCTCATATCTGCCAAGCAGATCCATTGCATTCCCCTTTGAGTGGAACGCCCTGGCATTCTGGGGGTCGATCTCAAGAACCTGATCGTAGATCTCGATAGCGTTCGCATAGTCGTTGCGATACTTCATTTCGTTCGCTTCCTGCAGCGTAATCTCCGCGAAGGGGTTTCGCTCCCGGTATTTCGCCATAGTATTTAGCTCAACGTAATGATACTTAATATTTTCTCATAGTATAAAATAATACTATAAATAATTGTTGGTTTGAAAGGGAATATCATATAAAATGTGGCCCCGCCATGAATCCAACCTACGTTTGGACCCGGGAGAACCAGGGCCGCGGGGCCCATTATCATGTATCGAAGGTCGTCTTTCCGATACCGGTACCGGCGTGAAGAACCCCACAACCCGGTTCCTCAACCGGGCGATGCCCGCAGATGCACGCCGGCAGGCGGGAGCCGGGCAGTACGAACGAACCGATGCGCGTACGGCATACCGAAACGGCTACAGGAACCGATCCCTGAAGACCCGGCACGCGGGTGCCGCTCTCCAGAAGCCGCGGTTCCGGGAGTTCCCCTCGAGACAGGGATTTTCTGGCGCTATCTCCGAGCCCTATCTGCAGGATGTTTCGACCGGAAGGATCCGGGAAATGATCTCGATGAAAAGGTCCGGGATATCCTGAACAATTGTAAAAAAAAGACTCTTCCAAAAAGAGTTCAGGAGTGCCCGCCCCACGGTATTGCTGCCGAGCAGGATTACAACGCCGCAGCGAATATTCGTCGCGTGGGGATCGAGCGACCCTTTGAGCCCGTGGAGATGGCGCCCCACATTACATCCCCGTGATGCACGCAACGGTCCATGACGGCCGTGAAACCTCGCCAAAACAGGGGCGGGGCAGTTCGCCGGTCTTATCCGAGAAGATGTTTCCTCTCTACGATTGACTGGACATAGAGCAGAGCGAACTGTATCAATCCGAAGCATACCAGAATAATGACAATAAAAATACCCGGAACCAGGTTTTCGATCAGCATTGACACGCCGAGGAGAATCATCATGATGACAATAAGCAGTGCCAGGGCAAGCAGCACCAGCACCAGCAGAAGATCTTTTCCTTCCAGTTTTTTGGCGGGGTCCTCCGACTTCGGTTTCGGCCTGATCAGGGTGGAGAGGAGATAAAGTCCTGCGAAAATGAGGAAAACGCCGATAAAGATAACAAGAAACTCAACAATCGTGTCAGGAACAATGATGGCGAACGCACCGACCGCAACAAACACCATCCCCACAAGGAAGAAAATCCAATTGCGTTTGAACGAGAACGTCATCATAACGCCGCTGACCAGCGCCTGAACGCCAAGCAGCACTATCAGGGTACCATGCATGGCGCTCAGAGCATACGGCAGTAACCCGAGGTACACCGGAACCAGCAGGCAGCCGAAGATCAGCATGTAGAAACCAAACTGCATTCCCATGACGGTACCAGGGGACATGCCAGTAGTGTTTGTGGATATCCCGGGTTCGGCGTGGAGCGAATACACCTTCTGCAGAACAAAAGCAAGATAGAACAGGGCACTGCCGAAGAGCAGAGCGGCAACCGCCAGAAGTTCGGTTGAAAGGAGGGCAGGCAGGTAAATCTGCACTGCGATCAACGCTGCAATCAGCATCTCCAGAACGGAGGCTGCAGCACAGTTGACGGTAAGGTGCGCGGTCACCCCGCCACCCGGTGTTTTCCAGAACCGGGATGTCTCATGTGCAAAAAACATCTGCAAAAGCAGCAGAATCCCGCCCGCTCCGAAGGCGATCATCACCAGGAACTTCGGGACGTCGCCAAAAATGCCCGGAATAAAACAGGTGACAATACCTATCAGGGTGATGATGATCCCTGGAATACGGAGCTGCCCTGATCTCTGCACGGACCCGAACGGAATTTTTTCTATCGTTTGCAGCTGCAGGCCGAACATAACCAGAAGGAGACCGTACACCCCGTCCCTGTAGTAGGGCAATGCTCCTGCGGCGACCGAAAACAGCACGGCACCGATGACGAGCATGATCAGGCCAACGGCCAGAATAAAAATCACCTCCCGGTGAATGTTCGTCTCTTCGAATAGTTTCATATTTTACCCCTCAATCGCAGCATTTTTATCGGGCTTTCAGAATGTTCGAGTTTTTTTGCAGAATTTTCATGCACGCATTCCGAAAATTTTGATTTATTCTGCAATGCCCATAATATTCGTAAAAACCAGATAAAATCATAAAATGGTAGATATATACCTCTTACGTTACCGTTCCATTTCCCCCATCAAATATTTTTCTTTTTTATCTTGCGGGGTAAATGGGCAGGGCGAGAAGCCCAGGTCAATAGGTGCGGGAGGGTATGACCGCATCTTAACGGGGCTGATCGTGCAAGGCCCATACGCAGACCCGGCACCGCAAAAACCTGAAGTGCCGGTAGAAAGTGCCTGTGACGGCAGGAGATACCGGGGGCATCGGAATGATTATCGGCCGCGTGTCGCCTCTGGAAATACCTTTTCCGGAGGGCTCAGGAGCAAAGACCCGCGGCAGTTCTCATCATCTTAGAATGCATGCAACCGGGCGGCGTGATGAATAGAGCATCTGCCAGAGAGAAGAGATCAAATAACAGGTACGAAGAGCGACGCTCGTTCCCCATACGATGCCTCACGGTGCATCAGGGGGATGAACCGTATAGGCATGGACGAATTTCTGTCCGGAATAAACCGCCTCATTCGCGGTCCGGGTAGATTTTCCTGCCAGAACAACGAGTCCTTCATCATTCCAGGGCTCACGCCCGGTGAGAACAACCGCTCCCTCTGTCTTTCCGTAGGCAGTAAGTGCTACATCTTTCAGTGTCAGGGATTTCCCCGTAATACCTGCCCGGAAACCGT
This sequence comes from Methanofollis liminatans DSM 4140, assembly GCF_000275865.1. Taxonomy (NCBI): domain Archaea; kingdom Methanobacteriati; phylum Methanobacteriota; class Methanomicrobia; order Methanomicrobiales; family Methanomicrobiaceae; genus Methanofollis; species Methanofollis liminatans. The sequence goes on along the minus strand of NZ_CM001555.1, from coordinate 2,250,010 downwards.
AAGCCTCGATCATCCCTCGTCTCATGAAAATCTCTCCGCAGGGTACTGATATCGCGTAACTCTCACCGTTAATCGTCATTATACTTCCTGCAGCCAGATTTCCTTTCTCAACAGCAATACCGCAGCCTCCTGAATCCGTCATCCTTGAATTGGTAATGCCAATAATCCCGGCAAAAACCTCCATTGACCCTGACTGGAGCAATATCCCGAATTCATCTCCAAATATATCTATTGCACCATCGGTAATCATCAGATTGCCACTCTCCAGAATAATCCCGGCAAACTGCCCGGTAACCTGAATTGAAGCACTTCCATGAATACCGATATCCTTTGTCGTATATATCCCCACATTGCCGGTTGCATTCACCGTTACCGTGTCACCGAAAATAAGATTGCCGCCCCTCACAGAAAGACCGATTTCCTCACCGGTAACTTTAATATTCCCGCTTTTAATTTTCAGCGACGTACAGGTAAATCCGATATTGCCAGAAGCGGAAAGGAGAGGAACATTCTCCAGTGTTACATCTCCTTCTACATCCAGTCCGCTTTTCCGGCCTGATGCCGTGAGGGATCCTCCGTCGGTTATTCTCATCTCTTTTCCGGAAATCCACATGCCGTCCTGCGCCTCCCCGGAGAAAGAAACATCTCCCCCGGACTGGTAATAGGAACCATTCACCACAATACCACTGATTTTGCCGACTCCCATAATCAGGCCGTTGGAGATTTCTGCATTCCCTGAGATCTGCATTGCCGTATCTCCTTGAAGCTTCAGGATCCCTCCGGCACATTTCATATCGCCACCAACAGAGATCCCCATTCCTCCTGATGCAGAGATGTTCACATTTTGAATGTGCAGGTTTCCTTCAACAGCGATGGCATTTTTTCCGGAAGATTCGCATTTAGAATAAGAAATTTCCATATCTCCGGATACAAAAAGTCCGCAGTCCTCCCCGGAGACAGTTATATTGCTACCAATAATACTGCACGAACCGTTTACCTGCACGCAGGAGGTTCCATTCAGGGTGCCGTGCATCATTCTGGTGGAGAGACTGCCATTTTCGAGGCAGATGCAGGTATCCCCGCAGATGAAGTCAATATCACAGCCAGTGAGTGCAAGAGAACCGTGGCGACTCAGAATTCCGCAGCCGTTGGGACTCTCGATATGCTGAATACCTTCAGTCTGGTTCAAATCTCCCACAATGTCGATTCCTGCATTCATTCCAAAGATTTTCAGGACGGGCTTGGATGCATTCAATCCACCCGACACCGATTTGATTGCCGTCGTGTTTGAACGGACGTCAATGACGCAACAGTCCGTGAAGGTGATAGTTCCCGAGGCAAAGATCCCGTACTCTTTTGTCCGGATTTTAAGGAAAGCACCCGCTATTTCCAATGTGCCTTCATCAACAAAAATCCCCCCTTCATCCCCGTTAATGGACAAAAACATTGCACCTGAGAGTTTCAGGTTTCCCTGGTGAATGTGAATACCCGGCCCGTGGGCACTGTCGATCTGGTTGTCGATCTGTTCGAGCCGGATGGTGATGTCTCCGGTTGCATGAATTGCCCCGCCGTGATAGTTGGAGAGGACAAGGGTGCGTGTTTCTGCAACCCAGGTCCATCCCCTGCCACAACAGTCGTCTTTGACTGAGTAGGATTTGCCGTCGATGGTGAACTCGTCCCCGGCATTTTGCGGCCTGGATCCGTATCGACTGCTGTTTGCGGCATCAAGATTGGTATGCGGTGTATTGTCCATCTGTTTCGCGCAGAAGCGTTCGTACTCGAGTTCCTGCTGCAGTGCCGGGTCGGCAATAGCCAGAAGACCGGTACAGTGAGCGATCACGCTGTCGAAATCCCCGCACCGCCGCAGGGTATCCAGGACCTGAACCCATTTTTCCGGGGGGATGTTGGCAAATGTTTTGGTCTCGGCACATATCAGGGACAGGGCTTTTCTCCGGCAGGAAACGGCTAACTCGGGGTTGGCCAGGTCGTCAGCGCACCATGCGGCGGAGATATAATACTCTACGGCTTTTTCCGGGTTGTTTTCCGCCAGCCGGACGAGTGCGGCACGCAGGTAGAGGGAGGGAGACGTGGGGATTTCCGGATTCTGGAGACGGCGGTAGTCGGGGGATTGCAGGTCGTCTCCGGTGATCGATGTTTTCTCCCCGATGTCTTCAGCGATGTATCCACAGTGCGGACAGACTTCAAGGCAGTTTCTCAGAACGATCTCTGTCAGTTCCTCCGGGCGACCTTCAAGTTCCACTATTCCCGACGGTCCGGCTGTACCTGGATGCACCGGAGATGCGATTTTATTCTGCTCCGATGATTTATGGCAGACGAAACAGGTTTTGTGGATGGTCTCGATATGCGGCATTAGAATCTTAACGTGTTTTATGCTATGATATGAGTCCTAAAGGTAAATTAGATCGCTCCACACTGCATTTTAAGGTTCCAACATCAATATACGCTGTTTTAGTCCATCTACTCCATCTGAAGGCACTTGATCGAGATGGAGTTCTTCCAGCTTGCGTTGAGAATTCAGTATCCCTGGTTCACCGATCAGATCGAATTTGTTCTGAGGGAAAAACGTCTTGATGTCGGGATCGATCTCCTCACCTGCTGCAGGGTGCATGGGACGTCGGAGAAGATCTGGCGTCATCTGATATTTCCTCATCATCTGAACTGTGTCCAGAGTAAATATTATCTTCACGGTCGGGCACCTCGTTTCGGTTGTGAGGGGTGCAGGATTCATCAGGGTAAGATCCCCCGGGCACGAAAACAAAGCAGTTCGTGGGGTTTAATAGGACAGGCCCCTATCTTCCTCCATGTCTCCGCGGACGATCATCCACACCACGGTCAGCCTGGACAACGCCTTCACCGGATTCGAGATCGATATCGGGCTGCACTACGAACTCCTCCTCTCCCTGCACCCTGACGCCCTCCTGGTGGGCTCGACGACGGCGCGCACCGGGATCGAGACCTTTATGGATATCACCCGGCCCGAGACCCCGGACGAGCGCAAACGCCCGGCGGTGCGTCCCGACGACCCCCGCCCGGTCGGGGTCTTCGTGGACAGTCGGGGAACGCTGAACGGGCTGCTCCACTTCTACCGGGGGATGGAGCATCTCAAGGACGTCGTGGTGCTCGTCTCCGAGACGACGCCCGAGGGCTACCTCGCGTACCTTGAGGAGCGGGAGTACCCGTTCGTCGTCTGCGGGGCCGATCGGGTGGACCTGGCGGCGGCGGTGCGGGAACTCGAGGAACGGTTCGGGTTCGCCCGGATCGTCTCGGACAGCGGGGCCGGGCTGACCGACGCCCTGGTCAGGGCCGGGGCCGCCGACGAGATCAGCCTGGTAGTCACCCCGGTGGTGGCGGGGGCGGGGCATACGCGGATCTTTGCGTCGGTGGACCGCCCGGTCGGGCTGGAACTGATCGGGGCGACGGCGGTGGGGGGCGGGCGGGTGCACCTGCGGTATAAGGTGGAGAAAACGGCGTGAGTGAAGGGGATCAGGAGGCGACGCCTACCTGTACGTCCCCTCCTGAACAATGCGCAGATAATCGCTGAAGATGTACCTCTTATATCGCTGATTCCCCGTGATCTCGACCAGGATCCCGGCATCTTCAAACTTTTTCACCAGGGCGTTTGCACTCTGGCGGCTGATATCGAGGGCCTCGGCCGCCCGTGAAACCGTTATCAACGGCGTTTCAAAGAGCACGTCGATGAATTTAAGGGCGACAACGCCGCCGATATTCTTTTCCAGGAGGGTATTTACCAGGTCTGACCTGAGACCGATGATCTTTTTCGCCGTTTCGACGGAGTTGGTGGAGGTCTCGATCACGCCCCTGAGGAAAAAGGCGATCCACGTTTCCCAGTCCCCGCTGTACCTGATATCGTTGAGGATCCGGTAGTATTCCTGCTGGTGTTTTTTCAGGTAGAAACTCAGGTAGAGGAGCGGTTTCGAGAGCATGCCCTTGTAATAGAGAAAGAACGTGATCAGGAGCCTTCCCATACGGCCGTTTCCGTCGAGATAGGGGTGAACGGACTCAAACTGCGCATGGATCAGGGCGGCTTTTATCAGCAGAGGGATCCTGTCCGGCTGCTGGATGAAGCGTTCGAGGTTGCGCATCAACGCCGGCACCATCTCAGGCGGCGGCGGGACATACACTGCGTCCTGTATGGGTGTGCCCGCGGTGCCGATCCAGTTCTGTTCCGCTCTGATCGTGCCGGGCCTTTTATATCCGCCTCTGGTCCCCTGGATCAGAAACCGGTGGATCTCGTTCAGAAGGTCGATTGAAAACTCTGAAAACTCCAGTTTCTCCATCCCATGCCCCATCGCCTTGATGTAGTTGACGACTTCACGGACTTCGTTGATGTCCTCTTCGGGCTTCAGGTCGGCTTCAAACTCCAGCACGCCGCGCAGCGACGCCTGTGTCCCCTCGATCTGCGAACTGAGCAGGGCCTCTTTCTTGATGTACATCGCGACGAACAGGTCCGGGTTCGGGAGCACCTGGATCACGCCGTCGAGCCGCGCAAGGGCGGTGTCGGCCTTCGAGAGCAGGAGGAGCAGCCCCTCGTCGAGGTCCAGGTCTTCCGGCGGCAGCGGTTTCGGGACGAATGCTGCGTACCCCCCTTTTTGCGGGACAAGGGTCCCTGCCCGTTCGCTCATCATTTCTCCCTCACCAGATCCATCTGCATTCATGGCATATATATCTGAAAATATGTCAAGTTCGCCTGACTTAGAATGCAGATGGTATCGATATGTCAAGTTTGCCTGACGTAGAATGCAGGTGGTATCGATATGTCAAGTTTACCTGACGTATAATGCAGGTGATACCGATATGTCAAGATCACCTGACATGGAGAGGGCCGTCGATACAGCAGGATAAACCTCGAAACAGGGCACAGCCAATCCCGCCCCCCCGAAAAAACAGAAAAAAAAGATTAGTTCCTGTGCACTTCCTCGAAGACGAACTCCCTGACCGTCTCGTCCGCCTCCGGGAGCGCCTCCTCCACCGCGGCGACGCCGGCCGGGTGCCCGAGTTTTATGAGCGCCGCCGCCGCAAGACCGCGGCAGCTCTCGGTCCTGCCGCACTTCATGGCGGCGACCAGGGGTTCCACCGCACGCTCGTCGCCGATCCTGCCGAGCGCCCAGATCGCCGGGTTCACCGCCTGGTCCTTCCCGGCGTTCACGACGCCGATCAGGGCCTCGGTGGCGGCGGTCCCGACGCTGGCAAGGGCGATGGCGATCCTCCACCGTGCGGTCGTCGCATCGTCGACGAGGGCCTGCACCAGCGGGCCGACCGCCGGCGCCCCGATCCGCCCCAGCTTCTCGGCCGCCTGCAGGCTGCCGTAGGTGCTCCCCTTCTGCAGGGCGACCATAAGGGTGGCGATTTCCGGATTTTCGGTCTGCTTTTCGACTACAGGCACCACGAACCGTCCTTTGATGTAATAACCCCGTTCGGGCTCGTTCTTCCTGCTCTTCATCTCAGCAACTGGCATCTCACTCCACCTCCTGTTACACCGGGCCCTCTGGCCCGGATTTATAATGAATATTTACGAAACAGTTCCGCGGGGCGCTGTTGCATTGCATTATTTTATTAATGAGAGTGAAAGGCGAGCTGCCGCCGCAGGGCGGCGATCTCATCGACCAGCACCCGTTACGCCCGCCGCTCCTCGGTGACAATCCTCGCAGGTGACGTAGTGCGTCCCGTCGCAGAGCTGCACCGGCTGGAAGAGGGCCGCCTTCTCTGCCCCGTCCCTGCACCGCACCGAAAAGGTCCGCGTCCTCGCCTCGCCCCTGGCGGCCCCCTCCAGGTCCGAATGCCAGGCGGCGATCGCCTCTCTCCTCTTCTGCTCGTCCGGGAACGCCTTCCCGAACCACGCCTCTGTGGTGGGGATATCTTCGAGCGTGTAGCCGAAGAGGTCGGTGAACCGGCGGTTGAGGAAGGTGTAGCGGCCGCCGGCGTCGATGAGGGCGGCGGCGCTCGGGGAGAACTCGATCACCTCCCTGAACCGGTGCTCGCTCCGGCGGAGGCGGTCCTCGGTCTGCCGGCGGGCGATGGCGATCGAGGCCTGGCGGATGAAGGACTCGATCACCTCCCGGTTCTCGAGCACCTCGTCGGGCCTGAGGCCAATCCCTACCATCCCGAAGACCTGCTCCTGCCAGACGAGACCGGTACTGTAAAACTTTCCGATGGAAAAAGTCCGCAGAATAGCGTCGCAGACTTCCTCTGGGATCTGTCGGGCACTGAGATCGTGGAATGATACCTTTTCGTCATCGAAAAAGGGATGAAAGTGGTATTCGCGCATCTCTTTCAGGTGAGGAGGGGTTTCGAAGTATGGCTCACTCGAATAAACCTCCTCGAGAGGAAACGCCATCCCGACAAGGTCCCGGCCGATAAGGCGTGCTGCTCCTTTACGAAGTGATTCGTCGACCAAAGCCCGCATGAAGAACACTCCCTTCACCTCGTCGAAGGACTCCACCCAGCATTTCGGGTTCCCCGGCAGGAGTTCTGCGACCCGGTCTGCAACATACCGATAGATATCTGCCCCCGCGGGGAGGTCGACGAGCTCCATCGCCGTCCTGGCGAGAAACTCCATGTTCCGCACGTACCGTTTCCGCTCGGTGATGTCCTCCAGCACCAGGGTGCACCCCTTCTCCCCGTCGTCGAAGGTGGTGGGGATCGCCTGCATCTGGTAGAAGAGATCCGTCCCCCCGCTCCGGTAGCGCAGGTCGGTGATCACCTGCTCCCGCTCCAGCCCCGCGATGACCGCGAGCGCCTCCGGCGTGGAGACCACCGGGAGTTCTGCCTCTGCAAGGGTCAGCCCGATCAGGTCGTCTTTCGAGCGCCCGAGGGCCCGCTGGCACCGGTCGTTCACCTGAACGATCCGCCCGCCGCCGTCCAGGATCAGGATCAGGTTCTTCGTGAAACAGAGAAAGGCGGACATCGGCACCCGCTGGGCGAGCGAGTAGAGTTTTGCGTTCCCGATGCTCCGCACATCGACCTTGCCGGCGATCTGCAGGATCTCCAGGTGCTTCGAGACGGAGTTCCTGGTCGCCCCGATCTGTTTTGCCACCTCGGTGATCGTCATACCCTTCGGCCTGAACCGGAGGGCGCGGAGGATGCGGGTCTGGGTGTCTGGCTCTTCCTCCATGGTACGAGCACCAGTGGCGTCGTGGGATTTATAGGTTGATATAGGGATGGCTGCCCCGGCGGAGCGGACTATCGCTCGCCGACTTCATGTAAGGTGAAAACCATTATACCCCATAGTCAGATATAGATGACTATGGTGACCACGATCCAGCTTCAACCAGAGACCAAGTCCCGGTTGGATGGCATGAAACTCCATCCACGAGAAACCTACGATGAGACGCTGAACCGTCTTCTCGACATGGTATATGATCCTGAACCGTTAAGCGAAGAGACCTTAAAAAAGATCGAGGAGGGAATCGCAGACATCCGGGCAGGTCGGGGTCGCCCCTTCGAAGAGGTAGTCCATGAACGGGGCCTTGAATGATCTGGCAGTTGATAATCCTGCCGGGCGCCGAGCGAGAATTCAAACAGATCCCGGATGCCGATGCCCGGCGGATTAAAGATGAACTCTATGCCCTGGCAGACGAGCCGTACCCGCTCTCCCATGTTAAGAAACTGAAAGGACACCAGAGCAGTCCGGTGTACTCTCTTCGTGTGGGGCAGTACCGGATAATTCTCACAATCGAAGGCAATAAGATGGTCATCACCGTGATCGAGGTTGGAAACCGGAATAAAATCTACCGGAAGTACTGACTCCCCGGGTCAGGACCGTTTCGGCAGGATCGAGGTGGCCACCATCCCTCACCCTCCTCGCTGCTGACGTCACACCGGGGACAACCTCTATTTTCCGTCCGGCGACGGACGTTTTCGGATTACCTTAAAACCGATATCATTTCGAAAAAACAGAGGAGGCTTCGCACCTCCGATATCAGAGCCGCCGGAGGGATTTGAACCCTCGACCTGCTGATTACGAATCAGCCGCTATACCGCTAAGCCACGGCGGCGTACCCAGTACTATCGTCTTTCCGGGTTAAAAAAGATAGCGAAAGGGGGCCTACGAGTAACCTCGCATCGTCACGTTCGTGTCGCCGGCCTTCTCGGAGGGCGCCTGGATGGTGCCGTATTTCTCCTCGTAGTCTTTCATGCTCCGTGCGAGGATGGCGAGGAGGTTCTTCGCGTGCTTCGGGGTGATGGAGACGATCGACTTCGCCCGGGCCTGGTTCGTGCCCGGGATCTCGTGCAGGAACATGAAGGTGAACTCGTCCTCCTTGTATGCGACCTGGATCCGGTTCGCATAGACCGGGTCGAGCGCCTGGGGGATATTGACCGAGATCTCGTGCTGAGACATAGCATAACATATAAGGGGATAGGAATTAAGGGTTTTTGCAATGGCGAAAGACGATGGCCTCACCGGCATCTCGGCCGTGACCGCCGCCCATTTCTGCCCTCTCCGCCTCTACCTCGACCGGCAGGAAGAGCACGAAGAGCCCCCGCGCTATGCCATCTGCAAACAGGTCTCCTACCACCTCGGCACCGGCCCCCTCGACCCGGCGGCCGTCTGGGCCGAGATCGCCGCCGTCCTCCCGTACGCCGGCGAGGCCGAGCACGCCCTCTTCGCGCAGTGCATCGAGGCCTGCACAGACAAGGAGTGGATCCCCTTCTCGGACACCGACGTCCCGGTCTCCTCCCCCGCCCTCGGGATCAGGGGCACCGTCGACAAGGCCGATCCCGCCCTCCCCGGTTTTGCGATCACCCGGTCGAGCGAGGCCCCGCTCGTCGGCGTCCACGGGGCCGACCGTCTCAGGATCGCCTGCTACGCCGCCTGCGTCAGGGAAACCCTGGGTATCGACGTCCCGGGCGGGTGGGTGGAATACGTCCCCTCGGGCGTCATCCGCTTCTGCACGCCCGGCCCCCGCGATCGAAGGGCGATGCTCAGGGCGATCGCCGCCGCAAAAGAAGTGGAGGCGGGAACGATCCCGAGAAAACCCCTCAACCCGCCGTGTGACCGCTGCCCGCACGGGGAGCGCTGCTCCCCCGGGCCCAGGCGTCTCTCAGACCTGCTCTAACAGCGTCTTCGAGACGATATACTCTCCCCGCGCCTCGCGGGTCGTCCCCACGATCAACCATTGCGTATCGCCGTGCTCCTCGAGCACGCCGACCGCCTCGATCGTCTCGCCGGCCAGCGCCTGCCCCGAATAGGTGTGGGTGAACGAGACCACCCGCGAGACCGTCTCGTGCTCCACCTCGTAGACGGCCGGGGAGTCGAACGACTGGGAGGCGTCGGTCACCAGGGCCTCGATCCGGCCCCGCCCGACCTCCCGCCCCCGCCCTGCCGGCGCCGAGGCCAGGGCGTCGTAGTCCCGCGTATAGAGCAGGTCGAAATAGGTGTCGCCGAACTCGCCCCGGTTCCACTTCCGCCCCTCGTGGAGGACGAACGAATCGAAGGAGATCTCGGGCACCCGCTTCTCGTAGACCTTCCGCCACATCTCCTCGGACATCGCCGGCAGCGTCCCGGTCTGGACAAGGCGGGCAAGCTGCGCCTGCGCCGAAAACCACGCCGCCCCGTAGACCACCAGGTCGATATCGGAAGCGGCGTTCTCCACCCCGATCAGCCGCGATCCCGTGCACCCCACCTTCCCTGCCGGCAGGTCGAAGAGGGAGAGGAGACGGCGTACCCGCACGTCGCGGGAGGCGATCCAGTCCATCCGCTCCTCGGGCTTATACACCCGGGCGATCCGGTCCGCCGGCACCCGGTGGAGGTGATCGAGATACTCGGGTCGATGCTCTTTGATATAGGCATACGCCGGCTCGAAATCGAGTTTCGTGTACCGCCGCCCCTCGGGATCCACCCGTTCCCCTGCCGGGTCCGGCACGTAGCGGAGCACGCACCCGGCCCGCTCTGTGTTGTCATAGGCAGAGACGGCGAAGATCAACCCCCCGTCGTCCTCGATAAAATCGCGCAACCTGATCGGCATCATGGCATCTCCGCAAGAAACCCGGCGACCTCCTCGATCTCCGCCCCCATCCTGAGCACCTGCCGGTGCACCAGGTCCACCACCGTGCTCGGCGTCCCCGGAAGGTGCCCGCCGTCGATGAGCAGGTCGTGCGGGACATGGACGTCGTTGACGGTCACCGGGTCGGGCCCGCCGTGGATGTTCGCCGAGGTCGCCGTGATCGGGGCGTCGAGTTCCCTGATGATCGCAAGGGCGACCGGGTGGTCGGGGAACCGAACTCCGATCAGGCCCGTCCCCCCGGTGAGGATCTCGGGCAGGCAGGACTTCGCCCGCAGCACGACCGTCACCGGGCCCGGCAGGAACCGGTCGATGAACGCATCGGCCGCCCGGTCCACGACGGCGATCGCCGCGAGCATCTCGCAGTCACAGACCGCCACCGAGACCGGCATCGCGCGCGGCCGCATCTTCGCCTCGTACACCCGTTCGATGGCGTATTCCGAGAGGGCGTCGGCCCCCAGTCCGTAGATCGTGTCGGTGGGGTAGACCACAAGCCCGTCGCGCCTGAGCACCTGCACCGCTTTATGGATGATCTCTGTGTCCATCAGAACTCCTGACCGCGGACGCGGTTGATATCGAAGACCGCACGTTTCGAGACGTGCATCACGGCGAACACCCCGGCCTGGATCGGGTCGGTGACCACCAGGTCGGCGTGCTTCGGGACGCTGCCGGCCATTTTGAGGGCGATGACCGGGATCCCGGCCGCACGCACCCGCTCGACCGCCTCGGTGATCGCCCCGCCCATGATCGATCCCGCCAGCACCAGGATCGAGGCCCTCGGCAGGCGGGCGACGGCGTCCACCGCCTCGGAGAGGTCCTTCTCGCCGACCAGGGGGATCGTGTCCACCGAGATCCGTTCGCCCCTGATATTGTGGCGGTCGGCCTCGTTCACCGCGCCGAGGGCCACCTGGGCGACCTGGGCGCCGCCGCCGATGATGATCACCCGCGACCCGAAGATCCGGGAGAAGGTGTCGTTCGTCGAGACGTGGCGGACGGTCGGGACCGCCAGGAGGTCGGCGATGGCCCGACCGATCCCGCCGGCGCACTCCACCTCGAAGTAGAAGAGGGCGTCCCCGGCATGGGCGCCCGAGGGCATGATCGACTGCTGCACCGTCACCACATTCACGCCGTTCGCCGCCATCACCGCGGCGATGTCCCGCAGCACGCCGGGCTGGTTCTCTGCGATGATGCTGAGTGCATACAGTTCGAGGATATTGAGGCTCTGCAGGTGTTCTGGCTGTTCCATGCGAGTGCAGAGGCGGGGCGTTCGGCCCCCGCCCCCTCCTATCTGTACGGTGAATATTGACCGCGGAACAACTTAAGGTGTGTGGTGGGAGACCGTCCATTTCCGGGCAGAATTGCGCACGGCGCACGTAGTTGCCCGGCAGGCCCGGGGGGCGAGGGGCGAGGGCCGCCACACCGGCTGCCTCTGTTCCCGCAGGTGTGTCTGCCCCGGGACAACCCTTATGCCGGAGCATGAGGAGATGGGGGTATGTTCGATATCGTCCGCGCCGAGAAAAGGGTGAACGGGGTCGAGGTGACCTACCGGAAAGACGGCGAGTTAAGGCTCAGGGATTTCGCCCTGGACGAACTGGTCGCCATGGGCGTCAACCCCCTGGACCTGCTCGCCGACCCGGGCGCCTTTGTGATCGACCCGGAAAAGCACCTGGTCTGCGAACGCTTCCTCTGAATCACCTGGCGTTCCCCGGCACCCACCTGGTCCCCCCGCCCTTTTCAAACTCCTTCTTCCAGATGGGGAGGCGTCGCTTGATCTCTTCCAGGATATACTCGCAGGCGGCAAACGCCTCCTTTCGGTGACCGGCGCCGACGATGATCAGGAGGATGTTCTCCCCTACCTTCAGGGGGCCGATCCGGTGGACGATCGCCACCGAGGCGATCTCGTGGGCGGCAAACGCCTCGTCGCGGATCGCTTCGAGTTCCTGCACCGCCGCCTCCTGGTAGGCCTCCAGCTCGATCCGCTCGATCTCGTCGTCCCGCACCACGCCGAGGAAGGTGACCAGGGCGCCCATCGACGGGTCTTTTGCCCGCTCGATCATCTCGTTCACGTTGAAATCGTCATGCCTGACATCTATCATGGTCTCACCTCTTCGTGCAGATGCCCGCATGCCGGGCACCCCGCCTGCCGCTTCAGGTCGATCGTCTCCATCGTGGACCTCGTCCCGTCCCAGAGGAGGAGGCGCCCGGCGAGGAGGTCGCCGCTTCTGGTGAGGTACTTGATCGTCTCGTTCGCCTGCACGAGCCCGATCACGCCGGCGGTGGTCCCGAGGGCCGGGAAGGTCTCGTCCGGCGGGGGGGTGGGGAAGAGGCAGCGGAGGCACGGCGTCCTCCCCGGAATGACCGTCGTCGCCTGCCCGAAGAACCCGGAGATCCCGCCGTGGACCAGGGGGATCTTTCGCGCGAGCGCCGTTTCGTTCAGGAGGTAGCGGGTCTCGAAGTTGTCCATGGCGTCCACGATCACGTCGGCGCCGGCGGCGAGGTCGGCGACGGTGGCAGCGTCGATGACGGTCCGGACCGCCTCCACGGCGATCTCCGGGTTGAGGGCGGCGAGTTTCTCGGCCGCCGAGACGACCTTCGGGCGCCCGAGGTCGGGCGTCGCGTGGAGCACCTGCCGGTTCAGGTTGGAGAGGTCGACGGTGTCCCGATCGGCGAAACGGATCCGCCCGACGCCGGCGGCGGCGAGGTAGAGGGCGATCGGGCACCCGAGGCCGCCGGCCCCGGCGATAAAGACCGTCGCCCCCTTCAACCGCTCCTGCCCCTCCTCGCCGAAGATCATCGTCTGCCGGCGGTAGCGCTCGCGTTCCCGTTCGCTCAGCACGGCACCTCGCCTCCTTTCGCGGCAACGATGAGCGCCTTCATCCGCCGTGCCGCCCCGGCGGCGTCCTCCTGCCCGACGACCGCCGAGATCACGGCGACGCCGTCGGCCCCGGCCCTGACCACCTCGCCCACGTTCGCCGGGCCGATCCCGCCGATCGCGAGCAACGGGACCGGGACCGCCGCCCTGACCGCCCGCAGGGTATCGAGGCCGCGGCCGGGCCCGGCGTCCGCCTTCGAACCGGTCGAAAACGTCGGGCTGAGGGCGACGTAATCGGCCCCGCTCTCGACCGCCAGGACCGCCTCGGCGGCATTGCCCACCGAGACGCCCAGGATGAAGTCGGAGGGGACGACCGCCCGCGCCGCCGCCACCGGGAGGTCGCCCTGCCCGAGGTGGACGCCGTCTGCCCCGGCAGAGAGGGCGACCTCCAGGTGGTCGTTGACGATGAAGAGGGCGCCGGCGGCGCGGGTGACCGCCCTCACCGCGCGGGCGGCGGCGAGGAGGTCGCGGGGAGCGAGCGCCTTGTCCCGGAGCTGGACCACGTCCGCCCCGCCCTCGACGGCCAGGCCGGCCTGTTCGGCATGGGACCGGCCGCGGCCGATCCCGGCGTCGGTGATCACGTAGAGGTCATACCCCATGGCGTGCCCTCACCCGCGCCCCGGCCGCCAGGTCTTCCGGCGCCATGCTGAAGAGTTCGTCGAAGAGGGCCGTCCTGAAGGAGTACGGCCCGCGAGCCCCGACCGCCGCCCGTTCCCCGGCGAGCCCGAAGGCGGCGAGGGCCGCGGCCGAGGAGAGGACGTAATCGCCCTCCACCGCCGCAAACGCCCCGGTGACCGAGGCGGCCATGCACCCGGTGCCCGAGAGGCGGTCCATCATCGGGTTCCCGTTCTCGACCAGGAGGACGCGTCGCCCGTCGGTGACGACGTCGGTCGCCCCGGTCATCGAGACCACCGTCCCGGTGGCGCGGGCGCAGGCCACCGCCGCATCCACGGCGTCGCCGGCGATCCCGCAGGAGTCCACGCCCCGCACCGTCCCGCCGGTGCCGGCGAGGACGCCGATCTCCCCGGCGTTCCCCTTCAGGACGGCGACGTCCACCTCCTGGAGAATCCGCAGCACGGCGTCGGTCCGCATCCGGGTCGCCCCGGCGCCGACCGGGTCCAGGACCACCGGGACGCCGCACTCGTTCGCCCGCCGCCCGGCAAGGATCATCGACGCCACCTGCGCCGTCGAGAGCGTCCCGATGTTCAGGACGAGCGCCCCCGCCACCGCCGCCATCTCGGCCGACTCCTCAGGGGCTTCGGCCATCACCGGCGCCGCTCCGGCGCAGAGCGTGATGTTGGCGCAGTCGTTGATCGTCACGGTGTTGGTGATGTGGTGCACGAGCGGGCGCCTCGACCGCACCCGCTCAAGGATCTCCGCACAGGTTCTTCCGTCCATGATATGCTCCATGAAATCTCCGGGTGTCGCCGGGTGGGGCGCACCTCCTCCCGTAGTTCTACGCCCTCCTGGAATTGAGGGCTTCCGGTCCGGGCACGAGGCGGGCATTGCCCGTCCGCCCTCCCTCCCTCCTCACCCCCCGGCGACCGGGGGGAAGAGGGCGACCTCGTCTCCGGCCGCGAGGGTCAGCGCCGGGACGTCGGCGTGGTCCACCCGCTTCCTGTTCAGCATCAGGACCACGTGCCCGTTCAGGGCGCCGCCGCCGTCGAAGAGCGCCCCGTGCGCCGCCCCGGACTCTTCGCCGAGCACCTGGAGGAGGGTGGAGAGGGCGGCCCCTTCCGGGACCTCCAGCGTGCGCTCGGCGCCGAATATCTCCCGCATCCAGGCAAATGCCCTGACCCGTACGATCATTAACAATTGTTAACTCCCCGGTCTTATCTCTCTTTGGAACCGGATACGAAAAAAAAAGTCGGGGGGAGAATTACTCCCGCCGCACCCTGAGGGCGACGAAGACGCCGCCGATAATGAGGGCGAGGGCCGGGAGCAGGGGGGAGGCCGCCGCTTCGGGCGTCGGCGTGGCCTGGACGAGCTGCACCGAGAGCGGGGTCGTGGCGCCGGCGTTCACCTGGGCGGTGCCGGTCCAGTCCTGGTAGCCGGCATAGGTGAGGCGGACCGGGAAGGTGCCCGGCCCGAGGTCCGGGACCGTCACCGGGGTGAGGCCGTAGGGCTGGTTGTTGAAGTAGACCGTGGCTCCGGCGGGCGTCGAGGTGATGGCGACCGAGCCCGAGCCGGCGGCGTTGAGCACGGCGTCGACCGTCGCGGTCTGGCCGGCGTCGACCGTCACGGTCTTCGAGTAGTCCCCGTAGCCGCCGAGGGTGACGGTGACCGTGTGCTGGCCGGCGGCGATGCTGTTGACGAGCAGGCGGTTGCCCTGGGGCGTCTGGCCGTAATACACGCCGTCGACCGAGACCGAGGCGCTGGCCGGTGTCGAGCCGACCGAGATGGCGCCGGTGGAGGGCTGTGCGCTCGGGGTCAGCGTCTCCGAGATGGAGGTGACCTGGCCGAGATAGACCGTGACCCGCCCGCTCCACTCGTCATAGCCCGGGGCGTTCAATTCGACGACATGGGAGCCGGGCGTAAGCCCGCCGATCGTGGCCGGGGCCGGGCCCTTATAGACGCCGTCGAGGGTGATGTAGGCGCCCGTCGGGACGCTGGAGATGGAGAGCGTGCCGTACTGCTGGTTCGCCGTGAGCACCGCATCGACGTAGGTGATCTTGCCGCCGACGACATCTTCGGGTGCGGTCCAGGTCCCGTAGCCCGGGGAGTCGATCGAGACCTGATAGGTGCCCGGCGTCAGGTCGCTCACCGTGTGCGGGGTGGTGCCGTAGTAGACGCCGTTGATCCTGATGTTCGCACCGCCCGGCGTGGAGGTGAGGCCCAGGCTCCCGGTCTGCGGTGTGTCCGGGTTGAGGGTGAGGTACACCGACGCATGGTGGCCTGCGGCCGGCACGGCCGGGAGGGACTCGTGCGCCGTGCTATAGCCGGACTTCGTGGCGGTCACGGTCTGCGGCGGGGTGCCGGTGGTCGCCCAGGCGACGGTGAGGATGCCCTGGGCGGTCGTCCCTTTGTACGTCCCATCGAAGTAGATGGCGGCGCCGTCCACGTTGGTGTAGACGTCGAACCAGCTCGTGCCGCCGCCGACGATCGCCTGGGTCACGGCGGTCGTCATCGCCTGCGTGACCGCGGTCGGTTCGGGCGTGGTGGCGACGGTCGTCGGGATCTTCGTCGGTTCGGCGGTCGTGGTGGGGGCGACCGTGGTGACGTTTGTCGTCGGTATGGCCTGCGTTTCGTTTCCGGTCTCTGCCAGTGCGGCCGGGCAGAGGAGGAGGAGGGCGAGGATGAGCCCTGAAAGGATGCGTTTCATGGTATTCTTGAGGGAATCCGGGGAAAAAAATCTGCCGGAATGGGGGGGGTCTCTACGGCGGCGTTGAAGGCGGCGGGGGCGTCGAGGGAGAAGGGGATTGTTTCGCGGAGGAGTGGGTCGTCTCCGGCGTCGGGGGGCGATGTATCTTAAGATATATTTTTTGTAGTTTTTTATTACTAATTGTAATATCAATCCGGGCAGGGCGTGCCGGCGGTCAGGGCTTTGTGAGGCGCACGAACCGGCGGGCGCCCCGATGGGGGAGGAGCAGAAGAAAAATGTATATACCGATTGATGGTATGTATGCATGCAGCGAGTAAGTCCTTCCCGAAAAGGATGATGCCACCGTAAGGTGGGTGGGACGAAGTAGGGAAGGGTTCACTGCCTCTTTTGGCGATCATTGAGATAGTCATCTCCAAACACGATACCACTCTCTCTTATCCAGGGAACTCAGGCGGCACCACTCTCTCCCCGGTTGCCCCCTCCACACTTCCACCCCCCGCACGGCCCACCTTTATCGTTGACCTGAGTATAATTTTCCCCATATTGCTGAAGGCTTATGGAAAAAAACAGATCCCGCAACCAGAAAAATCCGGCCGCGATTCTTCAAAATATCCACAAATGAGTGAAATCATCATTCGGGCCCTCAAAAAATGGGAGAACGAAGGGAACAACCACACCACAGAAACCTGAGGGGCCGGGCCCCTCCCCGCGGCCGTCCGTCGAAGATGACGAAAAACCCACCGCCACGCCTCCCCCTTCTCCCGCAGTGACGCCTCCCGCCACCCCCGCCACGCCCTGCCCCGTGCGGTCGCCGGGGCGGCCGGGGAAAAAAACACATCCCCTGATGATCGCGAGGGGCGTGTCTGCCGATCTTTCACGAAATCACCGGGGAATACCGGCACCCGATCCCCCCGGCGCGCAGCCCTCCATCCCTCCACCCTGCGCCGCCCGATCCGCCCATACTCTCAGACCTGCGCCAGGCCGCCCCGCGGGCCCCTCGCTTCCTGCATGTACAGCAGTTTGCACTTCACTGCCGCATAAGAAGCGCATAAATATCACTATTTCTCTCTTTCAACCCCCGCGGCTCTCCTTTATCTGCACTCGCGCCCACCATTCTCTCAGTGCGCGGCCGCACCCCCCGCCGGCCTTCTTCCGGCGATCGGCGGCCCGCACAGGAGAAACAGACCATGAAAGAGAACCACCTGAAACGACCCCCAGCGGCCCCGGGCACGGACCCGGGACGGGTCGGGAAGAAACGAGACGGCAGCCCCCATGAACCCACGTGTACCACCACCGGATCAGGGAAGACCGCCAGAAACTCATCGGCACACAGGGAGATAAACACCGCCGATCCGATCCCGCTCTACCTCGTGCCGCAGGTGGTCGGGGCGGCGGTCCGCCGCTTCGGCAGGCATATCCAGGAGATCCGGGTCAGCAATGCGCCCGGGCACACCTATACCGTCACGGTGAGGACGCAGGAGGAGGAGAAGGAGGAGGAGGTCGCATGAACGAGGAGACCGGCACCCTGCGCCTCGGGAGTGGGGACAACCTCTACCTCATCGTCGGGGGCGAGCGCTACCGGATCGCCGGGGACGACCTGCAAAACCTCCTCTTCCGCGGCCACCCGGCCCCGGTGACGATGACCGTCGCCCGGGAAGGAGAGGACGGCGTGATCGTCACCGAAACGGCGATCGTCGGGTATGCAGCGATGGGCGTCACCGGAAGGGCGGTGAAGATCTACACCGGCGTCGGGCACTTCATCGTCCCGTTCGTCTCCTTCCGCCGGGTCGTCACCGGGGAGGCGGCCTCGGCCTCGCTCTTCCCCCTCGTGCCGGAGGGATGCCCATGATCGAAGAGGCCCTCGCCGCCCTGTTTCGGGAGGGGAGCGTCGTGGAGGTCCGGGCCCTCGCCGACCGCTTCACGCACTCCGGCTACTTCGACGACCTGGCAAAATGCGCCGGTGCCGCCGAGGCCCTGGACGCCGACCCCGAGGTCCGGGGGATCTACGTCACCTTAAACGAGGTAAATCCCGCCCTCCTCGCCCGCCGGTCCAACCGGGTGAAGATGCGCCTCACCCGGAGCGACCCCACCACGAGCGACGCCGACATCGTGCGCCGGCGCTGGCTGCCCATCGACCTCGACCCGGTCAGGCCGAGCGGGGTCTCGTCCACCGACGCCGAGCACGCGGCGGCACTGGCGAAGGCCGACGAGATAGCCCTCTGGCTCTCCGATCGGGGTTTCCCCGCCCCTATCCGGGCCGACTCCGGGAACGGGGCGCACCTCCTCTATGCGGTCGACCTCCCGCCCGACGACGGCGGCCTGGTCAGAGGGGTGCTCGCCACCCTGGACGCCCTCTTCTCCGATGAGAAGGTCGCCGTCGACACAACGAACCACAACCCGGCCCGGATCTGGAAACTCTACGGCACCACCTCCCGCAAAGGGGACCACACCCCGGAACGCCCGCACCGGCGGGCGACGATCCTCTCCGCCCCAGAAACGGCGGAGACTGTCTCCCCCGACCTCCTCGGGCAGATCGCCGCCCTCCTCCCGAAAGACGCCCCGGCCCCGGCGAAGGGCGCCGGGATCGACCTCGCCGCCTGGCTCGCGGAGCACGCCATCGCCGTCCGCAGCAGAAAACCCTGGCAGGGCGGCACCCTCTTCGTCCTCGACGACTGCCCCTTCAGCACGGCGCACCGCGACGGCGCCTATGCGATCCAGTTCCCCTCGGGCGCCGTCTACGCCGGGTGCCACCACACCACCTGCGGCGGCGGGGTGCAGCGCTGGCCCGAACTGCGGGCGATGCACGAGCCGCGGGAGAAGCGGGAGGAAGAGACGCCGGAGGAGGTGCCGGAAGAGGCGGCGGTGGCGGAACCGCTTCCCCTCCGGGAGAAAGCCCTCGCCATCCTCACGAACGGCGATCCCCTCCGGTTCCTCCTCGACACCTTCAACCGGGAGCATGTCGGCGACCGCACCGTCGCCGCCTGCCTGGCGATGTCCCTCGCCGCCGGGTCGGTCGAGAACACGAACGGCCTCCACGTCTCGGTCTCCGGGAACTCCGGCAAGGGCAAGAGCCACGCCTGCGCCACGATGCTCAAACAGGTCCCGGCGGCCTACCGCCTCGCCGGCACCGTCTCGAACAAGGCCCTCTACTACACCGAGGGCCTGCGGGCCGGCACCGTCTTCCTCTTCGACGACGTCTCCCTCTCCGACGACCTCCAGGAGGTCCTCAAAAGCGCCACCGCAAACTTCCGGGAGGGGATCGAGCACCGGACCCTCACCGCCGACCGGAAACTCCAGGTCTGCCGGATCCCCGAACGCTGCGTCTGGTGGCTCGCGAAGGTCGAGGACGCCGGCGACGACCAGGTGATGAACCGCATGCTCACCGTCTGGATCGACGACTCGGCCGAGCAGGACGAGCGGGTGCTCGCCCATATGAAGGAGGCCGCGAGCCTGGAGAAGGAGAGCGACGACGAGGACCCGGACCTCCCGGTCTGCCGGGCGATCTGGGAGATCCTCAAGAGCGAGCGCCTCCACGTCTCGATCCCGTACGCCCGTGCGGTGCACTTCTCCGCCACGGCGAACCGCCGGAACCCGGCGATCCTCTTCGACCTGATCAAGGCCTCGGCCCTCCTCCACCGCTTCCAGCGGGAGGCCTACGAGGGTGGCATCCGGGCGAACCTCGACGATTTCGCCGCCGCCGCCCGGATCTATGCGGCGATCAACGGCGATGCCGGCGGGCAGGAGACGAAACTGACGAAGAACGAGGCGGCGGCGCTCGTGACCATTGAGGCGATGGGGTGGCGGGAGTTCACGGTCGGACAGTTGCAGGAGACGCTCGGGCTCTCGTACCACCAGACCCGCCGGATCCTCCACGGCTACAACAACGGCGGCAACATCTATTCCGGTCTCCTGGAGAAGTGCCCGGCGGTCGGGTTCGTGGACACCACGGTATCGCGGGATATCAACGGGTGCCTGGTCCGCCGGCGCGAACAGGTGTTCTCCTTTGACCTGAAGGCGTACCGCCGGTGGACGGGCCAGACGTCTGTCTGGATCGGCCCTGACCCGCCGGACGACGACGATGACGATGGCACTTTTGCACCTCGTTTGCACCGGAGTTGCACCGAAAAAGTGCAAAGATCGGGCACGGAGGATCGAGCCCGGACTGTATATTCTAAAGAGAAGAGAGAGATCTCTCTCTCCTGTACTAGTACCTTGCACCAGAAAAGAGACACACACACCCCACCCGATTCCCCCGGGTCTGCGGGGGGGTGTGTGTGCGATCCGTGCCAGAGTGCACCTGGCCGGGAAGATGGGGGTGATCGGGGCGGGATCGAAGATCCATCCTCGATGAACCGTCCGTTTGTTTACACTTCCGGAGTGCACGCCAGTGCAACCCGGTGCACGAGTGCAAAGAGGCCGACGATCCTCCCCGGCGTCCTGGACCACCGGGAGTTCGCCCGCGTCTCGACCGCTCTGGGGCGCTGCACCGGGTGCGGGGAGGGGCGGGCGGTCTTCCGGTCGGCTGACGGGCGGACACGCCTCTGCGAGGGGTGTTACGGGCGATTGGTCAGGGAGTGGAATGCGGGGACGGGGGTGGGGTGATCCCCCCTATCGCCACGTCTCATCCTCACAGACCCCGGCACACCCGGCGGCGATCCCGGTCGCCCCCGCCTGACCCGTGGCGGAGAGCGCCTCCTCCACGCCTTCCCTGACCAGGATCACCCGGGTCTGCCCCATCCCCCTGACCACCAGCAGGTCCACCAGCCGCAGGCGCTCCAGTTTGTGCAGCCGGTGGTAAAACCCCGTATAACTCATCGGCATCTTTTCCCTGGCCCGGATATACGCCGTGCCGGCGATCACCGCCTCTTCCTCCTCCCGGTCCGCCTCCAGGACGGCGTCGAGCACCGCCCGTTCCCCGGCGTCCAGGAGCCCGACCGTCATCGCCGTCTCCAGGTGCCGGGAGACCTCGTAGGCGGCGAGGATGTCCGCCGCCGTCACCTCAGTCCTGGCGTCCTGTTCGGCCGCTATGGCCGCCCGGCGGATCGTGGCGAGCCCGACGCGGAGGTCGCCGCAGCCATAGGTCCGCTCCACCAGGAGGTCGAGGACGGCCGGGGGCACGACACCGGGGTACAGCCCGGCCCTGATGCGGTCGGCGAGGATCCCCCGTGTCTCCTCCCGCGTGTAGAGGGGGAAGAAGACCTCAGACGCCTGGAGCACCGAGCGCGTCGCCGGGTCGAGGCAGCGGGAGAGGTCGATATCGATCTCCGAGAGGGTCAGCACCACGCCGGTCCGCGTCCCGGGATAGCCTTCGGGCATCCTGAGGATGCCGGCGAGGAGGTCGTTGAGCACGCCGCCCGGGACGATATACCCGGCGTCGTCGAGGCAGACGACGAGCACCGCACCCCGACCGGTCAGTTCGCCGGCGATCCGGCCCATGAGCCGCGTGAGCGGGACGCCGGATTCGGGGGGCGTCTGGCCGAAGAGGGCGCGGTGGACCTGGGCGAAGGCCGCATAGACCGTCCGGTGGACCTGGCAGGAGACGAGCACCGGGACGATCCGCTGCGTCGCCTCCTCGACTTCGGCGAAGATCCGGCGGACGGCGGTGGTCTTGCCGGTGCCGGGCGGGCCGCGGAGTACGGTGTTCAACGGAGAAAAACCCTGGACGGCCGGCCGCAGGGCGAGGGCGAGGTCGTTCATCTGGGTGTCGCGGTAGTTGAACTCCTCGGGAGGGTGGTCAAAATCGAAGAGGTCGGGGTCGCGAAAGAGTGTCTGGTCGCTCATGAGGGGGGAATGTTTCATGGGGGAGTCCATGAACCCTGAATTATAAAAGGGGGAGGCGTGCGCGGGGTGAAAGTGAACCCGCCTTTACCCCCGCCCGAGCACCCGCAGTACCGCCGCCTCCCCATCCGCATAGTATAAATGAACGCATGCACCACCCGAAAAGAGCGATGAAACCCCCCACGGCTGACCTCTCCTCCCTCCTCGCCCGCTATGAAGGGCGGCGGATCGACTTCAAGGAAGAGGTGAGCAGCACCTTCTACAAACTCCTCTCCGCCTTCGCCAACACCGCCGGCGTCTCGGCCACCACTGCCCTCAAGGAGCTGAAAGCCCTGGCCGAATTCGGTATCCTGGAACGCAGGAGCCCTTCAAAGAAGAAGACGCATTATGTGCTGGCGCAGGGGCCGGTGCCTGATGTCTGATGTGTGGATATTATCGTGGCGATATTGTGAAAATAACGCTTATAATCCGCCAGATTGATGTCCCGTGTTCCAGAGGTGTGGATAATGTGTGGATATGTGCGTGATAATGCGTGATCAGTGCGTGATGGTGCCCGGGGCACCTGGGTAAACCCCTCACCCCCACCCGAACATCTGCAGCACGATCGCCACCGCCCCGCCGACGATCCCGCCCGCCCCGGCGGCGATCTGCCGGTCCCTTCTGCTCTCCCCCACCTGTTCGCTCTGCCACCCCTCTAGCGCACGGAGCCGCCCCTCACGGCAGGTCCCCTCCTCCTCCATCCTCGAGAGGGTCCGGCAGATCCATTTCACGTCCCGGGCGGTCTCGATGACCAGTTCCCGGGTGCTCCTCTCCTCCATATCCACCAGGGAGTTGGCGGTCAAGGTAGATTAATATTACTTGAGGTAATATTGTAATGTGCCTGATATGCACCCGGGAGCATACGGGCAGGAGAAACACAACATGGCAGACTTTGTCGAGACCAGCAACACCAAGACCGCTGTGCGGCAGATCCCGGCCCCGATTGCGAATATCGCGGCCTTCGAGGCGATCGTCGCCGGCGTCATCGCCGACAACCCCTTCGGGTGTGTGGACTACGTGCAGAGCGGTTCGACCCATTCAGGCGTCGAGCGCAACCGCGAGTCCTACACCCTCCGGGTGAACTACGAGGACGTCGAGGGCAATGTCGTCGGGACCGTCACCGTCAGGGCGCCCGACATGGCGGCCTTCAACGCCGCGGCGACCGCCGTCCTGAACGATGCGGCCCTTGAGACTGCGCTCGGGGGCGACGCCGTCAGGAACCCGGACGCCGACACCTTCAGCTGCCAGCTGAAGTGCCACGACGCGAACGGCGAGACCTACTACGTCGCCCTGGCCCGCGAGAGCGTGCGGATCACCTCGTACGAGGACGACGCCGTTCTTGCGACCGTCGAAACCTGGGCGGACGGGGTCGCGGCCCTGAACTAAAGGGGGATCGCTCCCCCTTTTTTGGGGCGGATATCCGGGCATTCCTGGCTATTTTTCGGATATCTCCGTCCTGTGGGCATTTGAGCAATGAAAGAGAAATGGCGTTGTTGAACAGTACCCCTCCTGAAAAAAAGTGGTGCCGAATGTCGGTTGAATCGTTTTCGAGTTTCTCGTACCCGAAGATTTTCCGGGCTGGTACAGCGATACCAGGGTATTTATACGGCGAAAAAAGATAAATAGAACGGGCCAAACGCGTAGCGAGGTAATGGTATGCCAACGAGTAAGAAACAATTGGAAAAGCTGAAAAAAGTGCAGAAGGCCAAGGCAGAAGAGCTCTCGCAGCAGGCGGCTGCAGGTAGCGAGGCCGCCAGGAAGAAACTCAAGAAACTCGAGAAAAAGCTCAAGTGAGCCGCCTGGTATTTCCCACTATTTTGGCTTTGTCGAACTCTTTTTCTGTGATGCCCATCTCCGCCGCCGAATCCTCCCGGGAACACCTGTCGCTCCCGGCGACGCCGCACACAAAAACAATCCCTCGCAACCCAAAAAAACAGCCCTTCCCTCACAAAAGGCCGCAAAAAACGCTCTTTTATGCGATAGCCGGGATTCGAACCCGAGTTAGAGGCTTGGGAAGCCCCTGTCCTACCACTAGACTACTATCGCAGGTACCAGATCATATTCCCCTTCCTCGCTATTAAAGGTTAATCCCCGGCCCGCCGCAGCACCAGGGTGATCGCCGCCCCCTCCCCCGGACTGCCCGGCACGCGGTCCCCGGCCGCGATGCTCCCGCCGTAGCGCTCGGCGAGCATCCGGCAGATCCAGAGCCCGAGCCCCTTGCCCGAGACCCGCGGGGCGTTCCGCACGAACCGCCCGAAGACGTTCTCCTTCTGGTCGTCCGGGATGCCGGGGCCGTTGTCGGCCACCGTCACCGCCACGCGGTCGTCCTCCTTCACCACCGCGATCCAGACGGTCACCTCGGGCCCCCCGAACTTCCCGGCGTTCCCGATCAGGTTCGTGAACACCTCGGTGAGGAGGTCGTCGGCCATCACGACCGCATCGGTCCCCGCGTACCTGATATCCAGCTCGGAGAACCGGGCGATCTCGCTCCTGATGGCGGCGTCCAGCGGCACCGGCTCGACCCGCGTCGCCCGCTGGCTCAGGGAGCGGTAGGTCGAGACATTCATGATGATCTCGATGCTCTGCCTGATCCCGGCGAGCACCTTCTTCGCCATCAGGTGCTCCTTCCCGGCGAGCCTGGGCAGGAGCAGGCCGCAGTAGCCCACCGCCACCGTGTTGGCGTTGTTGATGTCGTGCGTCATGATGTCCAGGTAGAGGTTGGCGTCGGCGTTCGCCCGTTCCAGGTCCTCGCTGAACCGCGCCCGCAGCACCGCCCCCCCGATCGCCCGCCCGGACGTCTCCAGGAACTCCCGCTCCCCGGTCGTGAACACGTGCTCCCTTCGCGTCGCCATGTTCAGGGTGCCGGAGATTTCGTCCCCGACCTTCAGCGGGATCGAGGCGTAGGACGCAAACCTTTCCCTGATATGCGGGGGGACGCCCTCGGGCCGGTCTGACGAATACCGCGGCTCGGAGGGAACCGCCAGCCGTTTGATCTCGTATGGCGCCTCCATGTCGGCCGGCCAGCGCTGGCTGACGCGGACGCCGACATCCCCCTTCCCCTCGAAGAGGTAGATCGCCCCGGTCTCAAAGTCCATGAGGTTCAGCACTTTTGCCAGGGCGGCGTCCAGACGCTCGGGGATCGGCAGAAGCGACGAAGTGATCGCCGAGACCTCCGCAAGGGCGGCGAGTTCGCGGTTCTTGACGGCAATTTCCCGCTCCGCCTCCTTCAGGGGCGTGATGTCCATCACCGAGACCACGCTCAGGTCCGTCTCCGGGATCATGGCGGCGGTCACCAGGGCGTCGCGCACCTTCCCGTCGGCGTCGAGCACCTGCCCCTCGTACACCGGCACCTTCTCCCGCTCGATGCGGTGTATCTGGTGGTACTGCCAGCCCGCATTGTGCATCGGGCCGTCGAAGACCGACGTCCAGGCGCTCCGGCCGACGATATCGGCGGGGTCGTAGCCGAAATGCCTGAACCGCGCGTTGGCGTGGACGATCATGCCGTCGCCGTCCAGGATCATCGTCGCCGCCCCGGTCGCCTCGAAGATCGTGCGGTAGAGGGCCTCCGAGCGTTTCAGGTCGTCGGAATACCGTTTTCTCCTGACCAGCCCCCACATCCCTGTCATCAGCAGGGAGAACTGGCGGGCGTCGTCCTCGTCATAGGGAGCGGCCTTGTTGATCACCCCGGCCACCGCCACGATCCGCTCCCCCTCGAAGACCGGGACGCTTAAAAACCGCCTGATCGCCGGGTGGCCCGGCGGGGTGCCTTTCTTCAACGGCGAGGGGGCGGCGTAGTCGTTGAGGATCACCCTGTGGCGCTGCCGCACCGGTTCGCCCCAGAGCCCGGTCTCGGCGAGGATATACGTGTTCTGCGGGTTCTCCACCCGGCAGACGGCCATCGCCCGGTCTGACCAGGACTGCATCGTCAGCGTCCGCTCTTCCGGGTCCAGGAAGGCGAAATACCCGTGTTCGCTCCCGGTCATCGATATGGCGCAGGAAAGGGCGTAGTCGGTGATCGCCTTTAAGGGGGCGTCGTACATCCGGTCCAGCCCCCTCAGAGCTTCGAGACGCTGTTCGTTCAGCCGGATCGCCGTCTCCGCCGCCTTTATTCCGGTGATATCCTTCCCGTAGAGATTGACGTAGTCTTCCCCCTCGATCGGGACGACCGTGATCAGGAAGGTCCCGTTGCCGACCCGGACTTCGAGTTCGACCTGGTCGCCGGTGGCCGTCGCCTCCGCGGCGGCGCGGGAGAGTGCCGCCCGTGCTTCACTCTTCTCCCCGGGCGCTTCGGCCCCGATGACCGCCATCGCCGCCTCGTTTGCATAGAGTATCTGCCCTCCCGGCCCGATCCTGAGGACTGGGTCGGGGCTTTCCCCGGCGAGCCTGGCAAGGGCCCTCATCGTCCGTTCGTCCTCTTTCTGCCGGGAGATGTCCAGGAGGGTGCAGACCACCCGATCTTCGGGGAGCGAACCCGAGACGATCCTGACCCAGCGGACGCCGCCGCCCCGCATCGTGAGCGCCGCTTCGAGGACGTCGAGGTCCTGCCCGGCCTTCAGCGCCTCTGCCGTCCCTTCGGCCGTCGCGGGATCGGCAAACAGGGAGACGAGCGAGCGGCCCACGACCTCGGACGGCGCAAACCCGATCATCTCTGCCGCCGTCCGGTTCAGGTCCAGAACAGCAAGCGACTGCTGATCGACGATGATGTATCCGTCGCCGGCGTGCTGGAAGATGCCGGGATAGTCGCGCGCAAGGGCGCTCACGTGGGAGGAGAGCGCCGCCAGCACCATGGCGACGGCGATCATGACGGCGGCGCGGGCGACCGCTTCGGGGAATGCCGGGGAGGCGAACCCGGTAAACCATCCAAGGATCGGGATATACGCCGCGGTAATGGCGGCCACCACCGCAAGCCCGCGCCAGCGGTACCAGACGACCGCCAGGATGATCGGGATATAGAAGGTCTGGGCGATAACGGCAGTAAAACCGGCTGCGGCCGCCATCGTGGTCGCTGCCAGCGCTCCCACTCCGGCGACGGCCAGGACGGGGATCTGCCAGCGCTCCGGGAGGCGGAGCGAGGGAAAGGGGGGCATCATGGGGGTATGCTTATGGGGCATACTTTCGGGAGGGAGATTAAAGGTTTCGCTTTTGTTCTGCCGTCAGCCTTAAGAAGAAGGAACGAGATTTATATATAGCACTTTTATGTGCTGGCCGATGTAAGTCCGACGTGCCGTTCCGGCACGGCCCGAAGTGGCTCGGGATTACAGGGAAGTCAGTAGCAGTACTGCTCTTTTCTGGACTTACTCTGTCATATGAGGTAGAATATGGCACGAATGCATGCACGGCGGAGAGGCAAGTCCGGCTCAGTCGCACCGTACCGCACCGAGGCACCGGAATGGACCGGGATCTCGGCGGACGAGGCAGAGAAGGTTGTTGTCGATCTCCGTAAGAAAGGCAAATCCAGCAGCGAGATCGGGTTCGTCCTGAGAGACAAGTACGGCGTTCCGGACGTGAAACTCGTGGCCGGGAAGAAGATCGGCGAGATCCTCAGCCAGAACGGGCTCGAGCAGGAGATCCCCGAGGACCTCAGGAACCTTATCGCAAAGGCGCTCGGCATGCGCAAGCACCTTGCGGAGAACAAGAAGGACCTGCACAACAAGCGGCAGCTCCAGCTCACCGAGTCGAAGGTGCGCCGCCTGGTGAAGTACTACCGTTCGAGCGGCAAGCTCGCAAAGGACTGGACCTACAAGCCGGAGACTGCCGAGATTCTCCTCTCCAGATAAGTCATGTCCATTCAGGCCGCTGCCGAACGGGTTGCGGCGCAGATCCTCGCGACCGATTTTGTCGAGGTCTACGCCCACCATGACGCCGACGGGATCGCCGCGGCGGCGATCCTCTGTCAGGCGATGCTCCGCGCGGGGCGCAGGTTCAGACTGCGGGTCCGCCAGAGCATCGGGACAGAGGATATCGTCCACCCTGAGTCGACCCTGCTCTGCGATTTCGGCGCCGGCCTTGCCGATCTGCCCGGGACGGTGATGATCGTCGACCACCACGTCCCGCACTTCGAGGGGCCCTTCCACGTGAACCCCCGCCTGGCCGGGATCGACGGCGAGCAGGACCTCACCGCATCCGGGACCGCCTACCTGGTGGCGCAGGAGATGGGGGACAACCGCGACCTTGCAGGGCTCGCCCTGCTCGGGGTCTTCGGGGACGGTCAGCGGTTTTCCGGGATGAACCTGGAGATCCTCAACGAGGGGATCGCAAACGGGTTTATCGTCCCGGAGCGAGGGTTCGCCCTCCCGGGCGCTTCGGTCCGCGAAGCCCTGGGGACCGCCGTCACCCCGTATATCCCCGGCGTCAGCGGGAACGCCGCTACGATCACCCGCATCCTTGAGCAGGCGGCCGGGGAGGAGGCGGTCGCAACCGATCTCCTCCTCTCCCTCCTGGTCCTTGAGGCAGGCGAGGAGACGGCGCCGTCCGTCTTCTCGCGGCTGTACGGCGGGCGCTACCGGCTCGAGCGCGAGGTGATCGACGACGCCCGCACCCTTGCGGCCGTCATCGACGGCTGCGGCCAGCAGGGCCGCGGCGGCCTCGCCGCTGCGGTCTGCCTGCGCTCTCCCGACCTCGTCGCCGAGGCCGAAGAGGTCGCCGCCGCATACCGGGCGCGGGTGCTCGCCGCCGTCATGGCGGCTGAGCGTGTCGAGGAGACCGGGCGGATCTACCGGGTCGCGGACGCCGGAGCGGCGAGCGGCGTTGCCGATTGCCTGGCAAACGACGTCAGGCAGGCGGCGCCGGTGGCCGTGGTCGCGGAGAACGGCGCCTGCTGGCAGATTTCAGCGCGCTGTCCGCCCGGGGTCGATCTCGACCTCGAGGCCCTGCTCCGCCGCCTGGCGGCAGAGACCGGGGGATCGGGCGGCGGCCACCGGAGCCGCGCCGGCGCCCGGATCCCCCTCGACCGGATCGACGAGTTCGAGGCGGGCTTTCTCAGGGGGATCGCCGCATGATCGGGATTATAGGGCGGATCCGCACGGAGAGCGCCTCTGCGACATGTGTCGCCGGCGCTCTCGCCCCGGACAACCTCCCCGGCATGGCGACCGCCGCCGAGGGCGCTACGGTCGTCTTTGCGATCGAAGGGATCGCCCTGCGGACGGTAACCGCAACGGTCGACGATTACCTGATGAACCTCGCAATGGCAGAAGAGGTGTGCTCGCTTGGCGGGCGGCCTGAACGATATGACGCATCTGGCAGGATGACCTGAGCAGAGATTATAATTCATAAAAACTGGTGATTTCATGGCAAAGAGAAAACAGGTTGGAAAGAGGGTCGAAGGCTGGAAGGCCAAGTCCTGGTTCAAGGTCTACGGCCCTGAATCTTTCGGCAAGACCTATATTGGCGACACGATCTCCGCCGACCCGTCCAAGGTGATGGGGCGCGTGATGCAGACCACGCTCGGCGAGATCTCACAGGACTATTCAAAGCAGCACATCAAGATGCGCTTTAAAGTGAACAGCGTGGCCGGCGACGCCGCATACACCGAGTTCGTCGGGCACGAGATCACCCGCGACTACATGCGCGGCCTCGTGAAGAGGAAGACCTCCAGGATCGACGCCATCATCCTCGTCCCCACCAAGGACAACAAGAAGGTGCGCCTCACCGTCACCTGCTTCACGATCAACCGGGCGAACGACTCCCAGGCGCATGCGATCCGGGGCGCGATCATGAAGACCGTCGCCGAGCAGGCGGCCCAGATGTCCTTCGAGGAGTTCTCCAAGATGGTCGTCGCCGGCGACCTCGCCAAGGAGGCCTTCAAGGTCGTCAAGGCGATCTTCCCGGTCCGCCGGGTCGAGATCATCAAGAGCAAGGTCGAGACGCCCGTCGTCATGGCCTTCTAAATCATCTTTTTTTTCGCGGTTTTGTGCGGGGGTGCATCCCCGGCGCGGGCGTCGTGTTTTTGTCCAGTTTATCAGAAAACCTCGCGCTCTAGCCCTCGAAAAGACGCAAAGGTGTGTTCGGGGCTTTGTTTCTTCGCGCTCTTCGCGTCTTCGCGTGATTTTTTGTCCTGTTTATCTGGAAAACCTCACGCGAAGACGCGAAAAGACGCGAAGATTTAATCGGGGTTTTGTTTCTTCGCGGCCTGTAGTGTGAGGGGATGAAACCCGGTGCGTCCCCCGCGGCAGATAGATAAGACTCATAAGCCTCCGGTGCGAGAGTTTTACTGTTCATGGAGAGCGGGGTTCAGGACTGGCTCCACCAGTGTTCTCTCCCCAATGGCACCGATCTGCAGGAGCACACCCTGAAGACAGAGATGAATATCATCATCGGGGACCGCTGCTCAATCGATTATGGGCTGAAGGGTAAAGACGTCATCGTCTGCGAGTTCTGTACGCTGAACGGCAGCGTTGTCGCAGACGGCGACGTCAGGATCGATAACTGGTGCGAGATCAACGGGGATGTCATTGCCGGGGAGGACGCCTACCTCGGGGAGGGCGTAAAGATCCACGGGCGCCTGGTCGTCCGCGGCGACCTGGATATCGGGGACAAGGTGCAGATCGACCGGGGGTTTGAGGCGAAGGGCTGGATCTCGATCCGGAACCCGATGCCGGTGTTCATCTATCTCCTCCTGTACGTGATGACCCTCCTGAAGATCGACAACCCCGACGAGATCGACAGCGCCCTGGACGAACTCTTCGGCGAGGAGGATCCCGGGGACGATACGCCGCTCGTCATCCCGCCGGGTTCGAGCCTCGACATGAAGGTCTTCTCCGTGCCGTCGGCGATGCGGATCGGGGAGCGGTGCCGTCTCCACGGGAATATCAGGGCGAACGCCGTGAGCGTCGGGGACGACACCACGATCTTCGGGAGCCTGCGGGCCGGCGGCCCCATCGCGATCGGGCGGAAGGCCCAGGTCCACGGCAACGTCGAAGGCGGCGGCGAGGTGTGCGTGGCCCCCGCGGCCCATGTTCTCGGGGACGTTGCCGGTCTGTCCCTGTCCCTCCACGAGGACGCCCTGGTGGAGGGGATGATCCGCGCACCGAACGGGGTGCGCATCGAGAGAGGAGAAGAAACAGCATGAAAGCAGCAGAAATACTCGAACTTGAGAGCCTGACTTTTGCCGAACGATCGTTTGCCGACCTCGCGGATCCGGACTCGGCCCTGCCGGCGTTTTATCGCCGGCCCGACGACGGGAGACTCCTGGTCGACGAGAAGGAGGACCTGCTCGCCGTCGCCTTCAGGTGGGACGAGCGGTGGATCGTCGCGAACTATCTCTACCACCCGGTGCACGAGGAGGCGATCGATCTCTTCGAGGGGACCGGGGGCGACCTCTTCATGGAGGAGCGGGAGGTCTGGGCCCGCGCCGTGCGGGAGTATTACAGCGAGGCGATCCGCACGGGCGTGCGCCCGGCGATCGAGGATATTCCGCCTGACCGCCCGGAGAAGTGCGCCGATCTCTTAAAAGAGGTCTTCGGGCAGCGGAACGGGGAGCGGTGCCTGGACTGCTGCTGCGGGTCCGGGATCGGTTCGGCGGGCCTCCGCTCGATCGGGCTGAACCCGCTCGCCTTCGACCACGACCAGGCGCTGCTCTCCCTGGGGTTTGCGCAGGGGCGCCTGGACCCCTGCGAGACGGCCTGCATCGACGCCACGATGGCCTCGGCCTATTTCGAGCCGGCGCCGTACGGGGCGGCCCTGATGCTCGGGACGATCCATTCGTTCGACCGCGAGATCTGGGAGGGGATTGCACGGGAGTTTCTCTCTCTCTCAGAGCGTTCCCTGCTCACCGTCGCCACGAAAGAAGAGGTGGACCTGGTTGCGGCGTGGTGCGAGGACGAGGGGCGCAGCCCTGAGGTCTGGGAGAACGAGCGCGACGCCGTCTATGACCGCTGGGTCTGCCTGACCTGATCGGTAAAATCTGTTTTCACCCTTTTGGGGTGTAATCTTCCCCTGCTCTCCTCCCCCAGATCGGTTCCCAAAGTGCCTTTTTCTCGATCGCTCCGGTGCCGCCGCACCGTTCTTTCACGTGATGGGCCGGGACGAGGTGAGAAAAAAAGCCCTGAGCCGCACGCTCCTTCGCGCCTGGAGCGTGAGGCACTCAGGGAAACGATCAAAAAGAGTGCCTGGCTGGAATTATGGGGGGGGCGCCCTGCCTGCCCGCACGCGGAACGCGAAGAGCCGAACGATCAGAGCCCGGGATCGAATTTCCTGAGGCGGAGGAGCATCGCCTCTGCCGGGGGCAGGTCGGCGGCATGTCGGCCGATGAGGCCCCTCACGTCATCCTCTCCCCTGATCATTTTCCGGCGGTCGAGGCCGTCACTCCGGATTCTCTGTAGAAATGGCCACTGTATTTCCTGTTCTTCGCATTCACATGCCATGCTGATCGCCCCTGAGATTACTCGATCATAAGCACATTATATTATATAAATATTCTTTTTGTTGTTGCGGGCTTATGATTTAGATATGTTGAATTTTGTGGGGTATTAATCGACAATCTCCGGGTGGTCATGGCAGGAAACCCGGATGATTCCGGCGCATTGTCCGGGTTTTAAGAAGAGCGAGATGCAACGCCGGGGGCCGGAGGCGCAGAACAGGGAAATATTTAAATGGGGGTGTCCCGGATAATGCGGTTATATATAGTGCCTGTGGTTCGGCCGGACCGGTGCCGGCCCGACCGCTCGATACATCTGCGCTATCCCTGCCTTTCCAGTCGAAAACGATTGGATTGTCTCTTCGGGGCGGGGTACGCTCCTGTTTTCGGCGGGGGGAGGTGGTCGAAACCTGCGGATTTCGATCCTTATCCTCGCTCTTCCCGCACCGTGCAATCGATCTCGGCGAGGATATCCAGGGGGTCGTCCTTCTCCCCGACGAGGTCCTTGATCAGGAGCAGGCGCTCGACCCCGATGAAGTGCCTGGCCATCACCATCGCCAGGTCGGTGAGGTCGACATGCCCCTTCTGCCACCGCACCAGCCTCCGGCTGACCAGGAGGTCGAGCACCGGTTCGGTCGTCCCGACCATCACCGCCTCCATCCGGCGGATCTCGGCGCCGTCGCCCTTGCAGACGATGGCGTTTGCGGCGAACTCCTCGGAACTCTCCTCGACGCCGTAGACCGGGGCGACCTCCTCCATCTCGCCCTTCAGGAGGGCGATCGCCATCTCCTCCTCGGTCGCCTTCGAGGTCCGGGAATAGGTCGCACCGGGTTCGGCCAGGATGACGACCTTGCCTTCGTCGTGGAAGTCCGGGCGCCCGGCGCGGCCGAGCATCTGGTTGAACTCCTGCACCGTGAGCCACTTGATCCCCATCGCGAGGGCGTCGAAGATCACCTGCGAGGCCGGAAAGTCCACCCCTGCCGCCAGCGCCGCCGTCGTGACCACGCAGGCGATCTTCTGCGAGGAGAAGAGGTCCTCGACCTGCCGGCGCTCCTGCGAGGTGAGCCCTGAATGGTACGGGCGGGCGATGTTCGCCCCGATGGCGTCCGCGAGGGTGTGGCAGCGAGCGCGGGCGTTGGTGAAGACGATCGTCTGCCCGCGGTATCCCTTCGAGGAGCGGCGGGCGAACTCCTCGCGCACCATCGTGGTGATGAACTGGATCTTCTTTTTCTTCTCGGTGAAGATGAGGTGGCGCTCCAGCGGGACCGGGCGGCTGTCGTACCTGACCAGCCGCGCCCCGAGTTTCTGCGCCAGGGTGCTCGGGGCGCCGATCGTCGCCGAGAGGTAGAGGAACTGGGCGTTCGGGGAGGTGTACTTGATCCGGGCGATCAGGCCGTCGAGGCGGTGGCCGCGCTCGGGCTCCTCCAGGTTCTGGACCTCGTCGATCACGACCGTCCCGATATCCTTCAGGTCCCGGCCGTTCCGAAAGACCGTGTCCAGGCCCTCGTAGGTGCCGACGACGATCTGCGCCCTGGTGCTCCGCTCCCCGACCGGCCGCGTCTCAGGGAGG
The DNA here is from genome assembly GCF_000275865.1 of Methanofollis liminatans DSM 4140. Taxonomy (NCBI): domain Archaea; kingdom Methanobacteriati; phylum Methanobacteriota; class Methanomicrobia; order Methanomicrobiales; family Methanomicrobiaceae; genus Methanofollis; species Methanofollis liminatans. The sequence continues at coordinate 2,216,032 of NZ_CM001555.1, read as the reverse complement.
TTGAGGCGGCTTGCGCCGACCTGGAGAGAAACCGTGGCGAGATCCTTATACCGCTCCTTGAACCTGAGGTACTTCTGGTTTGCCAGGGCGACGAGGGGCACCAGGAAGAGGAGGCGCCCCCGCCCTTCGAGGAGGTTTTTCATCCCGGCCATCTCGCCGATGAACGTCTTGCCGCTTGCGGTGGCCGAGACGACCAGGAGGTCCTCGCCTTCGAGGAGGCCGGCGTTGACGGCGAGCTGCTGCACCGGCGTGAGGTACTCCACCCCGGAGACCTTCGCGAACGCCGGCGGGACGTCCACCTGGGTGATATGGGCCGTTTCGATCGGCCGCACCGCTTCGAGGCGGTCGAAGAGGGTCTGGCCTTTCTCCCGCTGCTCTGGCTGGAGGAGGGCGAGCACCCGGTCCACGTCCCGGTACGACTCCAGCAGGGAGCGGACGTGCTGGACCGAGCGGTCGCCGAACCGGCCGAGGTAGCCCATCTCCCGCCTGATCTCGCGCTCGGCGCACTCCAGGCAGATCCGCTCGCGCCCGAACTTTGCGGCGTTCTTCTTCGAGAGGGCGGTGACCCGGTCCTCCAGGAGACAGATGCGGCAGAGGTCCACGGTGGAGGGCGTGATCTGGAAGTCGCCGAGAAACGCCAGCAGGGCCGGATCGGGCTTCGTGATCCTGACGTCGGCCTTGCGGAGGCGCTCGATCAACTTTTTCGTCGGGACGTTCTGGTAGTTGCGCCGGTTCGGCTGTTTCGTCTTCAGGTCGGTCGGGCGGTAGCCCCGGGATGATTTCACCAGTTCGAAGACCCCGGTCTCCCGCACGCTCCTGCCGTCAAACATGAGGAGCTTATAGGCTCCTCTCTGCGGGGCGATGATGACCGTCATGGGAGGATCAGGTCATGGATCGTGTAGTTCAGCCCCGCACTCTCAAGCCGTTTGAGAAAATCGGTAAACTCTTCGTCGACGATGAGGATGGCGCACTCGACCCCGTGGAAGGCCGCCTCGATGACGCCTTCCCGCGAGCCGAAGGAGATGTCGGGCCGGCGGCCGACGGCGGCGAGCGCCACCGACGCCTCGAGCCCGGCGATCCCGACCAGGCCGACCCCGGCAAGGACGGTGCGCAGCCCGTCAAGGTCAACTTTACGCGAACCGCCCCGTTCGATCCGCGGCACCTTGAGGACGTGCACTGTTCCTTCCGTGTGGTCGATGAGCCCGGCAAGGCGGGCGATCCCGACGTCCTGCCCCGTATCGGCGTCGGCGATCACCTCTCCCATCGCGCTCTGCTCCTCTTTCGATGCATACAGCCAGCCCCCCTGCATGTAGACGCCGACCTGGTCCCCGGCCTTCAGCGGCCCGGCGGCGATCGCCGGCCAGACCCGGACCTTCTGGATGACGTCGCGGGTGACGTGGCGGGCATAGTTCTCCAGCACCTCGGCGTTGGTGAGCACCCACTCGATCCCTTCCTTCGTCACCTCGTAGCGGCCGCGGCCGTAGGCCGAGACGTAACCGTCCTCGGCGAGTTCGCGGATGTACTCGGAGACCGCCTGCGGGGTCACCCCCATCTTGGCGGCGATCTCCTGCTGCCTGATCGCGGGCTGGTGCTCGGCGACCTCGACCAGGATCTGGAATCGGGTGATCTCGCGTTTGCTCCGCAGGAGCACGGAAAGGGGGTCTTCACCTGGCATTGCCGACATGGACCAGTCCCTGCCCCTTCACATCAAGGTTTGGAATCCGCTTGGAGAGCGCCTTGATGACGAGGGGTGATACCTCAAACTTCCGTGCGATATCGGCGATGGACGTGTTCCCTGAATTCAGTTCGTCCTCCACATGGGACGCCAGTTTCTGTATGTTCTCATCGGTCGAGAGGGAGATATAGATCAGGTCGGCGAGATCGATCATCGAGCACTGAAAATTCGCCCTGAAGGTCTTGTAAGTTGATCTGAACTCTTTGCTCGGCTTTTCGCCGGGTTTCGGCATCCGCCACTGCTCCTCGATGAGGTTGCCCTTCCTGAGGATGGAAAGGCATGAGGCGACGCAGGCGCTCTCGCACCGCTCTGCGAGCTCCTCCTCGGTCATCCAGTTCTTATCGAGCAGTTCGTAGAGCTGCTTGAATTTTGGATTGTTGAAGGTGAGGAGCAGAGGTACGAGTTCGACGGGATCGTTCACTATCCGAATATGGCCAGTCACGCAAAAACCCTATTTATATATCGCTCTATCACACAATAAGTTTTTGCAGGTCTTGAATGCAAAACAGAGGGAAAATCGTCATCCGCGGTATTGTGCAGGGGGTTGGATTCAGGCCGTTCGTCTATGCTCTCGCCGAGAAATACGCAATTTCAGGCTGGGTGAAGAACCTCGGGAGCCGGGTGGAGATCGCCGCTGCCGGTGCGCGCTTTTCTGAGTTCTGTGCCGAGGTCTCGAAGGGTACGGTCCTCTCGACGATCGACGCCGTGGACGTTTTCCCGCTGGACGAGGAGGTCGGGCCGGGGTTTGTGATCCGGTCGAGCGGCCAGGGATCGCTCGACGGGATGATCCCGCCGGACGTCGCCGTCTGCGACGATTGCATCAGGGACATCTTCACGCCGGGCGGGCGCTACGAGGGATACTGGGCGACCTCGTGCGTCAACTGCGGCCCCCGCTACAGCATCATAAAAACCCTCCCGTACGACCGGGAACGGACGGCGATGGACGCATTCCCGACCTGCACGCCCTGCGGGGCCGAGTACGCCGATCCGGCGTGCCGCCGCCATCACGCCCAGACGATCGCCTGTGCGTCGTGCGGGCCGTCCCTCGCCCTCCTGGGGCCGGACGGGACGGAGAGGGCGTGCGCCGACCCGGTCGCCGCTGCGGCGGCGATGCTCGACGCCGGGCAGATCCTCGCCGTCCGCGGGCTCGGGGGCTTCCACCTCGCCTGCACCGAAGAGGCGGCAGGCGTGCTGAAGGGGCGCCTCGGCAGGCAGGAACAGCCCCTGGCGGTGATGGTGCGGGAGGACGCCGTCGAGCGCTACGCCTCCCCGACCGAGGAGGATTGGGGGGCGCTGCGGGACCGCGTGCACCCGATCGTGGTGATGGAGAAGCGTGACCCCGCCGGGAACAGGGGGATCTCCTCCCTCCACACGATCGGGGTGATGCTCCCGTACACCGGGCTCCACCACCTCCTCTTCGCCCGCCTCGGCCACGACCTGCTGGTGATGACCTCGGCGAACATGCCGGGGACGCCGATGATCACCGCCACCGCCGACGCCGTCGAGCGCCTCCGCGGGACGGCGGACGCCTTTCTCGTGCACGACCGGGAGATCGTCAACCGCTGCGACGATTCGGTGGTGCGGGACGGGCATATCATCAGGCTCTCGCGGGGGATGGCGCCGATGCGGGCGGCGATCGATCTCGGGGGGCGCTGCATCCTGGGCGTCGGGCCCGAACTCAACGCCACGACGACGATCTACCGGAACGGGTTTGCGGTCACCTCGCCGCACGTGGGCAATGTGCGGAACCCGCAGACCCTCGCCTACCTGCAGGAGACGGTGGAGAAGATCGGGCGCCTGCTCGGGGCCTCGTTCGAGGTGATCGCCCACGACCTCCACCCGCAGTTCCTCTCGACCAGGTACGCCCGTGAACTGGCGGCGGAGACCGGCGCCGAACTCGTGGCCGTCCAGCACCACCGCGCCCATATCGCCGCCGCCACCCGGGAGGAGTGCGTCGGGATCGCTATCGATGGCGTGGGCTACGGCGACGACGGAACGATCTGGGGCGGCGAAATCTTTGCCGGGGCGGCGCCGCACCTCGAACGGGTCGCCCACCTCCAGACGGTGGCGATGCCGGGCGGCGACCTGGCGACCCGGTACCCGGAGCGGATGCTCTATGGGATCCTGCCGGAGGAGGAGACCCTGCGCCTCCTCCTCTCACGCGGCCTCGGCGAGGTCGAGGCCGGCGTGCTCGCCCGGCAGGTGGAGCGGGGGGTGAACGTGGCGCGGACCAGCAGCACCGGACGGGTGCTCGACGCCGCCGCCGCCCTCCTCGGGATCTGCCGGGAGCGGACCTATGACGGCGAACCGGCGATGAAGCTGGAATCGGCGGCGTACGGGGTGCGGGCGGAGGAGTGGGACCTCGAATATGGGCGGGAGGGGAACTGCCGGACCCTGCAGACCGCCGCACTCTTGAAACGGGCCGCGGCCGAGGGGGCGGCCGGGAGGGACGTGCACGGGATCGCCGCCTCGGTGCAGCACAACCTTGCCCGCGGCGTGGCGACCCTTGCGATCGACGCCGCCGCCGAGCGCGGGATCGGGACGGTCGCCCTCTCCGGGGGCGTCGCCTACAACGCGGCGATCCGGGAGACGATCCGCCGGTGCGTCGAGGATGCGGGCCTCTCCCTCCTGGTCAACCGCCGCTACCCCCTCGGGGACGGGTGCATCTCCTTCGGGCAGTGCGTATGGGCGGCGGCTGAACTCGATGAAAGATAACCCTATTGGGAGGGAGAGAAAGAATCTCACTCCTGCATGACCGAACTCGTCTCCCATTACCGCGTCGAGGGCGGGACGACCCTCGTCGAGATGACGCTCTCCTCGGTCGCCCAGTTCTTCAACTCCTTCGACCCGGCGCCCTTCTACGAGAAGGAACTCGATAGGGACGCCGTGGACTACATCCTCGCCGCCGTCTCCGACCTGCCCCCGGAGACGCCGATGAAGATCGTCATCTACCTCCCGCCCGCATCGGCGACCGGGGAGAACGCCCGCATGATGGAGCGGGCGGTCAGGGCGCATTTTACCTATCTCGTCAGAAACGGCAATCGGCAGATGCGGCTGCGGTTCCGGGAGGGGCGGATCAATATGGCGATCGGGCTTCTCTTCCTCTTCGCCTGCCTCTCTGCGCACCAGTTCCTCACCCCGTGGACGACGAACGGGTTCGCCGCCGTGATCCGGGAGAGTTTCATCATCATCGGCTGGGTCGCCCTCTGGGAACCGGTGCAGTTTTTCCTGTACGGCTGGCACCCGGCGCGGCGGATGCGCCGGGTCTACCTGAAGGTGATCGGGATGCCGGTAGAGGTGCGGGCGGTCGCCGGGGACTCAGTGCATCCGTGACATCGCTTCCCGGTGGTGGAGGTTGTGGAGAAAGGTGTGAATCGCTCGTTTCTGTTTTTCGAGGGTGCGGCGGTCGCTCTTCAACCGGTCGAGTTCCTCGTCGACGATGGTGTTCACCCGGTCGAGCCATGAGGCGGCATACTCGCTCATGCCGCCGTTCTGAAAGGTCTGGATCTCGTCGAAGACCGTCTGGAAGAAGCAGAATTTGTCATAGAAGAGGTCGCTCACCGCCGTCCTGATCCGGTCGCGCATCAGGTAGCGCATCGAGAGCGGGCCGTACCAGACCCGCCCGACCGGTTCGCCGTCCTCGTCGAAGCCGGCGCAGGTCCGGGCCGAGGGCATGCCCGAAAACCCGTACCTGGCGGCAAGCATCCGGTTCACCTCCAGGAGGGCGGCGCGGTCGGTGGCGAGGGTGCGGAGCGAGTAGCGGTCCCGCGGGACGATCAGGAACTCCACCGCGGCCGGGTCGGTGGTCTTTCTGGTGAGGATCCGAAACGAGGGGAGGGTGCCGGCATCGGGATGAAAACAGGTGCGTCCGGCATAGTCGAGCACGACCGGAGGCTCTCCCCGGGCCGTGAGGTCCCGGGCGCGGGCGGTGGCGAAGGTGGTCTTGACGGCGCCGGCAAGGGTGTGGAGTGTGCAGGAAAGATCATATTGGGTCGGCCGCGAAGGGTAACGGTGCGGCACGGAAAACCAGAGGTCTATCCAGTCTTTATGAAAAATATGCTGTTCAACAGGTGATACCATGACGTCCCCCTGGAGTGGTGCACGCGGGGGAAAATAAATTTTTTTGTGGCGATTATCCATAAAATTTCAAGAATATAAATTCTTTTACCTTGAAATCTGGATTTTTGCGTGTATGTTTGCGATTATGTGAATATTCATCCTCCTGTCTGACGCCTGCCCGGCAGATATTTGCCTGACCGGGACGATCCCCCTCCATGCATGTGCTTGCCCTCGGGGCGCACCCTGACGACCCCGAGATCGGGTGCGGCGGGAGCCTGGCCCTCCACGCCGCCGCCGGCGACCGGGTGACGGTGCTCTACGCCACCGCCGGGGAGGCCGGGGCGTTGGGCGCCCCTGAAGATGAAACGGCCGCACGGCGCCGGGCCGAGGCCGCGGAGGCGTGCGCCGTCCTGGGGGCGGAACCGCCGGTCTTCCTGGACTTTCCCGACGGCCGCCTCGCCTATGCGGGCTATCCTCTGGTCGCCGCGATCGGTCGGGCCGTCAGGGAGGTGCGCCCGGCGATCGTTTACGTCCACCACGGAGGCGACGCCCACCCCGACCACGCCGCCCTCGCCGCGGCGGCGATCGACGCCGTCAGGCGGGCCGGAACACCCCATTTCCCCGACCTCGGCGAGACCCCGCACCAGGTGGGGGAGATCCGCCTGTACGAGGTCTGGACGCCGCTCGCAGAACCGGCGACGGCGCTCGATATCACCGGCGTCGCCGAGAGAAAAGGGGAGGCGGTCCGCTGCCACGCCTCGCAGTGCGGCGTGCACGCCTACGACGAGATCGCCCTGGGGCTGAACCGCTACCGGAGTCTGCTCGTGCCGGGGAGCAGGTATGCCGAGGCCTTCGGGGCGGCGCGGCCGCGGTGGTGAAGCCTACTTGACGATCATCACCGGGCAGGCGGCGGCCTGGGCGACCTTCTGGCTGACGCTCCCGAGGACGACCCCCGTGAGGGCGCCGAGCCCGCGGCTCCCGATCACGATCAGGTCGGCGCCGACCCGCCCGGCGGTGGCGAGGATCTCCGCTGCGGGATCGCCCATTCCGACCTCCAGGGTGTACGGGACGCCCGCCTTCTCGATGAGGTCGAGGATCGGGGCGGCGATCGAGCGGGCGTCCTCCTCGAGGACGGCGTGGACGTCGAAGTTCGCCCGCACGATCCTGGACTGCGCAGGGGTCGCGGCGACATAGACCGCGGCGAGGGACGACCCCGCCAGGTCGTGGACGAGGCCGGCGGCGGTGGCGGCCGCACGGCGGGAATTCTCCGAACCGTCTATTGCAAGAAGCACCGTATGAAACATGAGGACCTCCAGAGGGCCGGTCGGCGTCGGCCCGGCCCATCAGTTCTATACAGAGGGATATCGCACCTTAAATCCGTGCCGGGCCTCTCCCTGCGCGCCGCCGGCATACTTTGAAAAAGACCGGCCCCCATATATACTGTCATCCGCGGCATGGCCGCACCGCCCGGGGCATGGTCTCTGTGCCACGCTCAATATCCAGAGGAAATGCCGTGAATTTCACTATCGCCCCTGATTTTGCCGCGCTGAAAAAGGCGTGGCTCTCCAATATCCGCGGGGATACCCTGGCCGGGATGACCGTGGCCCTCGCCCTGATCCCTGAGGCGATCGCCTTCTCGATCATCGCCGGCGTCGACCCGATGGTCGGGCTCTACGCCTCCTTCTGCATCGCCGTGGTCATCGCCTTCGCCGGCGGGCGCCCCGGCATGATCTCGGCGGCCACCGGGTCGATGGCCCTGATCATGGTCGTCCTGGTCCGCGACTACGGCCTCGAATACCTGCTGGCGGCGACCGTCCTGACCGGGATCATCCAGCTCGCCCTCGGCCTCTTGAACGTCGGGCGGTTCATAACGTTCATCCCGTACTCGGTCGTGCTCGGCTTCGTCAACGCCCTCGCCATCCTGATCTTCCTCGCTCAACTCCCCTTCCTGATCGGGGCGCCGCCGGCGGTCTATGCCCTCTCGGCGGCGTCGGTTGCGATCATCGTCCTCCTCCCCCGCCTGACGAAGGCCGTCCCGCCGGCGCTCGTCGCCATCGTGGCGGTGACCGCCGCCGCCGTCGCCCTCCACCTCGACGTCCTCACCGTCGGCGGCATGGGCGAGATTACCCGCACCCTCCCCTCTTTCCACCTGCCGGTCGTCCCGCTGACCCTCGACACGCTCCTCATCATCCTCCCGTACGCTGTGACCCTGGTCATCGTCGGGCTCATCGAGTCCCTGCTCACCGCCTCGATCATTGACGAGATGACCGGGACGCAGGGGGACAACGACCGCGAGGTGCGGGGGCAGGGGATTGCAAACTGCGTCGCCGGCCTCTTCGGCGGCATGGCCGGGTGCGCCATGATCGGGCAGTCGGTGATCAATGTCAGGTCCGGCGGGTCGGGGCGCCTCTCCACCCTCGTCGCCGGCCTCTTCCTGATCTTCCTGATCATCGTCCTCGGGGATATCGTCGCCATGATCCCGATGGCCGCCCTGGTCGGCGTGATGATCATGGTCGCCGTCGGCACCTTCGAGTGGCAGTCGGTCCGCGACCTGCCCAGGATCCCGCGGGGCGACGCCGCCGTGATGCTCCTCACCGTCGCCATCGTCGTCGCCACCCACGACCTGGCAAAGGGCGTCATCGCCGGGGTCGTCCTCGCCGCCCTCATCTTCGGCTGGAAGATCTCGGTCATATCGGCGGCGAAAACCCTGCGGGAGGACGGCGCGATGGTCTATACGATGAAAGGCCAGCTCTTCTTCGGAACGATGTCGGCCTTCATGGACCTCTTCGACTATGCCGGCGACCCGGTGCGGGTGCGGATCGATTTCTCGCACTCGCATATCTGGGACCAGTCAGGGGTCGAGGCGATCACGCGGGTGGTCCACCGCTACCAGCAGCACGGGAAATCGGTCTATGTCACCGGGCTGAACGAGGAGAGCCAGGCGACGCTGGACCGGGGTTTCTCGCGGGAGAAATAGGCCCGCACCTTTATCCCGATCCCCTGAGAGAGGGAGATCGGGATATGGACGGCGTGCAGGAGAGGGACGGCGGGGAATATGCCATCGAGGCCGCCGGCCTGAGGAAGACCTTCAACGGGGTCGCGGCGGTCGACGGCGTCTCGTTCTCGGTGCGCCGGGGCGAGGTCTTCGGGTTCCTGGGGCCGAACGGCGCCGGCAAGACCACGACGGTCCGGATGCTCACCGGGGTGATCAGGCCGGACGGCGGGTCGGCCCGGATCCTGGGGCACGATATCGTCAGGGCGCCGGTGCGGGCGAAACAGGGTTTCGGCGTCGTGCCCGAGACGGCGAACGCCTACGCCGACCTGACCGCCAGGCAGAACCTGATGCTCGTCGCCGGGCTCTACGGCCTCGAACGCTCGAAGGCCGAACGCCGGGCTGAGGCGCTCCTTTCGGCCCTCGGCCTCTTCGAGCGGCAGGACGACCGGGTGCAGGGGTTCTCGAAGGGGATGAAGCAGCGGCTCATCCTCGCGATGGCCCTCCTGCACGAGCCCGATCTCCTCTTCCTGGACGAACCGACCGGGGGGCTCGACGTCCAGAGCACGCACCTGATCCTCTCGATGCTGCGCGACCTCAACGCCGCCGGGACGACGATCTTCCTCACCACCCACAACATGGACGAGGCGAACCGCCTCTGCGACCGGGTGGCGATCATGCGCACGGGCCGGATCGTCGCTCTCGACGCCCCGGAACGCCTGAAGATGGCGATCGAGCGTCTCCACACCGTCGAAGTGAGTTTTGACGGTCGGGTGGAGGCGGGCGCCCTTGCGGCCCTGGCCGGGATCGTCTCTGCCGACCGGGAAGGGGACCGGTGGGTGATCGCCACCGCGGACGTGGACGCCGCCGTCCGCGCCCTCGTCGGATTCGCCGGGGCAGAGAGTCTGCGGATCGTGCGCCTGAACACCCCGGCGCCGACCCTGGACGAGGCGTTCCTCAGACTGACGGAGGGGACGGGATGAACCCGGAGCACCCGTTCGAGCAGATGCGCCGCGCCCTTGCTATCACGAAAAAGGACATCAGGATCTACTACGCGAAGGGGCCGGTGGTGATCTTCGGGCTCTTCATGCCGCTCTTCCTCTTCCTCGCCTTCGCCGTCGGCAACCGGGGGCTCTCGGCGCCGTTTCTCGTATCGGGCCTCCTGGCGATGAGCCTCTTCTTCACCGCCACCGCCGTATCGCCGGTGATCCAGCCCTGGGAGGCGCAGGCACGGACCCTGGAGCGCCTGCTCGCCGCCCCGATCACGATGCGCACGCTCGTCGCCGGGGATATGCTGGCGTCGCTCGTCTTCACCCTCCTCATCGCCGCCGTCCCGGTCGGGATCGGGTGGGCCGCCGGGGCGCCGCCCCTCCACCCGCTCGCCCTCCTCGCCGGGATCGTCCTCGGGGCCGTCTGCTTCTCGGCGTTCGGCCTCCTCCTCTCGACGCCGCCGACGAACACCCCCTCGAACGTCATGATGCTCTCGTCCCTGGTGAAGTTCCCGCTCATCTTCATCAGCGGCGTCTTCGTCCCGGTGGAGGAACTCCCGCTCTGGGGGCAGGCCCTGGCCGTATGCTCGCCGCTCACCTATTTCACCGATATCGCCCGCTACGCCCTCCTGGACACCCACACCTTCCCGGTGATCGCCGATCTCGCCGCCCTTGCCGGGTTCGCCCTCCTCTTCGGTGCGGTCGCGATGGCCCTGCACGAGCGCACGGTTGGGGGGCGGATCTGATTCAGGTGCGGGGCGGCGCCCACCGCTCGCCCTCGCCGGTGAGGCGGTAGATGATCCAGTTGCCCTGCTGATCGCCCTGGATCAGTCCGGCTTTTTTCAGCACCGAGAGGTGGTAGGAGAGTTTGGAGTCGGCGATCTCGAGCACCGCCTTGATCACGCAGACGCAGAGGGGCTGGACGGCGAGCATGGCGAGGATCTTCTGGCGGAAGGGGTCGGCGAGCGCCCGGTGGGCGGCGCACCTCGCCGCGATCGCGGCGTCGGGGGGCAGGCGCTCGATCAACCCTTCGATGCCGCCGCACCGGCAGAGCGAGGCTTCGATCTCCAGGGGAATGCCGCGGTATCCCTCTCCACAACACTTCTTCTCGTCCACGCTCGTTTCTCCTCCTATAGTTCAAAAGATTATGAAATGATGCCAGATATAGGGTTCGGTCAGGCGCGGGCCCTGCACCGCCCTGCCTATTTCAAAAATTAGTGAAACCGCAACCTATATACTCCTGCGCCGCCAATCGAAGATTCAAACAAATTTGAAACTCTCCCACATGGTGATGAAATTGACTGAAAAAGATACGGTGAAGAGAGAAGGCGGGTTCCTCTCCCGCCTGCGCTCGATGGGCGGACAGGACTGCGGATGCGGCTGCTGCGGCGGCGTGAAGATCGTACCGAAAGAGAAGAAGGCCGAAGAGAAGGAGTAAGTGAGGGTGATGGGTCCGGGAACGGGACGGAGGGAGAGCGACGGCGCTCACTGAGACGCTTCTTGAAGCCGGCGGGTTCTTCGTCGTGATCGCCGGGGAACTGGTCGTCCTCTTTGTCGGGGTCAGTTTCCTGGTCGGTCTGCTCCAGGCCTACATCCCTGAGGAGCGGATCAGGCGGACCCTGGCCGGACGGGGCGAGGGCGCCTCCACCGTCCTCGGCGGCTTCTTCGGGGCGCTCACGCCCTTCTGCTCCTGCTCCACGATCCCGATCCTGGTCGGGCTGCTCAACGCCGGGATCCCGTTCGCCGCCTGCATGGCCTTCCTGCTCGCCTCGCCCCTCTTAAACCCGGTGATCCTCTCCCTCCTGGCCGCTCTCATCGGCCCGGTGCCGACGGCGATGTACGCCATCATCACCTTCTGCGCCGCCCTCGTGCTCGCCACCCTCCTGGGGCGGCTCGGGTTTGCGCGATACGTGAAGGAGGTGACCGTCGAGGGGATGGCGTCGGCGCCGGCGTGCGGGTGCGAGGGGGGCACCTTTGCGGAGCGTCACGGCCCGCGGTTCTCCGCCGCCCTGCACTTCGCCGTCTCGCTCTTCCGCCAGGTCTTCCCGTACCTCGTCCTCGGCGCCGCCATCGGGGCCTTCATCTACGGTTTCGTCCCGGCCGACCTCATCATCTCGGTCGCCGGGCCTGACAACCCCCTCGCCATCCCGGCCGCCGCCCTGATCGGCATACCAATGTATATCAGGGCCGAGACGATCATCCCGATCAGCGCCGTCCTCCTCCAGAAGGGGATGGGCGCCGGGGCGGTGATGGCCCTGATCATCGGCGGCGCCGGGGCGAGCATCCCGGAGATCACCCTGCTCTCGGCGATCTTCGAGCGGCGTCTGGTGGCGGCCTTCGTCGTCACCGTGCTCGGGATCGCCGTCCTTGCCGGGTTCGCCTTCGGCGTCATGCTCCCGGCATAAAAAGAGACGGAACACACCACACTCACCAACAGCACAAGAGAGAAGATCATGATAGACATCCTCATTGGCTCGCTCCTCATGGGCTGGGAGACCCTGCTCGGCTACCTCGCCGAGCACGTCGTCACCTGCCTGGTCCCGGCGTTCTTCATCGCCGGCGCCATTGCGGCGTTCATCAAGAAGGAGGCGATCCTGAAGTACTTCAGCCCGGACGCGAAGAAGAGCGTCGCCTACGGCCTCGCCTCGGTCTCAGGGACGGTGCTCGCCGTCTGCTCCTGCACGATCCTGCCGATGTTCGCCGGGCTCTTCAAGCGGGGCAGCGGCATCGGGCCGGCGACGACCTTCCTGTACGCCGGGCCGGCGATCAACATCCTGGCGATTGTCTATACGGCAAAGGTCCTCGGCTTCGACCTGGGGCTTGCGCGGGCGGCCTTTGCAATCATCCTGGCGATCGTCATCGGTCTTGTCATGGCCGCCCTCTTCCGCTCCCACGATGTCGAGACGCGGCAGAAGATGGCGGCGATGCCGCAGGTGCCCGCCGGCGGCGGGGAGGAGCGCCCCCGCTGGGTCGTCCCGGCGTTCTTCGTCATGCTCGTCGGGATCCTGATCGCCGGCACCGCCCAGGCCGACTGGATGATCAAGTTCCCGGTCATCTACGCCCTCACCCTGGGCACGGCCTACCTCCTCATCTACTTCTTCGAGCGGGACGAGGTGACCGAGTGGGGCTGGGAGACCTGGGACCTCACGAAGAAGATCTTCCCGATCCTCCTCATCGGCACCTTCGCCCTCGGGATGCTCGCCTACTTCCTCCCGCCCGAGACCTTCGGCCCCTTCTTCGGGACGAACTCCCTCCAGTCGACCCTGCTCGCCTCGATCGTCGGGACGATCCTGTACATGCCCACGCTCCTCGAGGTGCCGGTGATCGGCACCACCTTCGGCTACACCTCGGGCGTGATGGCCGGCGGCCCGGCGCTCGCCCTCCTCCTCTCGGGACCGAGCGTGAGTCTGCCCTCGCTCCTGGTGATCTCCCGGATCATGGGGCCGAAGAAGACCGCCGTCTATGCAGTGCTCGTGATCGTCTTCTCGGCCCTCGCGGGGTTCGCGTACGGCCTGATCCTGGGGTGAACAATACATGACAGAACGCACAAAACCGTGCTGCGCCGCCGAGGCGATGCGGCGGATCAGGCAGATCGAGGTCGGCGGGATCGTCGTCGGCCTGACCATGCTCGACGACGCCATCGACGAGGTGCGGGAGATGCACCTCGCCGGCGCCGACGCCATCGCCGACGAACTGATGAAACAGATCACGATCTACAACTACGTACCCCGCGCGGCCGAAGCGGCCTACCGGACGGCCCTGCTCAGGGAGTACGAGAAAAAGGTGACACCATGAAGATTGAAATCCTCGGAACCGGATGCATGAAATGCAAACGCCTGGCAAAGAACGTCGAATCTGCGGTCGCGGAACTCGGTATCTCCGCCGAGATCGAGAAGGTGGAGGATATCACCGCCATCATGGATAAGGGCGTGATGCTGACCCCGGCACTGATCGTCGACGGCGAACTGCTGGTCTCGGGCCGGGTGGCCGACGTCAAAGAGCTCAAGGAGATCCTGCAGGGGGCGAACTGAAGTGGCAGAGACACCCACCTGCACCTGCGGGCAGAACGAGGCGAAGCGGGTCATCTTCCCGTGCGCCGGGCAGGCGAACACCGGGCAGATCACGAACCTCGCCGCCGTCCAGCTGACCGAAGAGGGGTTCGGGAGCATCGCCTGCGTCGCCCTGCTCGCCACCGGCGCCGAAGGACTGGTCAGGAACGCAAAGAGCGCCGATGAGGTCGTCGTCCTCGACGGGTGTCCGATGCTCTGCGCAAAGAAGATCGCAGAGGCGCAGGGCGTTCCCGTGGGGCAGCACCTGGTCGTCACCGACCTCGGCATCGCCAAGGGGCCGTCGCGGTCCTACACCGACGACGATATCGAGACGGTCGTGTCGGCGGCCTGGGAGGGGCGGGGCCGGACTGAGGCGAAGCCCGCCCCCGAAGAGAAAAAGCCGGGGAACGGCGGCTGCGGGTGCGGCTGCGGCGGGGGCTGTTAGAGGAGGGGAAAAATGGCCGGCACCCTTCTCGTGGAATGGCGGCACATCGGTGAGAGCGTGGATGCGACCTGCGAACGGTGTGCGGCGACCGGGCGCACCCTCAATGAGGTCGTCGCCGCCATCCGCCCGGCGCTCTCGGCCCGGCGGATCAGGGTGCGGGTGACCGAGACGGTCCTCCCGCCGGAGCGGATCGCCGAGTCCAACACGATCCTCTTCAACGGCATCCCCATCGAGGACCTCCTCGACGAGGTGCGGGTGGAGATGACCCCCTGCGCCTCCTGCTCCTGCATCACCGGGACCGATGCCTCGTGCCGGGCGATCGTCTGCGGGGGCGAGACCCACGAGGCCCTCCCCGCCGACCTGATCCTGAAAGCCGCACTGCGGGCGCTGGAGCCATGACCGAACGCCGTCTCTCCACCTTCGAGAAATATCTCACGGTCTGGGTGGCGCTCTGCATCGTCGCCGGGATCGCCCTCGGCCGCGCCGCCCCGGGCGTCGCCGTCGCCCTCGACTCGTTTTCGGTCTACCAGGTCTCGATCCCGATCGCGATCGCCCTCTTCTTCATGATGTACCCGATCATGGTGAAGATCGACTTCGCCGAGGTGCTCAGGGCGGCCCGGACCCCGAGACCCGTCGCCCTCACCCTCTTCGTGAACTGGGCGGTCAAGCCCTTCACGATGTACATCCTCGCCACCTTCTTCCTGGGATACGTCTTTGTCGGGTTCATCCCCGGGACCGAGGTGCTCGCCGACGGGAGCACCGTCGAACTCTGGCGGAGCTACGTCGCCGGGTGCATCCTCCTCGGGATCGCCCCGTGCACGGCGATGGTGTTGATGTGGAGCTACCTGGCAAAGGGCAACGACGGCCTCACCCTGATCATGGTGGCGATCAACTCCCTCACGATGCTGGTGCTCTACGCCCCGCTCGGCGGGTTCCTCCTCGGCGTGAACGCCATGCCGATCCCCTGGGAGACGATCCTCCTCTCGGTCTCGGTGTACGTCGCCCTCCCTCTCGTCGCAGGCTACGTCACCAGGAAGTGGATCATCGCAAAGAAAGGGATGGCGTGGTTTGAGACGCGGTTTTTGAACCTGCTCACCCCGGTCTCGATCGTCGCCCTTCTCGGCACCCTGGTCCTCCTCTTCACCTTCAAGGGCGAGGTCATCGTCGAGAACCCCCTGACGATCCTCTGGATCGCCGTCCCGCTCTTCATCCAGACGGTGCTCATCTTCACCCTGGGGTATTTCGTCCTGGCCCCGAGGATCGGCCTCCCCTACCGGGACGCCGCCCCGGCCGGGATGATCGGCGCCTCGAACCATTTTGAGGTGGCGATCGCAACGGCGACGATCCTCTTCGGCCTGGGGTCGGGGGCGGCGCTTGCGACGGTCGTCGGCGTCTTGATCGAGGTGCCGGTGATGCTGATGCTCGTAAAAATCTGCCTGCGCACGCAGGGAATGTTCAGGAGTGAACCGACATGAAGATGGACTCGATGCTTGTCCCGCTGGAGATCCACGGTGCGGCCGCCGCTATGGCGCCGGCCGTGGAGGAGATCGCCCGCCTCGGTGTGGAGCGGGTGGAACTGCTGTACGTGATCAACATCAGGGAGACGGCGGGCGATCCCGGCATTCATGCGCACGACCGCGAGGTGATGGACGGGTGGACAAAACGCCTGGAGACCTGCGGCGTCCCCGATGTCGGGGCCGAGGTCGTCGCCGGCATCCCCTGGATCGAGATCCTGGAGCGGGCCGAGGCGGCGCCGCCGTCCCTCATCGTGATGGGCTCGCACGGGCGCTCCCTGATCCCCCGGGTGGTCCTGGGGAGCCAGACCGAGAACGTCCTCGCCCATGCGACGGTGCCGCTCCTGATCCTCCGCCTGACCGTGATGAAGGAAGGGGACCCGGACGCCTGCACCCTCACGACCGATCGGATCTTCCGCCGGGTCCTCTACCTGACCGACTTCTCCGGGGATGCAGAGCGGTGCATCCCCTTCATCGAGTGGATGGCCGGGGCCCGGCCCGGGCGCCTGGTGATCATGCACGTCCAGGACACCCGACGCCTCTGGACGGCCTCGCAGGAGCAGATCTCTGAGTTCAACCGGAAGGACGCCGCACGCCTTGCCAACCTGAAACAGCGCTTCGAACCCCTCGGGATCCCGCAGGTCGTCACGATGCTTGTGACCGGCAACGCCATCGACGAGATCCTGGGGGTCGAGGAGACGTTTGAGCCGACGCTCATTGTCATGGGGGCAAAAGGGCGGCACAGCGCGATTCGGTCCCTTCTTGGCGGGGTGACCGGGGCGGTGGTCCACGGCGCACGGGCGCATGTGCTCGTCGTCAGATGATCAGTTTCAAATATTTTTGAATCTCTGTACGTATGATGAAGACCATCGATGAGATCAGGTCCGCAGGGTTCGCGATGAAAGAGATCCTGGGCCTCCGCGGCTCCCCGGTCGGGGTCAGGCTGCTGAAGACCGACGCTCCCGTGCCGGGTGCGGTCAGGGCAGAGGGCAACCGCTACTGCCAGGCGCTGATGCGGGCGCGGCACGGCGAGCACGTCGTCGTCACCGGCGAGACGATCGCCTGTCCGGCGGCGGCACGCGCCTTCGGGTTTAAACCTCTCCCTGAACCGCTCAGGACCGGCAAAGGGCTGGTCGGGTTCGGGATCACCGCCGAAGAGGCGGTCGGGGCGAAGATGTTCGAGGGCATGACCGTCCTTGAGATGGGGTCGGTCAGGCAGATCGACCTCTTCCCGCTCGACCTGGCCGAAGAGATCCCTGATCTCGTGGTGGTCGAGGACGAGACCGAGAAGCTGATGTGGATCGCCCTCTCGTACATGCACGCCCACGGCGGCGAGCGCGTCCGCGGTTCGACGGCGGTGCTCCAGGCGACCTGCGTGGACTCGACGATCATCCCGTATGTCGAGCAGCGCCTCAACTACGGGCTTGGCTGCTACGGATGCCGGGACGCCACCGATATGGCGCCGGGAGAGGCGGTTCTCGGCTTCCCGGCCGGAGAACTGCCGGCGATTGTTGCGCACCTCAAACACCTTGCAGGCCGGGCGCTCCCCCACTCCCGCGGCAAACACGCATATGCGGCGCTTGCAAAAGAGCGGAAGAGCGCGCCGGGCTCCTGCTCCGAACTCTAAAAGAAGGATCTGGTCAGATGAAACGACGCGTGCTCTTTGTCTGCACTCACAACGCCGGGCGTTCGCAGATGGCCGAGGGCTACATGAACGCCCGCTACGGCGACCGCTACGAGGCGTACTCCGCCGGGACCGAGACCGGCGGGTTGAACCCGTATGCGGTCCGTGCGATGGCCGAGATCGGGATCGACATCTCCGGGCACCACTCGAAGCACATCTCCACCTTTGCAGGAGAGGAGATGGACGTGCTGGTCGCCGTCTGCGAGGGCGGCACCTGCCCGCTCTTTCCCTGGGCGAAGGAGACGGTGCACCGGAGTTTCCCCGACCCCTCGCGTCTTACCGGGAGCGACGGGGAGGTCATGGACGGCGTGCGCCGGATCCGGGACGAGATCGCCGCCTGGATCGATGCGACCTTCGGGGCGTTATAGATGGCGTTCACCGTCGTCGCCTGCTCGGGGATCTCGAGCACCGGAAAACTGACCGCACAGACCGGGACGGCCCTCCTGCACCGTTGCGGCGGCCAGATCGAGGCCTGCGTCGGGGCGCGGGCGGCGGCGCTGGAGGACGCCGTCAGGCACGCCGACCGCATCCTGATTCTGGACGGGTGCGAGGACTGCTGCGGGATGAAGAAGGTGCGGGCGCTCGGTGTCGAACCCGACCTGCACGTCGTCGCCACCGCATGCGGGATCAAAAAACGGGGGATGGACGATCCGCAGTACGCCGAGATCGAATGCCTCGCCGCCGCCGTGCGGGCGGCGATGGGGGAGTGCAGGAAATGAACAACGCGAAAGACCATCTGTTTCTCGAAGACCAGGGCGCCGCCGTGCCGGTGCGCTCGCCCATAATCAGGGAGAAGGGATGATGAAACCACGAACACATATGAAGAATTACCGGATTGCCGTCCTCGCCCTGCTCCTCGTCATCGTATCGCTGGCGGTGATCGCCGCGGGATGCCTGGGAGAGGAAGAGAGGGCGGCGGATGGTCAGTCGACCGAGGTCGCCTATACCGGATCGAATGTCGAGAAAGTCGAGCTCTTCCATTTCTACGGCTCAAACCGGTGTACGTCCTGCATCATCCTCGGCGACCTCGCCGAGATGACGGTGAACACCTATTATGCAGAGGACCTCGAATCAGGGCGGCTTGTCTTCAGCCACATCGATGTGGAAGTGCCGGAGAACCGTGAGATCGTCGAGCGCTACGGTCCGACGGGCTCGTCGCTCTGGATCGGGATCCATGACGAGAACGGTTTCCATGCCGAAGAACTGATCGGACCCTGGTACCTGATCGGGTCGCAGACCCGGTTCATGAGCTACCTGAAGGCCGTCATCGACCAGCAACTCGGGCAATAAGGATCGTCATGGACGTTATGGGTTTTATGCAGGCGATGGGGATGAGCGGCATCCCCGTCGTCGCCGCTTTTTTTATCGGGCTGATGATGGCGATGAGCCCGTGCCCGCTCGCAACCAACATCACCGCCATCGCCTATGTCTCCCGCCGGATCGATACCGGTCGCCGCACCCTCCTGGTCGGGGCGCTCTACGGTGCCGGAAGAACGGTCGCTTACGTGGCCATCGCAGCGGCGATCGTCTATGCGGGCCTGAATGTGCAGGCCGCTTCCTTCTTTCTCCAGGACTACGGTGAGATGCTCCTCGGGCCGCTGCTCCTCCTCCTCGGCGTCCTGATGCTCGATCTCGTCGAGATCAACCTGCCGGGAGGTGGGAGATGGCTTACCTCCCTTATGGAGTGGTTTTCTGAGAAAGGAGTTGCAGGGAGTTTTGTTCTCGGCATTCTGTTCGCACTCAGTTTCTGCCCGTTCAGCGCCGTGCTCTTCTTCGGGATGCTCATTCCCATCGCCCTGAACACCGGCGACGCCATCGTCGTGCCGGCGGTCTTTGGCGTTGCAACGGCCCTGCCGGTCATTCTGGTCTCTCTGCTGCTCGTCCGCGGGGTGGGGCAGGCGGCGCGGCTGATGCAGCGGGCGCAGGCGTTTGATCTCTGGGTGAAGGAGGGTGTCGCCGTGGTGTTCATTGCGTTCGGCCTCTATTCCATCGGGAACGTGTGGTTGTGGTGAGGCTGCGGGGTGCCGGATTGGCACCTTCGTGGAGATGAAAAGAGTTCAAGATTTTCTGAACAATCTTTATCTCATCTCCCGCCATCAGTCCCTCTGGTGATACCCATGGACGGATATGCCGGAAAGATTGTCTATGCAGATCTCGGCGGGGGCACGGTCGAGATAGGCCCGACCCCCGACGACCTGAAACGCCAGTACCTTGGCGGAAGGGGGTTTGGCGCCCGCATCGTCGCGGATCGGGTGGACCCGACCATCGACCCGCTCTCGCCCGCAAGCGTCTTTGTCCTCGCCTCGGGCCCGCTCACCGGGACGGGCATACCGCTCGGGAGCAGGTACGAGGTGAGCGCGAAGTCGCCCCTGAACGGGACCCTCGCCTCCGCGAACAGCGGCGGGACCTTCGGCTGGAAAATCAAGAAGGCTGGGTTCGATGCGGCGGTTATTTCTGGACGGTCAGAGAAGCCGGTCTATCTCTTCCTCAACGAGGGTGCGGCCGAACTCCGCGATGCCTCGCCCTACTGGGGCAAGGATGTTTATGAGACGACCGCCTCTCTTCTCGCCGACCTCGGGGACCCGAAGGCGAAGGTGGCGTGCATCGGCCCGGCCGGCGAGAAGCAGAGCCTTCTTGCCTGCATCATGAACGACGACGACCGGGCGGCCGGGCGGAACGGGTTCGGGGCGGTGATGGGGTCCAAGAACCTCAAGGCGTTCGTCGCCACCGGGAACCTCCCGATCGGCGTGGCCGACCAGGAGCGCCTCAACGCCGTGAAAGAGCGGATCCGCGAGAAGATCCAGAAGAACGGGATCTGCGAGGCGCTGACGAAGTACGGCACCTCGGTGCTCGTCAACATCGTCAACGAGAATGGGATCCTCCCGACGCGCAACTTCCAGAGCGGGCACTTTGCGGGTGCCGAGGGGATCTCGGGCGAGAGAATTGCAGAGACGATCTTGAAGAAGAACGCCGGGTGCTACGCCTGCATCGTCAAGTGCAGCCGCGTCTGCGAGATCGACGGCGAGGTGCACGAGGGGCCGGAGTACGAACCGGTCTGGGCGTTCGGCGCCGATATCGACAACGACGATATCAAACTGGTGACGAAGGCCTCCTGGGAGTGCAACCGCCTCGGGTTGGATGCGATCGGGACGCCGGGGGCGATCGCCTGCGCGATGGAGATGCGCGAGAAGGGGTTCATCGACGAGGGGCCGCAGTTTGGCGAGGTGGACGGTCTCCTCGACCTTGTCAGGCAGATCGGCTACCGCGAGGGTTTCGGGGCCGAACTCGCCGACGGGTCCTACCGCTTTGCTGAACGGCACGGTCACCCCGAACTCTCGATGAGCGTCAAGAAACAGGACCTGCCGGCCTATGACCCGCGGGGGCTGCAGGGGCACGGCCTCTCGTACGCCACCTCGGTGCGGGGCGGGGACCATGTCTACGGCTACCTGATCGCCCCCGAGGTGCTCGGTTCGCCCGAGAAACTCGACCCCTACGTGAGCGAGGGGAAGGCCGGATGGGTGAAGATCTTCCAGGACCTCACGGCGGCGATCGACGCTTCCGGGATGTGCCTCTTCACCTCGTTCGCGCTCGATGCACAGGATTATGCCGACCTGGTGACGGCGACGACCGGGATGGCAATGGACGCCGACGCCCTGCTCAGGACCGGCGAGCGGATCTGGAACCTCCAGAAGGTCTTCAACATCGGGGCGGGCTATACGCGCTCGGACGACACGCTCCCGGAGCGCCTGCTCACCGAGCCCCTGCAGGATCTGGCGCCGAAAGGCCGGGTCTGGGAGCCCGGTCGCCTGCTCGACGAGTACTACGCGCTGCGCGGCTGGGACGCGGAGGGCGTGCCGACGCCGGAGAAGTTAAAGGAACTCGGGCTCGACTGAGGTGCAGATGGACGTCCCGCGCCCGGGCGGGGAGATGATCTGATGCAGGTGACGGTAAAGGCGTTTGCAACCTTTCGGCGATGGATGGAGCCGCAGGCAACGGTCGTGATCGAGGACGGCGCCACCGTCGCCGACCTGCTGGCGGTGCTCACCGGGCGGCATCCCGGGTTTGCCGGGGATATCTTCTCGGCGCCGGGCGTGCTGAAGCAGTATGTCAATATCCTGCTCAACGGGAGAAACGTCTCTTTCCTCCAGGGCCTCTCAACCCCGCTCCACGAGGGCGATCTCGTCGCCCTCTTCCCGCCGGCGGGCGGGGGGTGAAGGGGCGCCGTCACCCCCGACCGGCGCCTTCCAGGAAGTTCCCGATGATCCGGCGGGAGAGGCGCTCCAGTTCGTCGCGCCACCCGCCGGCATACCCGGTCACCGCCTGCGGCGGCAGACCGACCCGTTGCAGGTCGGTCTCGTAGACCGCCACCCATTCTTCGAGCATCTCGACGGTGACCTCGGGGTGGAACTGGAGCCCGAGTGCGTTTTTGAACCTGAAGGCCTGGTTTTTGCAGGAGCGCGAGGTCGCCAGGAGTTCGGCGCCCGGCGGGACGGCGAAGGTGTCGAAGTGCCACTCGATCGTCGGGAAGGTCCGCGGCACCCCGGCGAAGAGGGGGTCCTTCGTCCCCTCGCGCGTCAGGGCGAGGGGGAAGAGCCCGATCTCCGGGGCCGGGTTTCGCATGACCAGACCGCCGAGCGCCTTCGCCAGGAGTTGCCCGCCCAGGCAGAACCCGAGGTAGTGCCCGCCGTCCTGGACGAAGGTGCGGATCGCCGCATCGAGGTCGGCGAGGTAGGGGTAGCGCTCTTCTTCATAGACGTTCATCGGCCCGCCGAGGACGATCATGAGGTCCGCGTCCTTTGGGACGGGGTCGCCGCGGTCCATCCGTGCGACCGTCGCGGAGATCCCTCGCTCTTCGAGGATCTCCGCGAGGAGGGGGCCCGGACCTTCGCAGGCGATGTGCTGGATCAATGCTGCATGCATGGTTCACCGTGTTTTCGTGTGTTGTCCTGGAACGATCCTGCCTGAAGGCAAAAAAGATCCCCGGGATGAGGGAGGACCATGGAATTGATGGATATGGGTGCTCCCGGGGAGAGGTGGGGCGTGCGAGGTGTAATGCCGGGGGAGAGGTTTAGAGGGCGCTGTCGCCCTCCTCCCCGGTCCGCACCCTGATCGTCCGCTCCACCGGGATGACGAAGATCTTGCCGTCGCCGATCTGCCCGGTCCGTGCGGCCTCGGCCAGGGTCACGATCACGATGTCGACCTTGCTGTCCTCCACCACCAGTTCGATCTTGGTCTTGGGGATGAGGTCGACGATATACTCGGCGCCCCTCCACTGCTGTTTGATCCCCTTCTGCTGGCCCCGGCCCTTGACCTCGGTGACGGTCATGGAGACCATCCCGATGCCTTCAAGGGCCGCCTTTACCTCTTCGAATTTCGTCGTCCTGATGATCGCTTCGATCTTTTTCATTTACTCAGCCTCCATTGCGGGCTCGGTGGCCACGAAGTAGGGGTATGCGGACATACCGTGCTCCCCGAGGTCCAGGCCCTGCTGCTCTTCGGCCGCGGAGACCCTGATCCCGAGCGTCATCTTCAGGATGCCGAAGACGAGCAGGCCCATGCCGAACGCCCACGCGAAGTTCACCACGGTGGATATCACCTGTGCGGTGAAGAAGTCTGCCCCGCCGAAGAGCAGGCCGGCGACACCGCCGTAGGTGCCGTCCGCGAAGATCCCGAGGGCGATCAGGCCCCATGCGCCGTTGATGCCGTGGACCGTGATGGCGCCGACCGGGTCGTCGATGTGCAGTTTCCAGTCGAGGAACCAGACGCCGACGACGACCAGGATGCCGGCAATCACACCGATCAGCACCGCCGAGGGGGGGTTCACCCAGGCGCACCCGGCGGTGATGGCGACGAGACCCGCGATGGCGGCGTTGCCGGTCATCGAGACGTCGGGCTTGCCGTGCCAGAGCCACGTGAAGGCCATCGCCGTGAGCATCGCCGCCGCCGCCGCAAGGGTGGTGTTCGCCGCGATGACCGAGATCCTCAGTTCGTCGCCCACGAGAGTCGAGCCGCAGTTGAAGCCGTACCACCCGAACCAGAGGATGAAGACACCCAGGATGCCCAGGGTGACCGAGTGGCCGGGGATTGCACGGGGCGTGCCGTCCTTTGCGTACTTCCCGATGCGGGGGCCGAGCAGGAGCGCACCTGCGAGGGCGACCCAGCCGCCGAGGGCGTGGACGACGCCCGAGCCCGCGAAGTCGAGGGCGCCGAGGCCGGAGAGCCAGCCGCCGCCCCAGATCCAGTGGCCGTAGAGCGGGTAGATGAGCGCCGTGATCGCCACGCTTGCCAGGATGTAGGTCGAGAACTTGCACCGCTCTGCAACCGCACCCGAGACGATCGTGGCGGCCGTGGCGGCGAAGACCATCTGGAAGAACCATGACTCGATGGTGGTCACGTCGTAGGCGTCACCGATCAGGAAGAAGCCCGACCATCCCATCAGCCAGTCCATGCCCTGCATCGTGCCGTACATGATGGCGAAACCGACCGCCCAGTAGGAGAGGGCGCCGATGGAGAAGTCCATCATGTTCTTCATCATGATGTTGGCAGCGTTCTTGGCCCTCGTAAAGCCGGTCTCGACCATCGAGAACCCGGCCTGCATGAACATGACGAGGAAGCCACAGATCAGTACCCAGATAAAGTCAAGGGCCGCTCCGGGGTTCTCTGCGATCGTCTCTTCCCCCGAGGGGTCCGCCGCCGCCACCGGGGCGGCGATGAGAAGCATCACGCAGAGCGCCGCAAGCGCCCACATAATATGCTGCCGTTTCATCATTCTTCACCTGCTCCTGTCTGCGAGGAGTTGGAAAGATGTTTCCTTCTTAGATTTATAAATATATCTATTCCATCCTGCCCGCAGACAGGAGGAAGGGCGGATGCAAACTATATAAAAGATGCATGGGGATCGAAAACCGGTGGGAAAAGGAGTTCGGAGCGGGGGAAGAATCTCGCGCTATGGAGGCGAAAAAGTGTGGGTGTGGAGAATCTGTTGCCCGGACCCCCGCACCGCGAATTGCCGTGGGTATGCGGGGACTGAGCGTTTGTCTCTGGAAAAAAGTGAGTGGGGGGCGGACCTCAGTCCTGCCGGCCCCGTGCCCTCTTCTTCTTCGCGAGGAGCTCGACCTTTGCGAGGTCGGCCTCCCCGCCCGCCTCGAGGAGGCCGGCGGCAAGGGCGCTCTCGACAAACCCTCTCCCGGTCGGCGTGCGCACGAGCAGCGTCGTATAGCCCTGCGGGCTCCCGACGGCGCCGGCCGAGATGTCGGCGGCGACCGCCGCAAAGTCGGTGCAGTGGTGGCACCCGGACGGGATGCAGGCCTCGAGGTCTTTGAGGGGAATATCGAGGACGCGGCCGTCCGTCGTCGTCACCTCGAGCTTTCCTTTCACGTCCAGGCGGGAGACCTCCCAGGGCTCGATCCCGAGTTCACCCCGGATCTTCCCCTCCATCAGTTTTCCGTAGTCGAAACTCTCCGTGCAGAAGAGCCCGACCAGGAGGCGCACCGCCCGCCCGTACGGGGCGAGGAGGTCGAAGTCGCTCTCCCGCATCCGTGCGACCGCCGCGGCGGCGCAGGGCACGGCGACGACGGCGACCCGCCGGTACTTCCTGACGATCACCGCCTCCTTCAGGGCGGCGAGCATCGGCACCCACCAGTTGTACCGGCTTCCGGCCTGGGCGACGAGCACTTCCCGGCGGGTGATCACCGTCGAAGCGGGTTTCTTCGTCCAGTGGTCCTCCGAGACCGTGACCACGGCGTCGATGAGTCCCGCGTCGAGGGCGTGGGCCAGGATCGCCGTCACGGCGCCCCCGCTCTGTTTGCCCGGAACGGCGAAGGTCGCCCGTGCGGTGATCGCTTCCAGGTACTCGCCCAGGAGCGTGGACGATACCTCGCCGCCCTCCACCCTGGGGCAGGCGCGGTAGCAGGCGCCGCACCTGACGCCGTCGTTCTCCATCTTGCAGTAGCCCGAGGACGTCGGGTGGTCCGGCGACCCCGGCGAAAAGGAGAGGGCGTCAGCCGGGCAGACCGCAATGCACGCCCCGCAGCGGGCGCAGAGCCCGGTGTCCCAGACCTCGGATTTCAGATCCCTGTAACTTTTTTCTGCCATCTCCACTCACTCCCAGGTGTATTTTCCGGCAAAGGGCCGGGCGCTCGCCGGGCCGATCCGGGTGTAGTCCGCCCCGAGCAGCGGGGCGGCATCGACCCCGAAGTGCCGGCAGAACTCCTCGATCAGGGGCCGGATCCGCGCCCGGTGCTCCTCGTCGAAGGGGAGCACCTTCGCCCCGATCGCGAGGCAGTTTTCATCGACCTCGCCCCTGATGTAGACCTCGCCGCCGTGGATCCCGCTTGCGATCCCGCGTTCGACGAACGGCCCCGTCTCGCCCATGCGGAGGACGAGCACGATCCCGCCGGCCATGTACTCGCCGAGGTACGAGCGTGCGTTCCCGCCGACGACCAGGCACGGGCGCTTTTCCTCGTACTCTTTCATGTGGATCCCGCCGCGGTAGCCGATGTCGTCCCTGACAAAGACCTTCCCGCCGCGCATCGAGTGGGCGACGGCGTCTCCGGCGCTCCCGTGGACGACGATCGTCCCGCCGTCCATCGTGTTGCCCGGGGCGTGGTCGGCGTTGCCGTGGACGACGAGCGTCGGGCCGCGCATGAGCATCCCGAGGTCGCCGCCGGGAACGCCGTTGACCGTGATCGTGACCTCGCCGACCAGGCCGTCGGCGATGAACCGCTGGCCCAGGACGTGGTCGATGACGATCTCGGTCTCGCCGTCCCTGACCGCCGCCCTGATCTGTTTGTTCAGCGGCGTGTAGTGCAGGTCTGCTGCATCGATATGCACGACCATCTTCACGCCCCCACCGGTTTGACGTCGAGCACCTTCAGCATCCCCTCATCGAGCATGTAGCCCCGCAGACGGTCGCGGTTGCCCCGCAGGCTCTCGATCGCATTGATCCCCGCGGCCCCCATCAGCTCTGAGACCTCCATCGTCCAGGCATGGATCAGGTTTGCGACGTGCTCGGCCTGGACTTCGGGGTTGAGGCGGGCGACGAGGTCAGGGCGCTGGGTGGCGATCCCCCACGGGCAGAGGCCGCGGTAACAGTTGCCGCAGACCCGGCAGCCCATGGCGACGAGCGCCGCCGTCCCGATATAGACGGCGTCGGCGCCGAGTGCGATTGTCTTGGTGACGTCGGCGGCGTTCGTGATCCCGCCGCTTGCAATCACCGATATCTCGTTCCTGACCCCCTGGCTGCGGAGTTTCTGGTCGACGGCCGAGACCGCCGCCTCGATCGGGATGCCCACGTGGTCGCGGAAGACCTTCGGGGCGGCGCCGGTGCCGCCGCGGAACCCGTCGACGACGACGGCGTCGGCGCTCGATCGGGCGATGCCTGCGGCGATGGCGGCGACGTTATGGACGGCGGCGATCTTCACGAAGACCGGTTTTTTCCACTCGGTCGCCTCCTTGAGGGAGCGGACGAGCTGGGCGAGGTCCTCGATCGAGTAGATGTCGTGGTGCGGCGCCGGGCTGATCGCATCGCTCCCGAGCGGGATCATCCGCGTGCAGGAGACGTCGGCGCAGACCTTCTCGCCGGGGAGGTGGCCGCCGATGCCGGGTTTTGCGCCCTGGCCGATCTTGATCTCGATGGCGGCGCCGCGGTTTAAGTAGTCCACGTCCACGCCGAACCGGCCCGAGGCGACCTGCACGATCATGTTGTCCTGGTACGGGAAGATCGCCGGGTGCATCCCGCCCTCGCCGGTCCCCAGGAAGGTACCGGCCTCATGGGCGCCCTTTGCGAGAGCGAGCTGGGCGTTGAGGGAGATCGCCCCGTAACTCATGTGCCCGATCATGATCGGGGTGTCGAGTTTGAGGTTCGGGGAGAGTTCGGTCTGGAGTTCGACCTCTCCGCCCTCGCCCCGTTTGAATGACAACCTGGACGGTTTCTTCCCGATATAGGTCCGCAGCTCCATCGGTTCGCGCAGGGGATCGATGGAGGGGTTGGTGACCTGGCAGGCGTCCAGGAGGAGGCGGTCGAAGATCGGCGGCAGGGGGCTGGCATTGCCCATGCCGGCCAGGATGATCTTGCCGGTCTTTGCCTGGTTGTAGATCGACTCCCTGGCGTCCCGCGTCCAGACGGGGTGAGTGCGGTAGTCGCAGGGGTGCTCGGTGAGGGTGATCGCATCGCGCGGGCACATCGCAATGCAGCGGTGACAGGCCGTGCAGTTGCGCGAGTCGACGACGATCCGGTCTCCTTCCCACCTGAACGTCCCGTACGGGCAGTTCTCGACGCACCGGCCGCACTCCATGCAGCGGTCGCGGTCGATCGAGATCCGGTACCGAAGAGGCACGCTCCCGATCGCCATCAGTACACCCTCCCGATGACCGGTTCGCCGGCGCGAGGCATCCAGACGCGGTCGAGTTCGGGCTCCATGCGCCTGATCGCCGCTTCTTCGGAGGAGATGTAGAGGCGGTCGCCCTTCTCGGCGGCGATGAGGGGCCGGAGTTTGATCCGGTCGGTGAACCCGACGATCCCGTCGTGGTTGGCGACCACGATGGCGAACGGCCCGTTCATCATCGCCGAGCCGTAGGTGAGCCTGATCGCCCGGTTCAGCGTCGCCTCTTTCTCCGGCATCACGTCGATCTCGTCCCAGAACGGCGGCGCAAGCGCCCGGACGGCCATCTCCTCGTCGAGACCGTGCTTTCGGGCGAGCAGGTCCACCAGGTAGGCGACGACCTCGGTGTCGGTGAACATCGTGCACTTGTAGCCGAAGCTCTCGATGTACCGCCGGTTGGTGCCGTAACTGGTGATCTCGCCGTTGTGGATCACGCTCCAGTCCAGGAGGTTGAAGGGGTGAGCGCCGCCCCACCAGCCCTTCGTGTTCGTCGGGTAGCGGTTGTGGGCGAGCCAGATATAGCCCTCGTAGTCCTGGATCCGGTAGAAATCGGCGACATCCTCGGGCCATCCGGCCGCCTTGAAGACCCCGATGTTCTTGCCGGACGAGTAGATCAGCGCACCCGGCACCGTGGTGTTCACCTTCATCACCAGGTAGGTGACGATGTCCTCCTCGGGGGAGGAGGTCCCGCTCATCAGTGCAACGTCGGGTTTGAAGAAATACCGCCACGGCGTGTGGATCTTCTTCAGGTTCGGCTGCTCGTAGGTCGGGATCTCCTCGTCATGCACGACCGTCCCCCAGGTCCGGAGCAGCGCCTCGACCACGCCCTTGGTCTCGACAATATTGTCAAAAAATATGTGGAGTGCATAGCAGTCCGCATACTCGGGGTAGACGCCGTAGGCCGCATAACCGGCCCCCTCGCCGCTGCCGCGTTCGTCCATCAAGGACAACGCATGTTTGATCTTTGAGCCGTCCATCCGGTTGCCGGCCCGATCGACGACACTGATAATTCCACACATAGTATTTCCACCGCTCCCTGATCTCAGGAATAGGATACGGTCTTACCCAATAAGATATAACCAGTAATCATATATACTATTGGGTGGAAACATGTTTCCGTTATGTCAGCAGACGCGGTTGCAGCAATGCTGGAAAGAATCAAGGCGGACGGCGTAAAGTTCATTCGCCTTCAGTTCTCGGACCTGACCGGTCACCCGAAAAACGTCGCGATCCCGCACATCCAGGCCGAGAAGGCCCTGACCGACGGGATTGGTTTTGACGGCTCGTCCATCGAGGGATTCGCCCGGATCGAAGAGTCGGACATGGTCCTCAAGCCCGACATCTCCACCTACACGCTCCTGCCCTGGAGGAAGGGGGAGGCCAAGGTCGCACGGTTCATCTGCGATGTCTACCTGCCCAACGGCAAGCCCTTCGAGGGCGACCCCCGCTTCGCCCTGAAAAAGGTCGTTGCCGAGGCCGCATCGATGGGCTACACCTTCAACACCGGCCCTGAACTCGAGTTCTTCCTCTTCAAGATGTGCGACGGGGAGCCGACCACCCAGTACCAGGACGTCGGCGGTTACTTCGACCTGGCCCCGACCGACCTCGCCGAGGACGTCCGCCGGGACATCGTCCTCGCCCTGACCGAGATGGGCTTTGAGATCGAGGCCTCCCACCACGAGGTGGCCGAGAGCCAGCACGAGATCGACTTCAAGTACGGCTCGGCCCTCCAGACCGCCGACAATGTCGTCACCTTCAAGTTCGCCACGAAGACGATCGCCCTCCTCAACGGGCTCCATGCCTCGTTCATGGCGAAACCGGTCTACGGGATCAACGGGAGCGGTATGCACACCAACTGCTCCCTCTTCAAGGACGGGAAGAATGCCTTCTACGACCCGGACGCGCCCCTCCAGCTCTCGGAGACCGCCCTGTTCTTCATCGGCGGCATCTTGAAGCACATCCGCGCCATCACCAGGGTCGCAAACCCGACGATCAACTCGTACAAGCGTCTCGTCCCCGGCTATGAGGCCCCGGTCTACATGTCCTGGAGCGCTTCGAACAGGACGGCCCTCTGCCGTGTGCCCGCACCCCGTGGCAACAGCACCCGTGTCGAGATCCGCAGCCCTGACCCGACCTGCAACCCGTACCTCACCTTCGCCGCCATCCTTGCGGCAGGTCTGGACGGCGTGAAGAACCGGATCACCCCGCCCCCGAGCGCCGACCGGAACATCTTCAAGCTCAATGCCGAGGAGCGGAAGGCGGCCGGCATCGACACCCTGCCGGGCAGCCTCTACGAGTCGAACGCCGCCCTCATGGCGGACGAGCTCATCTGCAACGCCCTCGGCCCTCACATCGTTGAGAACCTTAACACGATCGCCGAGATGGAGTGGGACGCCTTCAGGACGATGGTCCACCCCTGGGAACTTGACCAGTACCTTTCCAAGTACTAAATTTTTTTCTAACCGCGCCTTTAAATCCCGGTGAAGGATCTTTCCTTCCCTTTTTTGGACTGATGTATATGGGTAAACACTTCATGCCCGCCATCGCTCTGCCGCACGGGGGGTGCGGACCATAGCGATCGATGCGGGCGACACGGCATTCGTGTTCATCAGCACCGCCCTGGTGATGCTGATGACCCCGGCCGTCGGGCTCTTCTACGGCGGCCTTGTCAGGCGTAAGAATATTATCTCGATGATCGCTCTCTCCTTCATCGCCTTCTCCCTCGTCACGGTGCAGTGGATGCTCGTCGGCTACACCCTCGTCTTCGGCACCGATATCGGCGGGGTGATCGGCGGCCTCGACCACCTCGGCCTCGCCGGTGTCGGGATGGATGGCGAGGGGATCCCTGGTCTGCTCTTCATGGCGTTCCAGCTCACCTTCGCCGGGGTGACCCTTGCGATCGTCACCTCGGGTGCGGCCGAGCGGGTGAAGATCAGCTCCTTCATCGTCTTCGGGCTGCTCTGGACGACCCTGGTCTACGACCCGATCGCCCACTGGGCCTGGGGCGGCGGATGGGCGCAGACAATGGGCGTGCTCGATCTCGCCGGCGGTATGGCCGTCGAGATCTGCTCGGGGTTTGCGGCCCTCGCCCTCTGCCTGGTGATCGGGAAGCGGGCAGGCTACGGGATGTACTCGATGGAGCCGCACAACATCCCGATGACTCTCATCGGCGGCGCCCTGCTCTGGTTCGGGTGGTTCGGGTTCAACGCGGGGAGCGTGCTCTCTGCGAACGGTGCGGCGGCGAATGCCCTGGTCACCACGAACGCCGCGGCCGCCGCGGGTGCGCTCGCCTGGCTCTTTGCCTCCTGGTACCGGGGCAGGCCGAGCTCGCTCGGGATGATCTCCGGGGCGATTGGCGGCCTCGTCGCCATCACGCCGGCCGCAAGCTTCGTCGACCCGATGGGGGCGCTTGCCATCGGGGCCGTCGCCGGCCTCCTCTGCTATGGGGCGATGCTCCTGCGCATCAAACGCAGCCTCGACGAGAGCCTTGACGCCTGGGCCGTCCACGGCGTCGGCGGGCTCTGGGGGACGGTGGCCACGGGCGTCTTCGCCGTGGCGGCGGTCGGCGGAACTGCTGGCCTCCTGGCCGGAAACCCCGGGCAACTCCTCGTCCAGGTCGTCTGCGCCCTCGCTGCCATGGCGTATGCCTTCGGCATGACCTATCTCCTTGCGAAGGGGGTGGACCGGGTGATGGGGCTGCGGGTGAGCGAGGAGGAGGAGTACGTGGGGCTGGACATCGCCCAGCACGGGGAGTCGCTCCAGATGTAATTTGGAAATAATTAAATATGGTGGAAGTCAACTTCCTTCCAGATTACGATGGTGACAACGATGCACCCGGAAGGGTATGTGTTCTCCCGGTATGCGGGGAGCCAGTCTGCCGGAGATCCCGGCAGCCTCTCCCCTGCGCCCCGGGGTGACGACGCCGAATACGTCGGCCTCACCACAATCGCCGTCGCCAAACGGTTCTGGCAGGAAACGAGCCGTGCAGCGGCGATCTCGGCAGGGCTCGAGGCGGTTGAGGGCAGCACCCCGGAGAGCCGCGCCCTGGCCGCGGTGGCTGAGGGGTTCTGGCAGGGCTCGATGGTCGAGGACGCGGCGACCGATGGCGCCGTCTGCCACGGGGTGATCTGAGATGGCGATCGATGCCGGCGATACCGCCTTCATCCTGATCTGCACGGCGATGGTCATGCTGATGACGCCGGGCGTGGGCCTCTTCTACGGCGGCCTTGTGCGGCGGAAGAACATCATCGCCATGATCACCCTCGCCTTCATCGCCTTCTCGGTGGTCTCCCTCCAGTGGATCCTCTTTGGATACTCCCTGGCCTTCGGCACCGATATCGGCGGGTTCATCGGCGGGCTCGACTACCTCGGCCTTGCAGGGGTCGGCATGGACGGCGAGGGGATCCCCGACCTGCTCTTCATGGTCTTCCAGCTCGTCTTTGCCGGGCTGACCCTTGCGATCGTCACCTCGGGTGCGGCCGAGCGGGTGAAGGTCAGCTCCTTCATCGTCTTCGGGCTGCTCTGGACGACCCTCGTCTACGATCCCCTCGCCCACTGGGCGTGGGGCGGCGGGTGGGCGGCGTCCCTCGGTGCGCTGGACTTCGCGGGCGGCACGGTCGTCCACATCTCCTCGGGCTTCGGGGCCCTGGCCCTTGCGCTGGTGATCGGGCGCCGGGTCGGGTTCGGCACCTATACGATGGAGCCGCACAACATCCCCCTGACCCTCATCGGCGGCGCCCTGCTCTGGTTCGGCTGGTTCGGGTTCAACGCCGGCAGCGCCCTTGCGGCAAACGGTCTTGCGGCGAGCGCCTTCGTGGTCACCAACACCTCGGCGGCGGCGGGTGCGATCGCCTGGCTTGTCGCCTCCTGGTACCGCGGCAAACCGAGCTCCCTCGGGATGATCTCGGGTGCGATCGCCGGCCTGGTCGCCATCACCCCGGCGGCGGGCTTCGTCGACCCGGTCTCGGCGATCGCCATCGGCGGGGTTGCCGGTCTGCTCTGCTACGGCGCCATGCTCTTCCGCCTCAGCCGCGGCCTCGACGAGAGCCTGGACGCCTGGGCCGTCCACGGCATGGGCGGGCTCTGGGGAGCGATTGCAACAGGGATCTTTGCGGTGGCGGCGGTCGGCGGTGTCGACGGTCTCCTCTACGGCAACGTCGACCAGTTCGTCATCCAGGTCGTCGACGCCGGTGCGGCGCTCGTCTACGCCTTCGGCATGACCTACGCCCTCGCGTGGATTGTCGACCGGACGCTCGGCCTCCGTGTCAGCGAGGACGAAGAATATGTGGGCCTCGACATCTCCCAGCACGGGGAGTCGGCCCACACGTGAGGTGGCATGATGATGAAGATGATCATCGCGGTGATACGCCCGGAAAAATTCGAACAGGTGGAAAAAGCCCTTGCGGAAAAGGGCTTCCCGGCAATGACCGTCTCCGAGGTGCGGGGGCGGGGCGAGCAGAAGGGCATCGCCCTCCGGTCCCGCGGCGGCCCGGTGACCGTCGACCTGATCCCGAAGATCAGGATCGAGATGGCGGTTTCGGCGACCTTTGCCGAGACCGTCGTCCAGATCATCAGGGAGGCGGCCCGGACCGGCAGGATAGGCGACGGCAAGGTCTTCGTCCTGCCGCTGGACATGGCCGCAAAGGTCCGGACCGAGGAGGTGAGCATCTAGAAGAGGACACTCGCACCCCAGTGTACAAATGCGCAAGGCCGATCCTGACGCCCGGCCTGCATCTTTTTTTGTCTCCTGCCGCTCACAATCGCCTGCAGGCAGATCATCTCCTCCTGCATCGGAGAAGAATGCTCCGGACATGGCACCCCTGCCTTGCGCCCTTCCGTCGCCGCACATTATGGGGATGTTCCGGGGCGATGGCGGGCAAACGGCGCCGGCATGTCCATCCGGCATTTTCCCATCGAAAGATGCTCGGGCCTCCCCCTCCCTGCATGTCATGGGCAATCCGCCCCAATCGGGTGCAACCCCCGGGCAGAGGCGCGTGTTGCGTGAGCGTACGGGAAATCTGGTTCTGCCTCTCCCGGGGGGCTGGCCGCCCCCCGGTCCCCCCGCGAATGCGATAAGGGCAGGGACGGGCAAACCACGCCAGCCTGACCATCAGGATTTTTTCCGGCAGATTCGCCGCTCGAACCCCCTCATATCCGGGGCAATCGCACGCGGGGTCCGGGGGTAAGGACCCCCGGCGCGGTGGCCCCTCCACCCTGAAAAATCATCACATCTTCGCATCTGTAGAGTAAGGGTTCAGGAAAATCGAGTAGCCTCCTCCCGGGGGGCCTGCTGCCCCCCGGTCCCCCCGCAAATACGATAGAGGCGGGAACGGTAAAACACGCCAGCACGCCTATCCATAATTTTTCATCGAGATACACTCCACCCGGCCCGAATCCTCACGTCCGGGGCAATCGCATGCGGCGCTCCGGGGGTGCAACCCCCGGGCAGAGGCGGACTTTGCTATTCGTTATATTGTGTCTTCGTACCTGGAGAGTAAGAGTTCTGGAAAACCGAGCAGCCTCCCCCGGGGGGGCTGGCCGCCCCCCGACCCCCCCGCACATGCGATTGGTGCGGGGATGGGCAAACCATTCCGGCACGCCCATCCCGCTTTTTTTACCGATAGATTCTCCACCTCGCCTCTCCCTGCACACTCGGGGCAATCGCACGCGGGGGTCCGGGGGTGCAACCCCCGGCGCGAAGATGGGGGAAGGCGAATGAATCACGCTCGCATCCGGAAACGTGAGGATTTCGACAGAGCCATAAAATCGAAAAAAAGGGGGACCTTAGGCCTTCACCACCGGCGAGGCCGTCTCGTCGAAGGGATTGGTCCGCATCGCGAGGGAGAAGAGGTACGGGTAATTGTTCTTGAGGTACTTCATGTAGTCCAGCCACGCGAGCGCCAGCAGCCGGTAGGCGCGGTTGATGTCGCCGGCAAGGTGCTTCTGGTCGCTCTCCGGGGTGCCCGCGAGGTCGTCCCGCCGATCCAGTTCGTCGGTGAGGTGAAAGACCGCCCTCAGCACCTCGGTGAACGGCCCGTGCTCCAGCAGCATCGGGTTTTCCAGGAGGCGAAGAAGGAAATTGCGTTTTTTCATCAGGTACTCCTTCAGCACGACCAGTTCTGCGGGATCGATTGTAACCCCCGAGGAATATCCCTCAAGGCGCGTTCTGACCCTGGCGAAATCGGCGTCCGACCAGTCGTTTCCGACCACGAGATCCTCCTTGATCGACGGGAGGTTCGGATCCCGGTCAGAGAGCCTGACCAGCAGGGTCGTCCCGACCTCTGAAAAGAACGTCCCGATCACCATGTTCATCTTCTCAAGCCGTTCGCGCTTCGCCCGCACCGAGAGGAGCTGGTTCAAGATGACCGTGACGAGCAGCACGTTGATCGGCAGGAAACCGAGGGCGTTGAAGACGTAATAATAGGTATTCTCCGGGTCCCCGAGGACTAGAAACTTCGCCGTGTAAATCACCGCCGAAGCGGCGACAAGAAATATTCCAAGACGCATCTCCCATGTCAGGCGGCGCATCGCATCATCACCGCATAGAGGTGGGAGCGCGGGCATAAAAAAGCGGCGTGCCGGAAAGGCACGCCTGACGCGGTTGCTGGTTGTTATTTGTCCGTTCAGGCGTCGAGGATATCCTCGGCGGCCTCGCGGAACGCGTCCATGACGTACGGGATGCCGGAAACCTCGGCGGCCTCGGGGGTGAGGGCCATCAGGTCGTTCCTGGAGACCGAGGCGAGGCTGAAGTTCCTGCTCCCGGCCATGATCTGCTGCATGCCGGTCTTGAACCGCTGCGAGTAGGTGTACAGCGCAATGGCTCCGAGCGGGATCTCGGACATGCGCTCGCCGTACTTCTCCTTGAGTTCCTCGTAGCAGACGAAGATCTCCTGGACGGTGGAGCCGTACTTCGAGACGGTCTTGGGGAGTTCGCCGGCGTCGAGCCACTTCTGGATGTTCTTGCCGACCATGCCCGGGATCATCAGGGCGCGGCCCATGCAGACGGCCTTGACGTACGGGCTGCCCATGGCGAGCACTTTGAAGGCGTTCGCCTCGTCGGCGATGCCGCCGGCGATGGCGATATCGGGCGTGCGGATGCCCCGCGCCTTTAACCGCCCGCAGAACTCGTAGGTGAGCGCCTCAATGTAGAAGGTCGGAATGCCCCACTCTTCCATCATCGGCCAGGGGCTCATGCCGGTGCCGCCCGGTGCGCCGTCGATGGTCAGCAGGTCGATCTTCGCCTCGGAGGAGTACTTGATCGCCATGGCGAGTTCTTTCATGGAGTAGGCGCCGGTCTTGAGGGTGACGCGCTTGAAGCCGATGTCGCGGAGACGGTCGACCTCGGCGAGGAAACCGTCCTCGGTCACGAAACCGAGGCGGGAGTGGCGCTCGAACTCCTTGATCGCGCCGGCCTTGTAGGCCTCCTGGATCGCCGGGTTCGTCGGGTCGGGGAGGACGATGTAACCTCTCTTCTTCAGTTCAAGGGCGCGGTCGAGGGACTTCACCTTGATCTCGCCGCCGATGCACTTTGCACCCTGGCCCCACTTCAGCTCGATGGTTTCCAGGTTGTGCTTGGAGGCGACGTACTCGGCCGTGCCAAGACGGGTGTCCTCGACGTTCATCTGGACCAGAAGTTCGCCGTAGCCCTCGTGGAACTTCTTGTAGGTCTCGATGCGGCGGTCCATCTCAGGAGACTTCGAGACCTTGCCGTTGTGGTCGCGCTCGAGCTGCGGGTCGATGCCGCAGACGTTCTCGCCGCAGACCAGGGTGATGCCGGAGAGCGCAGCGCCGACGGCGAAGTGCTCCCAGTTCACGCGGGCGATCTCGGTCGAACCGAGCGCACCGGTGAAGATCGGCACGCGCATCGGGACCTTGATGTCCCAGCCGTACTCCGTCTCGGTGTCGACGGCGGAGAAGACGGCCGTGTCCGGTCCGATCTCGGTGCCCTCGGGGAGGCCGCGGGCGCCCACGGCATAGCCCTGGATGTTTAAGTGGGAGAAGTCGATCGGGTAGTTCTTATCGGCACCGGCGGTGATCTCGCCGAAGGGGCCGGGGTAGAGGACCTCGCGGCCGCGGAAGGCGGAGAGCCAGATATCACAGTTGCCCTTACAGCCATCGACACAGCGCGTGCAGAGGCCTGACATCGGGACGACGTTCCGGGAACGGTTGGAGGTCCCGACTGCTTCGTTTGCATTCGGTTGTCTAAGATTCATGTTTTCCCCCAGTGTAAAAGGGTGGTTCGTGCGAACGATTCATTGACGCCTTGGCGCTATCGCCAAAGTAGATAAGTTTATAATGGCACACTATTTAGTTCCTTCCAAATATCTCTCATATATATCTTTTCCATGGTCTTCAGCCGGCCAATGGCAGAAAGAGAGGCAGACAAAAAAAAGGATGGGTTATTCCGCGCTGATTGCGCCGGGTTCCCCGCCTTCCAGCATCAGGGAACCGAAAATGAGTTTTTCCAGCACCTGGGCGACATACTTCATCCGCTGCGAGGTTTCCATATTCTCGTAGCGGTGGACATCGGCGTAGATCTGGAGGCGGATCAGGGCGAAATGGAGGCGGTCGGCCTCTTCGTCCGAGAGACCGTTCGCCTCGACATAGATCGATTCGATAAGATCGGGAAAGGTGGATATGTCGGCGATCACATCAGCAATCGGCGTATAGATACGGAGGGGTTCACCTGTTCCCCTGAGCACCCGAACAATATCCATTCAGCCCTCGACAATCCTGACCAGGTTCTCCATGACGGCGTCGATCGCCTTCCAGGAGGGGGAATCGGCGTGCCTGTTGATGAACGGTCTGCCCTCGTCGCCGGCCTTCCGCATCTCGGGGTCGATCGGGATCGCCCCGAGGAACGGGACGCCGAGTTCCTCGGCCGCCTTCTTGCCGCCGCCCTTGCCGAAGATCTCGATCTCTTTCCCGCAGTCAGGGCAGATGAGGCCGCTCATGTTCTCGATGATCCCGATGACCGGGAGGTCGAGTTTCTCGACGAATTTTGCCGCCTTCTTCGAGTCCATCGTCGAGACCTCCTGCGGCGTGGTGACGATCACTGCGCCCCTGATGTTGGGTGCGAGCTGGACGATGGTGAGGGCCTCGTCGCCGGTGCCCGGCGGGAGGTCGACGACCAGGTAGTCGAGCGGACCCCAGTTCACGTCCTCGAGGAACTGCTTGATCGCCGACATCTTCATCGGCCCGCGCCAGATCACCGGGGTGTCGGCGTCCGGGAGGAGAAACTCCATCGAGACGACTGAGAGGGTGCCGGTGACACGGATGGGCTCGATCTTGTTTCCCATCACCATCAGCTTCTGTCCTTCGGCGCCGACCATCTTCGGGACGTTGGGACCGTGGATATCGAGGTCGAGGAGGCCGACCGTCTTGCCGTGGTTCGCGAGGGCAGAGGCGAGGTTCACCGAGACGGTCGTCTTGCCCACGCCGCCCTTGCCCGAGAGGACCAGGATCACGTGCTTGACGTCGATCTTCGCCTTCGGC
Organism: Methanofollis liminatans DSM 4140; assembly: GCF_000275865.1. Lineage (NCBI taxonomy): Archaea > Methanobacteriati > Methanobacteriota > Methanomicrobia > Methanomicrobiales > Methanomicrobiaceae > Methanofollis > Methanofollis liminatans. Next base: position 2,177,689 of record NZ_CM001555.1, on the reverse strand, counting down.
GGGAGGCCTTTCTGCGGCGAGTCGCACCCTTCTTTCTGGGCGCTCGGGCAGGTTGAGCAGTTGCCGTTGCACTGCTCCTCCGTTTCTCTGGATTGTGCCATAATTATCTCCTGATTTCGTGTGCTCTCAACACGTCTATAAGTATCTGTTTGCAGTTCTCCTAAAATGTTTATATTCAGGCAGTATCCTGCGCCCCCGAATCCGGGATGATACGGTCGCCCGATCAGATGTCTGGCCTGTCCTTCATATTCTTCATCCAGCCGACCGTCACATCCATGATCGCATCGACCTCTGAAGAATAGGGTTTGATGTCGATGAGCGGCGTGCCGTCGAGGGCGTCGAGGCCCCGCACCCGGAGCGTCCCTCCTTCGACGGCGACGAGGTCGACCACTCCGAAGCCGACCGGGTTGGGGCGGTTCGGCGAGCGGGTCGAAAAGACACCGCGTGCGACGGTCTGGCCCGGCGGGGTGGCGTGCAGCATCGTCCGGTCGGCCCGGTCGAGCCAGTAGAGGACGATGAGGTGGCTGCACCGCTCCACGTCGGCAAGGCCGGCGGTGTATTCGGGGAAGACCTCGATCTCGCTCTCGGTGTCGGCAAGGCGTCCCTGCCTGGGTGCGTCGCCCTGACGTTTATATGGGGACCTGATCACCCCGATCTGCACAAGTTCCATCATGCTTCAGTCTCCTTCAAGAGAGAATCGGCACTCGGCCCGGTAGGCGCAGTTCGCGCACCTGACCGGTGCATTGTGGTTGCGCCTGACCGCCCCGCTCTGGAGGCACCGGCGCATCTCGTCCACCGTTGAGAGCACCTGCGAGCGGATGACGTCGGTGAACTCGATCCGGTGCTGCTGCCCGTCGCCGTAGACCAGGATCCCGTACGGGACGCGGGTGCCGTAGCGCTCCTCGACCAGGAGGCAGTAGGCGCCGAGCTGGAGGATGTGGTTCCAGTAGGGCTTTTTAGCCCGCCCGCTCTTCACCTCGACCGGGATATGGGCCCCGGTCATCTCGTCCCGCAATACGTAGTCGGGCTTTCCCGAGATCCGGTAGTTTTCCGAGAAGAGTGCATCGCCGGGTTCGCCGAGGTCGGCATAGACCAGTTCGCCCTCCGGGATGCCATACTCGTCCCGCACCTGCTGCGCGGCGTAGTGCCGCCGGATCGCAAAGATGAGCACGACAGCCGCCATGAGCAGGAGGACCAGGACGCCGTCTAAATAGTCGATCGCATCAACCCCCAGAGAAGGATGATCAGGGCAAGGGCGAGGAGACCGTAGCCCAGGATCGTCAGCAGCCAGAAGATCTGCCGCTCCTGCTCGACCGTGGTGAGGGTGCGCCCCACCTCGGCGTGCTTGAGGTTCCCGCGCTCGATCGACGGAGAGGTGGTGGACCGGCCGTTGCGTTCGAAGTGCCAGGATGCGGCGCAGTAGGAGTATTCGGCGATCTCCGAGGCCGAGATCACCGGCACGCCCTCGCCGGCGGCCATCAGCGGCCCCTCCGGCTGTCGAGTTCCCGGTTGCAGAGCTCGTCGGCGCGCCCGATCCAGGGCTCGGTCCTTCTGACCGATGCGAAGGTCACGGACGAGAACCGCCCGGCAAGGCGGAGCACCTCGTCCTTCAGGTCGCGCAGGTGCTCCTTGTTCACGCGATAGGCGCCGGTGATCTGGCGGATGACGAGCTCGCTGTCCGAGTACACCCGCACCGGTCCGTCTGTATCTTTCGCCGCCTCGGCGAGGGCGGCGATGATCGCCCGGTACTCCGCCGTGTTGTTCGTGGCGATCCCGATGTACCCGGACCGTTCGAGAACCGCCCGCCCGTCCCTGACGAAGATGAAGGCATAGGCGGCATGGCCGGGGTTGCCGCGGGATGCCCCGTCGGTGTAGATCTCAAGGTCCTGGGTCTCCGGCATGATGACTCCTGTACATTACAGGAAGGCAGGGCAGATATGCGTTGGGTTAACCATACTTCTATATGTCGGGAAGGCCGAACCGGGGCATATGGACATGGAGCGGCGGATTCAAAAGATTGGTGTCAGGCTCGACTTCATCGAGTTTCCTACAAGGCACACCTGCGACGGCGAGAACCTCTCGCCCCGCCTGATCGTCGAGGATCTCAGGGCACCCTGCGTCGCCCTGATCGTGCACAACCCCTATGAGGAGGGGTGCTCGTTCTCCCCATGGCTCGCGTGGAATATCGACCCCCTCAGGTATTCGGACGGCCGCGCCCTGATCCCCGAAGGCGTCCCGCCCGAGCCCGAGACCGACGTCCCGGTCAGGATGGTGCAGGGGACGAACGGCTACGGGGAGATCGGTTACCGTGGACCCTGCCCGCCGCCGGGCGAAACGCACCGCTACTATTTCAGGATTTACGCCCTGGACGCCCCCCTGGCGCTCCCGCCGTGCTCGGGGCAGCATGATCTCGTGGCGGCGATGCAGGGGCATGCCACGGCATATGGCGAGACCTTCGCGATGTACAGGCGGCCGTAACCTCTGCCGTCGAACCGCAAAAAAGAGTTCCGGTTTAGATAGTGGGGCTTCCGCTCTTGATCACGGCGGCGATCCGCTCCATCTCCACCGCAAGCAGGCGGATGACGTCGTCGACCGTGATGATCCCGACCAGGGAACCCCCTTCGTCCGTCACCGGCACCCTTCGCACCCCTTTCTTCCGGATCGCTTCGAGCGCCTCGTACAGCCCGGTCGAGTCCGGGAGCGTGAGCAGGTCGGCGGTCATCACCGCACGCACCGGAATCCCTTTCGGGTCACGTCCTGCGGCGGTGACCCGGACGGTGATATCGCGGTCGGTGACGATCCCCACCGGCTTTTTATCCTCGACTACGACGACGCTTCCCACATTCTGCTCTGCCATGATGCCTGCAACATCATAGACCGGCGTCTCCGGCGGGACGCTCACCACCGGCGCCTGGCAGCATTCAATCAGTGCCATACTTCTCCCCTCCGATGGACCATGTGTGGGAAAGAGGATATTTGAAGATACCGCACGCCTACCACTTTCTGATGATCGTCCCCCACCCTTCATGGGATGCGCTTCTTCCGGTCCTCTCAGGCACCGTCTATCTGATCGGGGCTGGAAACAGCGGAAAATCCACCCTCGCCCGATGGCTTGCCGACCGCGGCGGCGATGACACCGCCCTGCTCGACGGCGACGCCGGCCAGCCGACGCTGGGGCCGCCCGGCACCCTCGGGCTCGCCCTGCCCGGCGGCGGCAGGCGTCTCCGGTTCGTCGGCGCCCTCACGCCGTCGATGGCCCCGCTCGCCACGCTCTCAGGTCTTCGCCTCCTCCTCGACGCCGCATATGCCGCGGGGGCGGCCACCGTGTTCGTGGACCCGTGCGGGTATATCAGGGGCGAAGGGGGCAGGGAGTTCCAGCGCCGTTCGATCGAGGTGCTCTGTCCTGACCACATCGTCGCTGTCGGGCGGGATGCGGAGATCGATCTGGTGCTCTCCCTCTTTTCCTGCCGCACCGGCCTCTCGATTCACCGGCTCCCGGCATCGCCCCATGCGCGGCGGCGCTCGCAGGCGGCGCGGCGCCGGTACCGCGAGGAACGGCTTGCGGGCTGGATGGCCGACGCCCGTCCCCTCTCTCTGCCCGGCGTCCTCAGGGCCGGGGTCTTCCCGGGCCGTCCTGAAGGATATTTTGCCGGCCTCTGCGACGGCGACGGCTGGCTGCTCACCGCCGGGGTGATCCTCGGGGATGCGGGCGGGGAGATCCGCCTTCTGGCCCCGCCCTCTCTGCCCGGGAGGGCGGCGTATATCGAGGTCGGGAAGTTCAGGCCGGGATTTTCGCCCCTGCCACCGGCGTTTCGCAGTGCGGGCCAGGAAGAGGAACTGTTCCCATAAACTATTTTCCCGGGCGGGACGAAATTCTATCATTTATGGAAGATCAACGTGTGGCGATCACAGAACGCCCTGCAGGGGATACCTCCGTCATCTCCATCGTGGGGAGACTCGATGCCACCTCGTCGGCGGCGGCGTCTCTCGCTCTTGAGCAGAGCATCTCGCAGGGAAAACATGCGATCATCCTTGACCTCTCGGATCTCGCCTATACCAGCTCCTCCGGCCTGCGGGTGTTTCTTGTGGCGCTCAAGCAGATGCGCAAGGCCGGAGGGGAGGTGCTGATCGCCCGCCCGACCCCGCACGTGATGGAGGTCTTTGCGATCGCCGGCTTCGACCGGATCATTCCCATCTACGAGAGCGTCGACGAAGCGCTTGCCGCAGCAGAAAAAGCATGAATCAGGGAACGACCTTTTTCAGGGTGAAACAAAATGCGGCGCCCTCTTCTGACCGACCCGGTACCCGGTCTCCCACCCGGATCGCCCCGCCGTAGCGCTTTGCCAGCATGGCGGCGATGAAGAGGCCCATGCCCCGCCCGGGCTTCGAGGGATCGCTCCGGAAAAAGCGCTCGAATACTTTTTCTTTCTGGTGATCCGGGACCCCTGGGCCGTTATCGGCGATGCAGATGCCGACCGCCTCGTCCTCGTCTCTGACCGAGACCGTGATCGAGACGTCGGGGCCGCCGAACTTGACGCTGTTTCCGATGAGGTTGACGAAGACCTGGCCGAGGAGATCGTCGGCGAGCACGGTGGCGTCGGTCCCGTCGTAGGCGATCGCAACACCGGGCATCTGTGCGATCGCCGTCGCGATCACCCGGTCCAGCGAGACCGGGATCAGGGTGGGCCCCCCGCCCCTGCATGTCCTGAGGATCCTCACCTCCTCGATGATCCCGCTGCTCTGCCTGATCCCCTGCAGGCACCGGTCGGCGAAGGTGCGCTGTTCTCCTGAGATCTCTTCCCTGAGGAGGTCGAGATATCCCATTGCCACGTTGTTTGCATTGTTGATGTCGTGGATCATCACGTCGAGGTAGAACTCGGCTTCGGCCTTTGCAGCGGCGAGTTCCTCGGCAAGGGCGGCCTTGTGGATGACGCCGCCGACCTCGCGGCCGATCGTTTCGAGGCTCTCCTGCTCGATCGGGGTGAAGCAGTGGAAGTCAGAGCTTGCGATGGCGAGGGCGCCGAGGACCGTGCCGTCGGGAACGCTGACCGGGACGATGGCGCGGGAATAGACGCCGAGTTCTCCCTCTTCGTGGGCGACCTCGAGATAAGCCTCGCTGTAGTCGGGGCGTCCCTGATGAAAGACCGCCAGCATCTCCGGGGCCGCTATCGCCAGATCGACGGATTCCGGGAAGTACAGGGTATACAGGCCATATCTGGCCCTGAGGTTGGCGGAAACTCTTTTTTTGTCTGAGAGATAGATGGCCCCTGCGTCGAAGTCCAGCAGTTCCACCGTCTTTTGTACGACCGCCGTCAGGGTGTCGTGGAGGGATGAGGAAGATGTGGTCGACCTGAGGATGTCGAGGACGATCCCGAGCTGACGGTTGAGCCGCTCGGCGCGATCCTCTTCAGACGGGCGTTCGCTGACGTTCGAAAGGGCTATCAGCAGCCTTTCCTCATCTCCCCCGCTCAGCAGGCTTCCCCATGCCTCGAAGGTCTGGTTTCCGGTGGTGATGCGGCTCAGAGCTGAGCCGCGAGCGCGAATATCGTCGATAAATTCTGCGATCGCCTGATCTGAAAGAATTCCGCCTCCGATCTCTCCGAGACGGCAGGCGCCGGGATCGGAACCCCTGCAAAATGCAGCCCTGAAACTGGCGTTCGTCTGGACGAGGCGTCCTTCCCGGCCCAGCACCATCAGGGGGAGACACACCGACTCCAGAGCCTCGCCGACGTCGTTTATCTTCAATCGCCTTCCTCTGGCTGATAGGTCTCCGTCCAGGCACCTAATAGTATCGCAATGTGCGTGCGGATCTCTCTGTCAGGCGTGGCCGCGCCAGGTCCTGTGCCGCCGCAGGCTTCCGGCCCCGGGGCTCAGAAGTCCCGGTCGAAAGGCCAGAGCCCGGCCCGCCAGAGGGGGGCCGCAACAGCCCCTTTGATCCCGGGCGGCGGGTTGATCGGTTGGGCGAGGAGTTCGGGCCAGAGCATCCTGATGATCCCATGCTCGATCAGCGGGTGCCGCGATCCCCGGCACCGCCCCTCCACCGAGAACCCGGCGGCGATCAACTCCCTGGAGTTCCAGGGGACGAGCACCTCCTGGACGATGTCCCACTCCAGCTGCCCGGCCCCCTGCCACCGCGCCATCCGCTGCTCCTGAAAGAAGAGATCGAGTATATGAACCCCTGAACGGGCAGATGCATCCTTTGCCTCAGAAAGCCAGCGGTCGAAGTGCTCGATCGTCATTTTGTTGCTCTTCATCGGTCCGAGGTCTCCCAGGTCCGCGAGCAGTTCCGCGGTGCACTCCTGATCCCAGGCGCGCCTGTACGGGCATTTGAGAAATCCGCTGCCGTTGCCCTTGATGCAGACCTTCTCCTGCGGGTAGTGATCGTACATCCCGCGGGCGATCGCTCCCCAGCCTTCGTGCGCCCCCGGGACGTTTCTCCTGTAGATCTCAGCAAAATCGGGGCCCATGGACTCAGGGCAGGCGATCAGGTGGTGCTCCAGCCCGAGCCCGGTGATCAGGTTTCTGGCAATGGAGATGTCGGGCGTTTTTAGCGTTTTGTTGTAATAGATCATCGTGAAATAGAAGATATTCTGGCTGACTCCCCTGCAGGCGCTCAGGATGGTCCTTGAGTCCCAGCCTGCGGTGACGGTGTGCGCGAGGTCGAACCGTTTCGAGGCGCTCTCGATCATGCCCACAAGGACATTCGCGCATTTCATGGTGCATTCGTCCGCAACGATCCTCTCCGGCCGGCGGTCAGGCCAGAACCGGTGCACGCTGCGCCCCTTCAGGTCAAGATACCGGTTCGGCAGCAGGTGTTTTATGCCGCTGTAGGGCGAGAGATCGCCCGGCCACCAGTATTCGAGGGCCTCGCCGTATTCAGGTGCCCCGACAAGTCGCTCCATCACCTCGGGGTCAGGGTCCAGGCCCAGTTCTTCGGCAATCGTGCCGGGCTGGGAGGCGCACCAGAGGTCGGGGAGGGCGTCGGTCGTATGGACGACCTGCCTGAGCCCCATCGGATCGTTCAGAAGCCAGGTCTTGTCAGGATCGGCATAGATGAGGGCCCATCTCCCGCCGAGCGTCGCGGTGCCCTGGAAGATGTCGGTCGGCCGGACGATCTCCTCCAGGATACCCTGCAGAATGGCGGCGTCATCCTGATCAGGGTGATAGGGATCGAGCAGGTATCCGAGGAGGAGAAGTTTCCGGCCCCCGTTCTCTGCCACCGTGACCGGCAGGTCGGGGTGGGCCGTTATGCAGAGGCCGTCGGCGACGGCATGCCTCTTCCAGGTATCGTGTCTCTCCACGAAACGGGGTCCGAGGATAAACTGGCGCCGATACAGGAGTCTGGTATATTCCGATTCGGTAAAAGGCATGGCAGATCACCGGACGGCTTTTCCGCGCCGATCGAGATCGACCACACCGTCTGTGCCGACATATTCTTATATTAATATAATATGTTTTGGTTGAGGTTGGGGATCGGCACCATACCCCTGGAGAGAATTTCTGTGAAAGCCGGAAAGATTTCGGGCGTCCACGATCTCCGCAGTTCCTGTTCGTAACTATAGAGATGTCGGGTTTGGCTATAGTGTTCGTCGATAACCTTCTTGTCGTCACCGGCGAAGAGTGACGTGAATCACCATGGCTCAGGTATGTCCGGAATATGTCGGCATCGGTCTTTCGCCTTTTTATGACCTGTTTGACGAACTCGGCGAGGGGATTTGCATCCACGACGGGGAGGGGGCGATCCTCTGGTCGAACAGGCGTCTTGAAGACCTTGCCCGATGCCCCGCGGGCTCGCTCGCCGGCACCGATGCCGCCCTCTTCATCTCGTCTTGCTTTCTGCCGGTGCGCCAGAAGAGAGAGATCTTTGAGGGGTTGCTCAGGACCACTTTTCTCAACGGCCTGCAGATCAGGGGATTGCGGTGCTCCCTGGAAGGGGCAACTGGGCGGCAGATCGAATATTCGAGCCATGTGATGGGGAGGGGGCCGTTCGCAGGGCTGAGGCTCGACCGCTTCAGGGAGGTGTGATCTCAGAGTACGGCAGGAATCTCTATCGCTCTGGCCAGTCTCCCATGACGTCCAGGAACTTTTTCTAATTCGGCTTAAATTCGCACCTAAGTTGACAAAAGGATGGCATGATTGCTAAAATTGGAAATTAATCCTTTGCAATTACCAAAAAGAATATATATTATACTAATATTATATCTGCTGTTTGTTGGGACGATACCATGAATTGTCTGGAACTGTCTGAAAAAACAGAGAGTGATATTTCTATTTTTGAACTGTTCAATGAGATGAACGACGGTATCGTGATACAGGAAATAAATGGAAAGTTTGTGTGGGCCAACGAGGCAATGGGTGAGATCATCGGCATCCCGCATTCCATGATCGTCGGTATGGACGCGGTTGATTTTTTCAGCGTATATTTCTCGCCGGTGCAGCAGAACCAGAAAGTCTTCATCAACCTTCTTAAAAATACGTTTAAATATAATTTGAGCCTGAATCATGTTCTTTGCAACCTGAGAGACTCTCCTGGCAGACTTTTTGAATACTCCACCCGGGTTATGACCACTCACATGACCTCTGGCCTTAGAATGAATATCTTCAGGATCAGTGGCGGGTCAACGTCTGCTGTTTCAGCGGCTGGATACATCTCTTCAACCTGGAATTAGATCGGGGGTGGTGCCTGTCTGGCGGTGGAGCAGGGCGCCGGATACGCGCCCGCCTCTCCCCTGCATCATGAGAAGTAACATAACCCTGTCACCAACACTACTACTGCATGCACACGACCGACGGCATAGTCCCGGCAGGTGAACTCCGGGATCGTATGGCCCGGTTCAGGGCCAGGATGGATGCGGATCATCCTGAATGGGAACTCGCCGTCTTTTTCGGCAGGATCAACCTCTACTATTTCACCGGCACCATGCAGGACGGCGTCCTGCTGATTCCCCGCGACGGCGATACGGTCTTCCGGGTGCGCCGGAGTTACGAGCGGGCCTGCGACGAGTCTCTCTTCCCCGAAATCAGGCCGATGGGCAGCTTCCGCGATGCCGCGGGCGACCTTGAACACCCGGTCAGGAGCGTACACCTGGAGACGGAAGTGGTGCCGCTCGCGCTGCTGGAGAGGTTCAGGAAATATTTCCCCTTTGACCAGGCGCGATCCCTCGACCTGCAGGCGGCGAAGGTCAGGGCAGTCAAAAGCGCCTACGAACTGGCGTGCATGGAGCAGGCCGGCGAGATTCACCGCCGCGTCCTTGAAGAGCGGGTGCCCGCTCTCCTGCAGGAGGGGATGAGCGAGATGGCATTCATCAGCGCCTTCTATTCGGTCATGATCGAGGAGGGACACCAGGGTGTCGTGCGGTTCGGCTCCTTCGGCACCGAGATCGGGATCGGGCAGATCGGTTTTGGCGAGAGTTCTCTCTACCCCACCTGTTTCGACGGCCCGGGCGGCAATCGCGGCATGTGTCCGGCTATTCCCCTCCTCGGGAGCCGTGAGAGACGGTTGAAGAAAGGCGACCTCGTCTTTGTGGATGCCGGATGCGGTGTTGCAGGCTATCACACCGACAAGACCATGACCTATATGTTCGGCGCCCCGCTCCCTGACGACGCTATCGAGGCCCACCGCAGGTGCGTGGAGATCCAGCACCGGATCGCCAGGATGATGCGGCCCGGGGCGGTGCCGTCTGCGATCTACGACACCGTGATGGCGGATCTGGAGCCGGAATTTCTTGAGAACTTTATGGGCTTTGGAACCCGGCGGGTGAAATTCCTGGGCCATGGCATCGGCCTCCAGATCGACGAGATCCCGGTGATCGCACGGGGATTCGACGAACCCCTGCAGGAGCACATGGTCCTTGCCCTCGAACCCAAGAAGGGGATCGCGGGCGTCGGCATGGTCGGGATCGAGAACACGTTTGTGGTGACGCCCGCAGGGGGCCGGTGCATCACCGGCGACCATCCCGGGCTGATGCCGGTCTACTGACTTTTTTTGAAGGGAGAGGGGGCGGTCAGGCCGCCGCCCGCCTCGACCAGACGACCCCGGCGCACAGGGCAAGCGCCGACACCGGGAGGGCGATCATCAGGGGATCCACCACCGGCCACGGCATCGGGAGGATGGAAGGCACGCCGAAGATGGCGTTCGAAAGCCCGATCGCCCCTGACTCCTTTACGTGGACGAACACCGTCCAGAAGAACCAGACCAGCGTCCCGGCGAGGATGCTCCACGTCGCCGCCGTTTTAGAGGGGCGTTTTGCATAGAGGGCATGGGCGTACGCCGGCAGGAATGCAGAGGCGCAGAGGCCCATGAACATTGCCGTCGCCCGTGCGATGATGCTGCCGGGCATCACGTATGCGAGCAGGACGGAGAAGACGATCATCACCATCGTCCCGGCCTGCACTCCCACCATAGAGGCCTTCCGCCCGCGCCAGGTCCGCCAGATGTCGAAGCCCAGGGAGGTGCCCATCGTGTGGAAGAGGGAACTCAGGGTGGACATGGCGGCGGCGAGAAGGGAGAGCATGAAGATGGTGACGAAGAGGTCCGGCATGCTGGCGTTGATGAAATTCGGGATGATCGTGTCGATATTGCCGGCGGTCGCCGCTTCCACGGCGATCTGCCCGGAGGTCTGGTAGAACCAGACGTTGGTGAGGGCGCCGACGGTGAAGGCGACGCCGGTCATCATCAGGATGAACGGCCCGCCGATCAGGACGGCCCTATTCAGCGCCCGGCTGTCCCTGACGGTCATGAACCGCACGGCGAGCTGGGGCTGGGCGAGGACGCCGATCCCCACGCCCAGCACCAGGGTGGTGACCAGGGTATACCAGATCGGCGATCCGAGGGAGGGCATCGAAGTCCAGCCGGTCATTCCCGTGGCCGCAAGGCTCCCCGGGACCAGGGGGTTCATCGCCTCCAGTGCCCGGTTCGCCGCTGATATGCCTCCGAGGGAGACGTAGGTGAGGACGATCAGGATGCTCATCCCCACGAGCATGATCCCGCCCTGCAGGGCGTCGGTGTACATCACGGCGATCAGCCCGCCCAGGATCACGTAGGCGGCGACGATGGCGGCAAACGCAAGGAGTGCCGTGTCGTAAGGGATGAGCAGCGTGCTGGTGATGAACTGCGCCCCGCCGATGAGGATCGCCGCCGTATAGAGGGGCATGCCCACGACGATGACGATGCCGGTGACGTACTGCAGGAGGGGCGAGTCGTAGCACCGGCCCATCAGGTCGGGAAAGGTGACGGCGTTGAGACGCTGCCCGAGTTCGCGCGTCTTTTTCCCGAAGACGATGAATGCGAGCAGGATCCCCACCCCGATGTTCAGCACGGTCAGCCATATCAGCCCCATGCCGAGCTGGGCGGCGACGCCGCCGAATCCGATGATCGCCGAGGTGGAGATGAAGGTGGCGCCGTACGAGAGGGCGAGGACCACCGGGTGGATCCGTCTGCCAGCCACCATGTAATCGTCGTGCCCTCTTGTCTGCCGGTAGCCCATATAACCCAGGCCGATGATCGCCGCCAGATAGATCAGGGTCACGGCGGCGAAGGTCGCGGTGTTAACCGCCATTCTGCTCCTCCTCGCAGCCGTTGTTCCAGTTGATGAGGCCGTACACTACGCATGCAAGGGCGAAGCCCAGTGCAAGCAGATAACCAATCCAGATCATGGGGTCGGATATGCCGAACATGGTGAAAACCTGCCATCCGGTCTGATAACCGGAACAATTACACGGGAACGCAGCGAAAGGCCGGTTCCCTACCTAAATATGGGGAAAAGTGCGGAAAAGACAGACCCGGAAGTACACGAATGGGCATTGAGGTCCATCATGCTGCATACGGGCATGAACATGAATGGTCCGGCCCCCGATATATAGATATGCCATGATGCGGCGCCTGGAGCAGAGACACACACAGTAATAAATATTGGATCGCTCTATCACCCCCTGGAGGCGAAGACAGATGCAGTGCACCGCATACGCGCACCTCAATGGAGAAAAATTGAAGGATCTGCAGGCAATGGAGAAGGAGTTCGGGACAATACTCGTCGCATACGAACCGGTCCCGGAGGTCGCTCACCTCTCCGAGTCTGAACTCCAGGAGATCAAGGAGGAGGAAGAGAAGATCGGCAAGATCCTTGTCGCCTATGAAAAGACCTGATCCGCTCTCCTTTTGAAATGAGGTCATCCCGGGGTTTGAGGGTGCCCCTCGCCCCGGTGACGACCGATCCCTCCGCTGCCCCTATTCTGCAGAGAGTTTGCCACACCCGCTCCGCTCCAGGGATGGGGGTGTAATTCAAGAGAAAAAAAAAGAAAAATTTAGCCGAAGAGAGCGCCGAGGCCGGCCATGCCGCCTTCCTCGTCTTCCTTCTCTTCTTCCTCTTCCGCTTCCTCTTCGACGGCTGCGGCGGGTGCAGCGGCGGCGGGGGCGGCAGCGACGGCGACCGGCGCAGCGGCGGCCTTGCTGATCGCGTCCTCGATGTCCACACCGTCGAGTGCGGCCACCAGGGCCTTCACACGGGCGTCGTCAGCGGCGGTACCGGCAGCGGAGAGAACAGCCTTCACATTCTCTTCGTTGATGTCCTTGCCTGCGTTGTGCAGGAGCAGTGCAGCGTAGATGTATTCCATTTCATTCACCTCAAATTTTAGATTTCGTTATTCTACCAGTTCTTTCAGGGCAAGCGATGATCTGTACGCCTTTCCAATGATCGCATCGATGATGTCCTTCTCGTAGACACCGGCCTCGATACCGAGGCTGCGGGCTTCGCGGACGGCCTTTGCGAGGATGGCACCCGTCGTCTGTGCAGTCGGGTACGCCGCGTTCACCGACAGGTTGAATGCCTGCTGGGCCGCGAGCGTGATCTGGCCAAGGAAGACGGTCTCGTCGATTGCGAGGGTCTCAGGTGCGAACACGGTACCGTTCTGGTATGCCGCCTTCAGGATCAGGCCGACGTCCATCGGCTTGATGCTGAGTTTCGCGAGCACGTCGGCCATCTTTGCGTTGATGACCTGGCCCCTCTTCACGACCGTCTTCGTGTCCTTGATCTTGACCTTCCCGCCCTCGATCATGGCGGGAATGCCAGCCTGCTGGAGCTCGCCGACGATCGGGCCCGGCTTGAAGCTCGTCGGCCCCTTGGCGACGACGATGTCCTCGGGTGCAGTCTCGCCCGGCTTTGCGGCCATCTTCGTCTTCGTCTGCTCAAGGAGCTTGTAGAGCTTGAACGGGTTCTCGCTCGTGAAGATGAGTGCGCTCTGACCGGAGATGTGTGCGCTCATCCCTGCGGCTTCGCCGCCGATCTCGTCAAGCGCACGGCGCGTCAGGGTCTTGCGTGCCATCTTGATGTAGGCGACGCCGCGGAGGTTCTCCCTGATCTGCTGGAGCTGCGTTGCCGGGATGCCGTACATATCGACAAGCCCGACGACGGGGTACTCCTCGAAATGCCGCTTGATCTCCTCGACCTCCGTCCGCTTCCATGCGGGCAGGTGGTGGGTGTAGAGCGCCATTTAGATCAGCCTCACTGCGGGGCCCATGGTGGTCTTCACGTAGACCGAGCGGATGTTCTGCGAACCCTGCTCGAGCACCGATTCAATCCTCTTCATGACGGCGTCGACGTTCTCCGCGATCTGCTCCGGGGCCATGCCGGTGGAACCGACACGGGCGTGGAAGACCTTCTTGTCCTTCGACCGGATCTTCACGGAGGAGCGCAGCCGCTCGATGATCGGCCTGACGTCCGTTCCCGTCGGGATCGGCGTCGGCATCCTGCCGCGGGGACCAAGGCGCGGACCGAGCCAGCGGCCGACCTGTCCCATCACGCTTGTTTCCGCAAGGAAAAAGCGGTACTCTGATGCGATCTTCCGTGCCTCACGGGGTTCGCCGCCCAGCCGCTCGATCTCTTCAGGGGAGATGATCAGATCGACGCCGGCGTCCTTCGCCTGCGTGGTGATCTCGCCCTTGCCGAGAACGGCGACCTTCACTGCCGAACCCACACCGTGGGGGAGGAGGATGGTCTCGTCAATACGGTTTTTGGGCTGCGCCAGATCGATATTCTTGAGGTTGATGGTAATATCAACGCTCTCCTGAAACTTCCGTTCAGGCGCAGTGTCCAGGGCTGTTTTCACAGCCTTCAGTATCTGTTCTTTCTCAACCATTGCGTACCTCCATAGTCTGCGACCTTTTCGATCTCCTATGGATGTTTACCGTTCAGGCCTCGAATACGCTGTCGAACTCACCCGCATCGATTGCAGCGAGCATCTCCTTGGGCTTCTTGCCCTCGACGGTTACGCCGACGGAGACGCAGGTGCCGACGACCTCTTTCACTGCCGTCTTCAGACGGTAGGAGAGCATATCGTCAAACTTCATGCGTGCAATTCTGACAGCGGCATCGAGCGGCAGATCACCCACAAACTGGGTGGCTGGCTCGCTGGACCCCTTTTCGATACCAACTTCCTTCATGATGAGCGCCGTTGTCGGAGGAATCCCCACCGTGACGGTGAAGTTCTTCTTATCGTCAACGTCGATCGTCACCGGCACCTGCATGCCGTTGAACTCTGCGGTCTTCTTGTTGATCTCGTCGATGACCGCTTTTACGTTGATACCGAGGGGACCCAGGGCAGGACCAATAGGCGGGCCTGCAGTTGCTTTGCCACCGGGTACCAATACCTCGACCGTTTCTGCCATAGTACAATCACCATGCTTTCCCCGAAAGGGTACTGTGCTTGGGTGACTAGGGTTTCGCTGGCGGCCAGATAAACCTATCACAGGGGCAGGGAAAAAAAAGGGAGAGGATCAGGTTTCGCCCCGGTCGATCACCCGGACGTTGTCGCCGCGCACGGTGATCGGGATCGGGACCATGGACTCGTAGAGCTCGACGGTGATCTCCTCCTTGGAGGTATCGATCCGTTTTACGACGGCCTTTTCGCCTTTGAACGGCCCTGCAATCAGTTCGACGATCGTCCCCTCGTCGATCCCTGCGACCGCGGGCTTCGGCACCAGGTAATGGCTCACCTCGGCAAGGGAGGTTTCGCCCGGCACCACCGTGCGGGCGCTGGGCACCGACTCGATCAGTTCCTCGATCCTGGCGACCGGTTCGAGCGTCTCGACCAGCACGTACCCCTTCAACTCGTCAGGGGAGAGCACGGCGGTGACCTTGAACGACGGGTCGACGGTGATCGCGTGATAGATCCCGTCGACAACGGCACGCTCCTGCTTTGCCGTCGTCTTGACGGCAAATATGTGGGTTTCAGTCTCCTCGGTCATGTGCATCAGTGCGGCAGCACAAGCATGATCTCATAGATAATAAACCCGATGAACCCGATGAGGAGGACGCCCACCGCCGCCACGAGGGCGATCTTCTGGAACTCCTCGCGGCTCGGCGTCCTGGCCAGCTTCAGGACACGTATGTATTTCTTGAAAAATTCCTCATGGATATTGGTCATCTTGATGGATTCGGCATTGATTTCCATTGTTTTCACCTCAGAAAGTCGATATCAAACTCTTTTGCAACCTTGGGCCTGGAAGCCCTCTCGCTTCTGCCATAGATCTGCGGGGAGTTCACCCCGGTGACGACGAGCATCGTCCGCATCCGTCCCTGCATCTCGGGGTCGACCTGTGCGCCCCAGATGATCCTGGCCGACGGGTCGATGCGGTCATAGACCTCCTGCACGACCCCTTCGGCTTCGGCCATCGTCATGTCGGGCCCGCCGACGACGTTGACGAGCGCCGCCGTGGCGCCCGAGATATCCACGTCGAGAAGAGGAGACCGCAGGGCTTTCTTCACCGAGTCGGCGGCCTTGTCCTCGGAGTCGGACTCTCCCATGCCGATCATGGCGACCCCGCCGCGCTCCATCACGGTCCGCACATCGGCAAAGTCGAGGTTCACAAGGCCGGGGACGGTGATCAACTCGGTGATCCCCTTCACGGCCCGCATCAGCACCTCGTCGGCTACCTTGAAGGCGGCGTACAGGGGCAGGCGGGGCACCACTTCGAGCAGGCGGTCGTTCGGGACGACGATCACGGTGTCGGCGACGTCGCGCAGGCGTTCAAGCCCTGCCTCGGCGTTTTCCATCCTGATCGAGCCCTCGGAGGTGAAGGGCAGGGTAACGACGGCGATGGTGAGCGCCCCCTCCTCGCGGGCGGCCTTGGCGACGACCGGGGCCGATCCGGTGCCGGTCCCGCCGCCGAGGCCCGAGGTGATGAAGACCATGTCGGCCCCCTCGAGGGCGCCGACGATCTGCTCCTCGTTCTCAAGGGCCGCTTCCTCTCCGATCTGGGGGATCGAGCCGGCGCCCAGGCCCCTGGTCCGCTGCCGTCCGATAAGGATCCGCTTGTCGGCTTTCGTCCTGATCAGGTGCTGGGCGTCGGTGTTGATGGCGATCAGCCGCGCTCCGACGATGCCCTCATCGGCGATGCGCGACATCGTGTTCGAGCCGCTGCCGCCACACCCGACGACGACGATCTCGGTCCTGAGATCCCGCAGGAGGTCCTCAAGCTCGTCGTCGGGCTGGACGATATCCTCAAATTCCTCTCGTGCCCGTGATAATGCCTCTTCAACAATGGACTTCATGTAATATACCTCTCCAACCCCGGGATGTGGATGCGTGTCTCACTGCAGGACTGCACCATAGCAGGAGTGATGGTCCGGCCCTCCACCTCGATGTTCTGGCCGCGAGAGAGCCTTCCGAAGGACGGGCCGCCCGGCACACCGAGCGCCCGGGCCCGTGCGGGATCGAACCGCATCTTTCTCACGACGAGGTGATCCCCGTCGGTTGCAGTGCTCCACCGGTCATGTATGAGTTTAATACACAGGGATATTAAATCATGTATTATTTCATCGCTTTGATTCTTGAATGTGATGATCCGGGGGGTGATCCCACCGTCCTTGCCCAGAACGACGGCAACGGGCATCTGTGCGAGCCTTTCGCGCAGGGCCTTCCCATCTGCCTTCTCCGCCTCGGAGAGGAGATGGGCGGGGATGTCCACGACCCCGGGGTCACCCCGCCCGGAGAGGGTGCCGGTGTGCACCCTGCCGCCCTGGGCGATCCTCTCGCCGATCGCCCTGATCTCTCTATAGGTCTCCCATGCGAGGTCGCCGATGTCGGTGATCTCGCCCTCTGAGAGGACGGGGAGGCCGGCATCGTCCAGGATTGCAAGGAGGCGGTCCGCCTCTTTTGTAGGGAGGGCTTTTCGGTCGATATAGGCGGCGACGGCCCCGGTCTTCTCGGCCATCGCACGCACCATCGCATCGTCGAGGAGAGGAACCTCTCGCGAGGGGGCGATGTGGCCGAAGGCGCCCCTTGAGGAGAGGGCGATCCCGGTCTGCCTGACGGCGTAATGCGTCCCGCCGAAACCGACGAGGGTGATCACCGGGCCGGGCGAGGCCTCCAGCACGGCGCGGGCGGCCGCCTCTGCCGCCGCCGGGTCGTTCCACTCTGTCTCGGTGCTCCCGATCTCGACGAAGAGGGAGGGGGTCTGGAGCGCCGTCGGACCGTGGTGGGTGGCCTCGTAGCTGACCCGGTAACCGGCGGGAGCGTGGGCGGCGAGGCCGCGGAGGACGGCGTGCATCATCGCCGGCGCGGCGGGCGCAAGGCTCCGGGCCTCGCCGCCGAAGGCGGGGGCGCCGAAGTTGCCGGTGACGTGGACGGTCAGGGCCGGCACCGGGTGGGAACTGGTGTGCCTGGAGAGAAAGATGATGAGATCGGCGTCGGCCCCTTCGGCGTGGATGATCCGTTCGCCGGTCTCGTGGAAGGAGAGGGAGGCGGCACGAGGGAGGGGCCAGTCTTCCCGCTCGTTGAGGAGAGCGCGGATCCGGCGGGCCAGGTTCGTGCCCGCGGGGTCGAGGCGGGAGTGGATGAGGGCGATATGCATGATCCTGATCTATTCTCACAGGAGCAAAAGGGTTGCCCGCCACAGGAAACGCTATCTTTTTGCAGGGCAACCACATCATCATGGACGAAAATCTGATCGCAAAAGCGTTTGCCGAGAGCGGGATCACAACCGAGATCCGGTGCGAAGAGGCGTTCGCCATCAGCGAGAAGTATGGCATCCCGAAGATGGACATCGCCCGCTACTGCAACCGGCACGACCCGAAGATCAAGATCCGCGGTTGTCAGCTGGGCTGCTTTAAATGAGTCTCTTTCTCGAGGTAGTCCCGGTCGCCCGGGCCGTGGAGACCGTCAGGTCTATCGTCCCGGCGATCGGCGATGAGATGGTGCCGATCGGCGATGCGCTCCACCGCGTCCTCGCGGAGGACGTACGGGCCGGCGGCGACCTCCCGGGCTTCGACCGTTCGGTGGTGGACGGGTATGCGGTGCGGGCATCGGACACGACCGGTTCGTCCGAGTCCATGCCGGCGATGCTCGTCCTTGAAGGTCGGATCGAGATGGGGCAGGCGCCCGCGGGGAGCGTCGGGCCCGACCGCTGCTGGTACATCCCGACCGGCGGGGTGATGCCGCCTGGTGCGGACGCCGTCGCCATGGTGGAGTACGCAGAGAGGGCCGGAGACGAGGTCCTCGTCCACCGGGCGGTCGCACCCGGTGAGAATGTGCTCGGGTGCGATGAGGACTTCGCCGCAGGCAGCGTCGTCCTCCCATCGGGGCGGCGTCTCTCCCCGCAGGATCTCGGGGTGCTCGCCGCCGCCGGCGTCGCAGAGGTGCCGGTGCGGCGGGTGCCGAAAATCGGAATCATCTCCACCGGCAACGAGGTCGTGCCGGTCGAGGCCGCCCTCGCACCGGGCCGCGTCCGGGACGCAAACTCGTATCTCTGCGCCGGGTTCGTGCGGGAGCAGGGGTGCGAGCCGCGCCGCTACGGGATCGTGCGGGACAGCCCCGAACTCCTGCGGCAGGTTCTGGAGGGGGCGGTTGCCTCCTGCGATTGTGTCCTCATCTCGGGCGGGAGCTCGAAGGACGTGCGCGATATGTCGGCCGGCGTGATCGGCGACCTTGGGGAGGTGCTCGTTCACGGCATCGCCATCGCCCCGGGAAAACCCACGATCATCGGGCGCGTCGGCACGACGCCGGTGATCGGGCTCCCCGGCCACCCGGGCTCGGCCTTCATCGTGCTCGTCGCCGTCGTCCGCCACCTGCTCGCGGCGATGAGCGGGGCGCCGGTCAGCCCGTGCCGGGTGCGAGCGCGCCTCGCCGCCAACATCCCTTCGGCGAAAGGAAGGGAGGACTATGTCCGCGTCCACCTCGAGGACGGCGCCGCAACCCCGGTCTTCGGGAAGTCCGGGCTCCTCAACACCCTGGTCCAGAGCGACGGCATCGTCGTCGTCCCTGCGGGGTGCGAAGGCTTCGAGACGGGCGAAGAGGTGGAGGTGGTCCTGTGGTGAAGCGCTATCTCGACCTTGTCTCCCTGGAGCGGGCGCTGGCGGTCCTGGGAGAGGCGTTCAGGTGCCGTCCCCGCACCGAACGGGTGCCCCTTGAGGAGGCGTCAGGCCGGGTGACCGCCGCCCCGATCTTCGCCCGTCTCTCGGTCCCGGCCATCCACATCTCGGCGATGGACGGGATCGCCGTGCGGAGCGCTGAGACCCGCGGCGCCAGCGAGAGCCGCCCGGTCGTCCTCACCGACGCCGTGCGGGTGAACACCGGAAACATCGTCCCACCGGCGTACGACGCCGTCGTGATGATCGAGGACGTCTGGATCGGCGAGGGCACCTATACGGTCAGGAAGGCCGTCGCCCCCTGGCAGCACGTCCGCCCGGTCGGCGAGGACATCGGCGAGTCCGAGATGATCCTCCCCTCCCTGCACCGGATCCGTCCGCACGAACTTGGGGCGCTCGCCGCCTACGGCGTGACCGATGTGGAGGCGCTCGCCCTCTCGGCCGGGCTTATTCCTACCGGGTCTGAACTGGTGCCTGCCGGCACCCGCCCTGGCCCCGGGCAGGCGGTGGAGAGCAACACCCTGATGGCAGCGGCGCACCTCCGCGCCCTGGGCGTGGAGGCCCGCCGCTACGCCATCGTTCCGGACGAGCCCGACCTGATCAGGGCGGCGATCCTGGAAGGGATCAGGGAGAACGACATCCTCATCGTCTCGGCCGGTTCATCGGCGGGCACGCGCGACTACACCGCCTCGATCATCGCCGAACTCGGCGAGGTGCTCGTCCACGGCGTGGCGATCAAACCGGCAAAGCCGGTGATCATCGGGAAGATCGAGGGCAAACCCGTGATCGGGCTGCCTGGCTACCCGCTTGCGGCCTTCACCATACTGCGGGAGATCGTCACCCCGCTCGTCGCCCGCTACGGGTTTCCCGTGCCTGAGGCCGGGACCGTCGAGGCCGCCCTCACCACCACCCTCCACTCCGATATCGGCACCGACGAGTTCGTCCTCCTCTCGACCGGGCGGATCGGCGGGCGCTGGGTCGCCGTGCCCCAGTCGCGCGGCGCCGGCGTCCAGATGAGCGCCGTCCGCGCGAATGCCGTCATGACCATCCCGGCAGCGAAGGAGGGCGTCGAGGCCGGTGAGACGATACGGGCGCGCCTGATGGTCCCGCGCCGGCAGGCCGAGGAAGCGGTGCTGATCACCGGGAGCCACGACCCCTGCCTGGACCGTCTCGCCGATCTCGTCAGGCCCGGCGGGGTCGAGGTCCACTCCACCCATGTCGGGAGCATGGGCGGACTTCTCACCCTGAAAAAGCGGCAGTGCCACACCGCCCCGATGCACCTGCTCGCTCCCGACGGCGAGTACAACATCCCCTTCCTGCGGAAGTACCTCCCGGACGAGGAGATCGTCCTCGTCTGCGTCGCCGAACGGGAGCAGGGTCTGATCTCGCGGGAGGGCGCCACGCTCGACGACCTGCCGGCCCTGCGGTATGCGAACCGACAGAAGGGTTCGGGGACGCGGCTGCTCCTCGATTATCTCCTGAAGGAGCGGGGGGTCGATCCGGCCCTGATCCGGGGCTACGAGCGCGAGTTCACCACGCACCTCGGCGTCGCCCTCGCCGTCCGTTCAGGCGAGGCCGACTGCGGCATGGGTGTGTATTCGGCCGCGCAGGCCCTCGGCCTCACCTTCACCCCGGTGGCGACCGAGCGCTACGAACTGGCGATGCACGCCGACACCCTCGAAGACCCGCGGGTGCGCGCCTGCGTCGATGCGATCGGTTCGGACGCCTTCAAGCAGACCCTCCTGCAGATGGGCGGCTACAGGGTCAGCGAGACAGGCGCGAGGCGCGTACTGCCATAAGCACCGCCTCCTCGGGTGTGGCGCAGGGGAAGACGCCCTCGATCTTCCAGGTGCCAACCCCGAACACCGCCTTTTTCATCTTCAGGGCGAGGGCGATCTCCGAAAGGGTGCCGAATTTCCCTCCTATAGCGATCACGGCGTCGGCCGACCCGACGACGAGGGCGTTTCGCGCATGACCGAGATTACTCCTGATGACGACGTCGAGGTACGGGTTTTCCCCGCCGGTGCCCGGCAGGATCCCGACCGTCGTCCCGCCCGCCTCCTTCGCACCCCGGCATGCGGCCTCCATCACCCCGCCGAGCCCGCCGCATACGAGGGTCTCGTGGTTGCCGGCGATCAGGTAGCCGGCGGTCTCCGCCGCTTCGTATTCTTCAGGGGAGCACTCCCCCGCCCCGACGATTGCGATCTGCATGGAGGAGGGATCGGTGCCTGAAGGAAAAAAACTGCGTCGTCGGTGCGCGCCCGATTGAAAAACTACTTTGTCTGTCACAACCCACCACACTACGCATGATCATCCGCCCCCTGCGGGGGCGTGCAGAGGGATAGAGGTGAAGGAAGTCACCAGCAGTTATGATGCACAGGCGATCGAGGGGCGCGTCCAGGAGTTCTGGCGGGCCGCCGACACCTATGCTCAGGTAAAAGATCTGCGGCGTTCAGGCAAGCAGTTCTTCTTTGTAGACGGCCCCCCGTACACCACCGGCCACATCCACCTGGGAACAGCGTGGAACAAAATCATCAAGGACGCCGTCCTCCGCCGGCACCGGATGTGCGGGAAGAACGTCATCGAGCGGGCAGGCTACGATATGCACGGGCTGCCGATCGAGGTGCAGGTCGAGCACCAGCTTGGCTTCACCTCGAAAAAAGACATCGAGGCCTACGGTATCGACCGGTTCATCGAGCGCTGCCGGGAATTCGCCCTCACCAACATGGCGGTGATGTCTGATCAGTTCAGGGCCCTTGGTATCTGGCTCGACTTCGACAACCCTTACCAGACCGTTAAAAAGGAGTATATCGAGGCGGCGTGGTGGACCCTGGCGCAGGCCGAGAAGAACGGGATGCTCGAACGGGGTCACCGCGTGGTGAACTGGTGCCCGCGGTGCGAGACCGCCATCGCCGACTCCGAGGTGGAGTACGACGACGCCACCGACCCCTCGATCTACGTGAAGTTCCCGGTGAAGGGGGCCGACGACGAGTACCTGGTGATCTGGACCACGACGCCCTGGACGCTCCCGGCGAACGTCGCCGTGGCCGCCCACCCCGGGATCGTCTACGCCCTGGTCGCCGCCCGGAAAGAGGGCGTCGAGGAGAAACTCTGGATCGCCGAGGCGCTCGTCGAGGAGGTGCTCAGAAAAGGGCGGTACCAGCACTATGACGTTCTCAGGACGGTCACCGGCGCCGACCTCGCCGGGATGGAGTACGAGTCCCCACTCGCCGCTTCAGTGCCGGCGCAGAAGGAGATCGCCCACCGCGTCGTCCTCGCCGACTACGTGGCCCTCGAAAATACCGGGCTCGTGCACACCGCACCGGGCCATGGCTGGGATGACTACCTCACCGGGATCAAATACGATCTTCCCGTACTCTGCCCGGTCGACGGCACCGGCAGGTTCACAAAACGGGCCGGGGTGTTTGACGGGCTTTATGTCAAAGACCCGGCGACGAACCGGCAGGTGATGGATGCCCTTGGCCCCTGCCTCCTCCACGAGGGGAAGACCACCCACCGTTACGGCCACTGCTGGCGGTGCAAGACCCCGATCATCTTCCGGGCCACCGAGCAGTGGTTCATCAAGGCCTCGGAGATGCGGGACAAACTTCTCGACGAGGTCGGGAAGGTCACCTGGTACCCGGACTGGGCGGGCAGCGCCCGGTTCTACGACTGGGTGAAGGAGGCCCGCGATTGGTGCATCTCGCGCCAGCGCTACTGGGGCATCCCGATCCCGGTCTGGCAGTGCGACACCTGCGATGCACGGCGAGTGATCGCGACCGTCGCCGAACTCGAAGAGGCGAGCGGGCAGGCAGTCGCCGATCCGCACCGCCCGTATGTCGATGCGGTCACCATCCCCTGCACCTGCGGCGGGACGATGCGCCGGGTCTCCGACATCTTCGACGTCTGGTTCGACTCAGCCGTGGCTTCGTGGGCGACCCTCGGTTACCCCGGCGAAAAAGAGGCGTTCGAGAAATACTGGCCCGCGGACTTCATCACCGAGGGGCAGGACCAGACCCGCGGCTGGTTCTACTCGCAGCTCGGCGCCTCGACGGTCGCCTTCGGCAGGGCCCCCTATAAATCGGTGCTGATGCACGGCTTCGCCCTCGACGCCGAGGGGCGGAAGATGTCCAAGAGCCTGGGCAACGTCGTCGCCCCGGAAGAAGTGATAAAGACCTTCGGGGTGGACGTCCTCCGCCTCTACGTCCTTTCGGCGAACGCACCCTGGGACGATATGAAGTTCAACTGGGAAGGCGTGAAGACGGTCAACCGGGCCCTCAACATCTTCTGGAACGTCTACCGTTTCCCCCTGCCCTATATGGTCCTGGACAACTTCGCACCCGCACAGACCTCAGGCGGAGACTGGGATGAGACGGCCGTTCTGCGGATGCTCGATTTGATGCCGGACGAGGACCGCTGGATCCTCTCGCGGGTCAACAGCCTTGTCGCCAGTGTGGAGGCTGACTTCGCCGGGCTGAACCTCCACCGGGTCACCCGTTCTCTCATCACCTTCGTGCTCGAAGACCTCTCGCGGTGGTACCTCCAGATCGTCAGGCCCAGAATGTGGCTCGAAGAGGACGCACCGGAGAAGCGTTACGCCTACGAGACGGTCTACTACGTCCTCCGCAGGCTCGTCTGTCTCCTTGCTCCTTTCACCCCGCACCTCACCGAGGAGATCTACGGGAACCTGCGGTGTGAGGGCGATCCGGCGAGCGTCCACATGCTCGACTGGCCCGCGGCCGACAGCGCCCTCATCGACGCGCCCCTTGAAACCGCGATGGGTGTCGCCCAGGCCTTCGACGATGCCGTGGCCACGGCCCGGCAGGACGGAAAGCGGAAACTCCGCTGGCCGGTCGGCGAGGTCGTGGTCGTGACCGACGCCCCGGCGGTGCGGGACGCTGTCGCCAGGCTTTCGGGACTCTGTGCCTCCCGCGCCAACGCGAAAGTGGTCACCGTCGTCACCGGACGGTGGGAACGTATCGGCTGGAAGGCCGAGGCCGTGATGCGCGTGCTGGGCCCGCGCTTCGGGAAGGAGGCCCCGAAGGTGAAAGGGGCGATCGAGGGGGCAGACGGCAACGCCCTGAAGGCCGCACTCGAAGCCGACGGGAAGGCGATCGCCGGGGATTACGAGGTGACGCCCGAGATGGTGACGTTCATTGAAGAGGTCCCTGAAGGCGTGTTTGCCGCCGCGATGCCCGACGCTACCGTCTATGTCGACGTCACCCTTACGCCGGAGATCGAGGCCGAGGGATATGCCCGCGAGGTGGTCCGCCGTCTCCAGGAGATGCGCCGGCAGCGTGACCTGAAGGTGGACGAGAACATCGCGGTCGAGATCGCGATCGCCGATGCAGGCGTTGCCGACCTCGTCAGCCGCATGACCGATCTCGTCAGCGGCGAGGTGCGGGCGTCCTCGCTTGCTGTCCACGATGGCGCTGCCCTCTCGGGCGCCTGGGAACTCACTGCTGAATGGGAGGTCGAAGGCGTGCCGATGCTGATGGGCCTCTCACAGGCCAGGGACTGAGAAGAGATAGGCCCGACCCTCAGGGGTCGGGAAGAGCGGCAGGTCTTCGTCGATGACGACGCCGCGCCGCTGGACGGTGACCCGCTCCCCGGTCCGCGGGTTCACCCCCTCTTTTGTATAGGTGCCATATCTGACCAGGGTGCCGCGCCGCTGCCACGCCGGCGTTTCGGTGAGGTTGACCCCCCGCGCAAACATCAGATCGTGCATTCCGGCGGCCTTCATCCCCCGCAGCATTGCGGCCGCTTCGCGGGGCGTGTGCCCATCCTCCACCAGGGCCGCCTGGCAGTAGGCGTTGATGTGGTTCCGCCACGCCTCGGCCTGGCGCATGGCAAGGTATTCGAGGGCGTATTCGGGCGTCGCAGGGACGACGCGGGAGTCGAAGGCGATGGGTTCGTCGCAGCCGTACTCCAGGGTGAAAGCGCTCGCCGCATAGGAGGCGGCGACCGAGTCGAGTTTCTCCACCCGCCCGCCGAAGGGGAGGACGGTGCAGTAGAGATTGATCTCGTCGGAGAACGTATAGGCGAAGAGGGGGTTGAGGCCGCTGCCGGCAAGCAATCGCCTGCAGGTGCCGGTCATCGCCGCATGGAACCGGGCGTCGAAGGGCTTCTCGCAGGTCCGGGTCAGCCGGTGGAAGGAGCGGCCGTCAAGGCGCAGGAAGACCGGGGGGTAGATAGCAAGGGCCGAGAAGATCTCGTGGCTCTCCATGGGTTCGGGGACGTTCAGGGGCTTTTATCGTCTTTTGTGCTCCGAAAAGCCGTCGAAATGTGGCGGACGATGATGATGTCCCCGACATTTTTTATGATCCTGAAGGGAATAAGCAGGCCGCGGTGACCCTTGGAATCGGCGAGTTCGGGGTTCAGTTTTCCCACCGCAAGGGCGTCGATTTTCTTTCCGTCGATGTCAAGCAGAACGTCGTCGACTTCCCCGACGAGAATCGCCTTATCGGTGTATACGTGCATCCCAAAGAGCTCGGTGACCTGTGTCTTCATTACTATCGGTTCATGGTATAGACTATAAACGATAAAAAGTCTATCATTTCACATGAACGGATCCCTCAAGATCGGGCACTTATTCGGCATTCCTATCTATCTTCACTGGACTTTCCTGCTGGTGATCCCCCTGTTCGCGTGGATCATCGGCTCGCAGATCCTCCTCACGACCGAACTGATCGCAGGCCTCTTCGGCACCGAGATCACGATGACGCTCTTTGTCAGCGGGGCCGCACCCTATATCCTTGGGACAGCAATAGCGCTCGGCCTTTTTGCCGGGGTGCTCGTCCACGAACTCGCCCACTCGCTGGTGGCCCGGTCGAAGGGGATCAAGATCAACTCGATCACGCTCCTGATCTTCGGCGGCGTCGCCTCGATGGAGGAGGGGTTGCCCGACCCGAAGATCGAACTCCCGATGGCGCTTGCCGGACCCCTGACGAGCGGTGCGATCGGCCTTGTGTGCTGGGCCGTCACCTATGCCGCCGCCGCCCTGGTCGTCGGCGGCCAGTTGACTCCGGCGACTGGCGGTGTCCTGATCTTTTTCTTCGGCTACCTCGCCCTGTTGAACATCATACTCTTCCTCTTCAACCTGCTCCCGGCCTTTCCGATGGATGGCGGGCGGGTGCTGCGGGCATGGCTTGCAAAAAAGATGCCCCTTCATCAGGCGACCCGGATCGCCGCCGATGTCGGTCGGGGGTTCGCCGTATTCTTCGGGATATTCGGTTTTCTCGTCTTCAACCCGATCCTGATCATCATCGCCTTTTTCATCTATATCGGGGCGAACCAGGAGGCCACAATGGTCCGTTACAATTTCCTGCTCCAGGACGTCACGGTCGGCGACGTGATGACCTCGCCGGTCCAGACCGTCCCGCCTGAACTCCCGGTCTCAGAGGTGATGCGGATGATGTACGAGACCAAGCACCTGGGCTTTCCGGTGGTGGACCGGGGTGTCCTTGTCGGCATGGTCACCCTCGGCGACGTCCACGCGGCGCCCGAACTCGACCGCGAGGCGATGCAGGTGCGCGACCTGATGTCGAAGAATGTTCTCACCCTCCCGCCCTCGGCACCCCTCGCCGAGGCGATGCAGATTATGTCCAGGACCGGGATTGGCCGGATACCGGTGAAGCAGGGGGGCGACCTCGTCGGGATCGTCACCAGGACCGACATCATGACGACGCTGGAGATCAAGGAGGCGTGAGGGTGCGGTCGGGGGGCGGTTGGCCCCCCGGCAGAGGACTCTTTGACTTTTCAGAACCCGCACGTTCTTGATGTGAAGAGACGATAGAACGAATTTCGAAGTCCGCCTCTGCCCGGGGGTTGCCACCCCCGGACCCCCGCGCGCATGATTGCCCTGGATATGCGGGGGCGGGAGGGCGGGACATCTGTTGATGAAAAATGATAGACCGGAGCGCCGGCGTGGTCTGTCCATCCCTGCCCCTATCGCAATCGGCGGGGGGGTCGGGGGGCAGCAGGCCCCCCGGGAGGAGGCTACTCGATTTTCCTGAACTCTTACTCTCCAGATGCGAAGATGTGATGATTTTTCAGGGTGTGGAGGGGCCACAGCGCCGGGGGTTCTTACCCCAGGACCCCTGCATACAATTGCCCTGGACATGCGAGGACGGGGAGGGCGGCGCATCTCTCGATGAAAAATGATGGATGAACGTGCCGGCGTGGTCTGCCCGTCCCTGCCCCAATCGTATTTGCTGATGAACTAAAACCCCGACGTGCCCTCTGAAACCTTCGCGCCCATGGTGTGAGCCTCTCCACCCTTTTTCAAAATGAAAAATAATCATCCAGCGGCGCCTCACCGGCCACCCGCCTGAAGGCGGCGAGGTCGGCGAAGGGGCGCTTCGCGAGCACCTTCGGCAGGATCTTCTTTCCGATGCCGGGGATGTGGCCGATCGCCGCGTGCGGCAGCGTATTTATCTCGATCGGTGCCGGTAGGGCGGTGATCGAGCGCATCCCCCACCCG
This sequence comes from Methanofollis liminatans DSM 4140, assembly GCF_000275865.1. Taxonomy (NCBI): domain Archaea; kingdom Methanobacteriati; phylum Methanobacteriota; class Methanomicrobia; order Methanomicrobiales; family Methanomicrobiaceae; genus Methanofollis; species Methanofollis liminatans. The sequence continues at coordinate 2,149,846 of NZ_CM001555.1, read as the reverse complement.
ACGACGACGGCGTCGGTGACGGCACCCGTGGGAAGGGCGAGGGGGAAGCCGACGAGAATGGGGTACGAGCCCATCTGCCGCCCAAAACTCGTCCTGCCGCTCACTTCGATCCCGACATCGCGCAGCACGGTGCCCGCGGGAAAGACCCGCTGGAGCATGGGTAGGTCGAACTTCGTCCTCGTCCATTCCTTGAAGGCCCTGAAGGCGGCGTCCTGCTGCCCGAGGGTGTTCTCGTCGTAGGCGCGTGTGCTGGCGAAGGGCATCAGCTGCCTGATGTTCACCCGCCGCACCATCAGGCCCGAGGCGAGCACCCGCTCCAGAAAGGCCCGGTTTTTGTCGTACGTCTGGGCGGTCTCCCCGGCGAGGCCGCAGACGAAGTTCAGGCCGGGCAGGAGGTCGGGAACGCCGTTCCGCCTGCCGCCACCGATCTCGTTGACGATCTCGATCGCCCTGAAAACATCGTCCGGGAGCGCCTTGAGGTTGTTCGCCCTGATCACCGCGGGGTCGGCGGTCTCCATCCCGAAGGCGGCGACGTCGCCCGGGGTGTGCCCGGCGACGATCGCTGCAAGGGCGGCGCGGCTCTCCTCCTCATAATGGACGATGGTGCCCGGGTTCACGTTGTCGATGTGGAGGGTCAGCAGGTCGGGTGCCGCCGCACGGATCCCTGTGAAAAGGGCCTCGATGCGTTCGGGCCGCGGCCGGGCAAACTCGGCGCCGCCCGTGCTCCCATAGGCAAGGAGGTCGGGCTGGCGGCCGAGACGGAAGTGGCGGGCCCCTGCGGCGCTGAGCGCCCCGACCTCGGCAGCGACCCCGGCGGCGGAGCGGTAGCGGGGCGGGCCGTAGAAGGGTTCGGTGCAGAACGAGCAGCCGCCGGTGACCGCGCGGGAGCAGCCCTGCGCCGTCTCCAGCTCGATCATGACGCGGGGGAAGAACGGGTGCTGCTGCACCACCCCGGCGCCGAGGACGCTCCAGCGGTCGATCGCCGTGTAGTCGGCCTGTCCCGCGGGCTCGCCACCTCCCAGGAGGGAGTCGAGCGCCGCGGAGGGCGAGCCCTGGAGGAGGTGATCGAAGCCTGCCGCCGCAGCCCGCACCGCTTTCCTCCCGCCTTCGGCAGCGTAGCCGAAGCCGATCGGCCCGCCCAGCACCTTTTTTGGGCCGCGGATCTGCACCCCGATCTGCGAGAGCTCGGTGAGCGTCGCCGGGGTGCCGGCAAGATATTTCCCCGGCACGGTGACGCCGGCGATGACGAGCAGGAGGGCGGCGTCGGAAAACGTCCGCAGGGCCAGGGGCTCTTTGCGCACGGCGTCGATGGTGGTGTACCTGACGGTATAGCCGCGCTCGGCGAGCACGCCGGCGCAGTACCTGATGTAGGGCGAGATATAGGGCGGGACGCCGAGGCACGCCGGTTCGTCCACGTAGCCGTCGAGGATGACTGCGTCAGAGGTCATGGCCGAGGAGGGCGAGGAGGCGGCGGGCCCAGATAAGTTTGCCCCGCTTCACCGGGTCGACCGAGGGGTCGTCGAGGTCGAAGCCGACGAGGCGGACGTCCGCCGCCCCGAGGGCATGGGCGGCGAAGACGGCGCGGTCGCCGTCGGAAAACCCGCCGAAGTTGTGGATGCGCCCGGAGGGTTCGGCCTGTGTCGTCCCGACGATGGGACCGGAGAACCTGGGCACCCAGGCGCGGAGGAGCGGGATGTTGTCCCCGTGCGCATGGGCGACGACAACCGTTCCCTGCCGGTTCATCTCCACCAGTGCGTCGGTTGCCCCGTCGAGATCGGTGAAGACGGCGTCTGGCCTGATTCCCCGGGTATAGAGCACCTCGGCGGCGGCATCCGCCGCGATGACCGTTCCCTCGATCCGGTCGATCTGGCGCGGCAGGCATGGGGCGTTGCCGCAGACCGTGACCGTGCGGCCGCGGCATAGGGTGTCGAGGGCCGGGAGGTCGTCGCGGTCGAGGAGGTCGGCAAGAATGCGGGCGGCCTCCTCGTCGGCGTCCCGGTCAAAGGAGAAGTAGTCCAGGATCTCTTCGTAAAGGGGTTCCCAGTCCTCAAACTTCATGCTTCGCCTCGTCCTCCAGCCCGACGATCCTGCGGATCCGCTTCAGGATGGGCTCGATGATCAGGTCGAGGAGTTCCTCCTTGTCCTTCACCATCGAGAAATAGGTGAGCGGGATCACGGCTGCCGCCATGGTCGCATGCCCACCGGCCTCGCCTATGCCCTTGAACGCCTCTTCGAGCACTTTGCCGATGTGGATCCTGATGTCCCGGTTCCGGCCTGAGAAGATGATGCTGGTGTCGGTGATCCCGTAGATGATGGCGGTGTTCACGCCCTCGAGATTGATGAGGAGATCGGCGGCCTGAGGGACGGCGTCCCGGTTGCGCAGGTAGCCCACGTTGGCGAAGAGATAGCCCGAAACGACCTCGCGGTCCTGGATGGCGCTGCCGATCACCTCGAGTGTCTCCTGCGATACGGCCGGCGACATGATCTTGTCGAGGATGTCGCGGTCGGTGAGCGGGAGAAGGAATGCGGCATAATTAAAGTCCTGCGGTGTGATGTTCCGCCTGAAGTCCCGTGTGTCCGCCCTGATGCCGTACAGGAGGGCGGTCGCCACCTTCGTATCGACCGGGATGTCGAGTTCCTGGAGATACTGTGTCATTATCGAGGCGGTCGCCCCCATTCCCGGTCTGATATCGACGAAATCGACCTTGGAGGTGTCGTGGGTGCCGTTTTTATGGTGGTCGATGATGATGTTCACGCGGGCGTCCTTGCCGAGGGCGTTGTTCACGCCCGGCCCTGAGGAGTCTACAAGGGCGAGGTGGTCGCAGGCCGAAAGGAGTTCCGGCGTGATCTGCTCCATCTTGATGTCGAGGAGGTTGACAAAGGCGCGGTTCTCCTGGTGGCCAATGGTGCCGTCGTACAGGATCCGCGAGACGAGTTTGCCGCCGCTGGCGTCGTGCGCGATCACTGCAAGCGCCATGGCACTCGATACTGAATCGGGATCCGGGTTGGTATGGGCGATGATCCCCATGGTGCCCTCCCAGGACCCGAGCAGGGTATAGAGGCGCCTCGCGATGCGCGACGACGAAAGCCTTCTGATGCGCAGCACGGCGGTCTTGGCGATCACCTCCTGCGGGTATAACACCACATCGGCGCCGGCGGCCTCGAGCTGGTTCTTGCTCACCGGATCGGTTGCGCGTGCGATCAGGTGGGCGGATGGATACTTCGCCTTGGCGGTCCTGACGACGGCGAGGTTTGCGTCCTTGTCGTTCGACAGGACAAAAATGACTTCGGGCACAGGCAGTTCGTCAAGCGCTGCCGGATCCTTGAGTTCCCGGACGATCGCCTGATATTTCTGATCGAGCAGATCCTGCACTCTTTTCTCATCTTTATCAAGAATGAGGATTGAATCGGTCTCTTTGAGGAGTTCCTCAACGACGTTGTAACCTGTGCTCCCGCAGCCGCATATGAGGTATTTGATCTTCCCGGACGACCCGGTCTGAGCTGCATCGGCCATCGCAGTCTTGTGTGATCTTTCGGGATAATTAACCATCGCCGCAACCTTTATATCGAAATTAGGCTAACATAGTATGGTCAAAGCACAGGGGCCTGTAGCTTAGTTTGGCATAGCGGCGGACTCTTAATCCGCAGGCCAGGGGTTCAAATCCCTTCAGGCCCGTTCTTTCTGTTCTGAAAAATTCTTTGTGCCTGAGTTCGATCTGATCGCATTTCTTTCCGCGCTTTTGCCTGCATATCTGATCTGTTCGCGTATTTTTCAAAACCGGCTGCAGTGCGGCATACGCCGCCGGGCGGTCCTGAAAAATATGCCGTTCACTCACGCGAGAGGCCGCGAAGAAACCGGGCCCTGTTTTAATTCCCGTGATCTTCGTGGAAATTTGCATCTTTTCGCGCCTATCGCGTGGGCATCTCCTGGAAAAATCATGCGGTGGTCCTGAAACACTTTCCGTCTCTTCTCTCGTGTACTACATTCCAGGTCACCTGAGCAGGGTCGGATGAAGGTGTCATGAATGTCCGCACACAGGAGCAAAGAGCATTATTTCCCGACCGCCACCAGCATCTCCTCAAGGCTCGGGTAGCGCGACTCGATCCGCTCCACCGTCCCGCCTGCCGCCGCCACGGCCGCGGATACCCGGTTCATGCCGGCGACATCGCCGGCTGCGGCCATGTAGATGCCGTCGGATCGCGTATAGGCCAGGGAGGGTTCAAGGGCGCTTGCATCCGGGATGGTGAAATAGACCTCGTAGGTGAGGGAGCCGAACCGCTCCCTCAGGTCCCGCATCGTGCCGAAGGCCTCGATCCGGCCCCGCCGCAGGATCATCACCCGATCGCAGATCTCCTCGATCTGGTAGAGGTTGTGCGCCGAGAGTACGATCGTCCTCCCTTCGGCGCGCAGCTCCCTGAGATACTCCCCGATGAACCGTCCGGTCATCGGGTCGAGCCCGGACGAAGGCTCGTCATAGACGAGGAACCGGGGATCGTGCAGCAGGGAGCGCGCGATCGCCACCTTGCGCCGCATCCCTTTCGAAAGTTCGCCGATCTTCTTTTCGCCGGCGTCGAGGGAGAGAGAGGAGAGGAGGCGCTCGCTGCGTTCACGGATCTCCCCGCCTGAAAGCCCATAGATCTCGCCGAAGAACGAGAGGTAGTCGGCGACCCTCATCGTCTCGTACAGGCGCGACTCCTCAGGGAGGTAGCCGAGGGTCTGCTTCAGGGCGTGCGGGTTTCTGACCACATCGACGCCGGCGATCGCAAGGCTTCCCGCGGTCGGGGACGAGAGCCCGGCGAGGATCTTCAGGAGCGTCGTCTTCCCGGCCCCGTTGTGCCCCACAACTCCGAGGATCTCTCCTTCTCCGAGATCAAAACTCACGCCGTCGAGGGCCCGAAACGCCCCGTAATCCTTCACCAGGTCGCGTGCCGCGATCATCCTATCCGCGTCGCGCCCCACCGGATATATCATATCGCATCCTGCCCAACCGATCCTGCAAGGAGTCGATCCCGATCAGCCTGCGAACTGCCCTGACCATTGCGCGCTGGGAGACGAAACGGTCCCTCACCACGATGAGCAGAGACGTCCTCCCCATGACCGCCGTCCTGCTCGTCGCTCTGCTCCTCGCCTCGGGCCTCACCGCGGAGAGCGGCATCCGTCTCCAGGACGGCATCTACACGGTGGGGACCGACGATCCTGCCGCGGCGGCGCTCCTCTCAGGCGACCCGGCGTTCTCGGTGTTCCTCACAGGCCATGCCGTGCTCGCCCAGAGACCGGGCGCATACGACCTCGTCATCTCGGGCGGCAGGGCCTGGGCAGCCCGGACCGAGAAGGGTGCGGCGGCGCTCTCTGCATTCGCCGTCGCATACCGGAACTACCGTGCCGGTATCTACACCGGCGAAGAGGACCTCTTCGCCGCATATCCCCTCTGGATCGAGACGGTCGAGGTGACGAGCAGCCTCGACTTCACCGCCACCGAAAGCGGACAGATCATCGCTCCAAAACCGCAGGAAGGGAGCCACGTTCGGCCCTCAGGGCCGGTCGAAGACCTGCCGACACCCTCGTCCACCCTTGCCGTCTCTGCAGAGGAACTCCGCCATGACCTCGCCACCGCCCCGGCAGGAAACGACGGGATCGCGCGCTATCTCGGCATGTTCTCAGGCGGCCCTGACCTCGGGGAGTTCAAGACCCCATCGCAGCTCTCCCCGCCCCTCCCCTTCGACTCGCTCATTTACATCTTCGTCTTTATCTTCCCCCTGTACTTCACCTCCCAGTTCGCGATGATGTCGATTGCAAACGAGCGGATCGAGCGGCGGGGCGAGATCCTCCTCTCCACCCCGGCCGGTCCGCTCACCATCATCGCCGGCAAGATGCTCCCCTACTTCCTCCTGATGATCGCCGTCTGTTCGGCGATCGTCCTGATCACCGGCGGGTCGTTCGTCGTCATCCTCCCCCTCGTTCCGGTGATCCTCTTCTTCCTTGCGGCGGCGCTGCTCATCGGCATGACGGCCCGGAGCTTTCGAGAACTCTCCTTCCTCTCCATCTTCTTCTCGACGATGATGACCTCGTACCTCTTTTTCCCCTCGATCTTCGCAAACGTCCACGTGATCAGCCTGATCTCGCCCCTGACCCTGGTGGTCCTCCACTTCCAGGGCACGGGCTTTACGGCGGCCGACTACCTCTATGCGACCGCCCTCTTCTGGCTCTCGACCGCCGTCGTCCTCTGGCTCTGCGCCCGCAACTTCACCGAAGAGCAACTCTTCTCGCAGGAGCGCCTCACCTCCCGCCTCCGCTCCTTCATCTTTGCGGCGATGGCCCGGGACCACCCCTTCGCCTCCCTCGTCGCCGTAAACCTCCTCGCCATCCCGCTCATCTTCATGGTGCAGCTGATGTACCTGGTGCTCCTCTTCAACCTCCCGCTGCCCTGGTCGCTCCTCGCCCTGATCCTCCTTGCCGCCTTCACCGAGGAGGTCGCCAAGTCGGTCGGGATCGTCGCCCTCTTCCGCGGGATCCCGGGCTTTTTCACCTGGCGGACCGTGCTCCTCGCCGCCGTGGCGACCGGGTTCGGTTTCCTCCTCGGCGAGAAACTTCTCCTCTTCGTGATGATGGCGCAGGTCACCGGGTCGCTCTTTGGCTCCGTCCTCTTCTCGGGTGTCGGCCTCCTCTGGATGCCCTTCCTCCTCCATACGGCAGGCGCCCTGATCGTGGGGGCGGTGCTGAAGATCGGCGGGCGTCGGGCCTATCTCCCGGGCCTCCTCCTCGCGACGGCGGTCCATGCCTCGTATAACCTCATCCTGATCGGAGGTGCACTGTGAAGCCGCGTCATGTCTGGACCATCGCAAAAAAAGAACTCCGGGGGATCGGGAACGAGCGGACGATCGTGCTTGCGATCCTGCTGCAGGTATTCATCGCCATGTTCTCCTCGTTCCTCGTCGTCGGTCTCACCTCGCTCTACGACCCCTCGTCTCTCGGTGGGATGTCGGGGGGGTATGCGGTCGGGTATGCCGGCACCGATTCGCCGCTTGCAGACCTGCTCGAAGAGAAAGGCGACTTCGAGGTCTACCATATGGACCTCTCCGAAGCGGTCGCCGCCCTGCAGGAGCGGAGGCTTGCGGCCGTGGTCTATGTCCCTGATACCCCACCGGACGGCATCGACCCGGTGAAGATCACGCTCTACACCCTGAAAAACGACATCTCCGCCTCGGTGACCGGCGTGAAGATCAGGGAGGCGATGGAGGCCTATGAGGTGATGCTCAGGGAGGCGAGAGACGACCGCCTCGCCGCAGAGCCCGTCGATATCGCCGTTCCCGCAGATGCGGGCGGCCAGAGTTTCTTCATCTTCGTCTACGGCCTCCTCGTGCCTCTCCTCCTCTTCATGCCGGCGATCATCTCGGCGAGCCTGATCATCGATTTCATCACCGAGGAGTACAGCACAAAAACCCTCGACACGCTCCTCTCGACGCCCCTCACCTTCACCGAGATCCTCTGGGGTAAAGTGCTCGCCGCATGGGTGCTCGTCCCGCTCCAGGCAGGGGCGTGGATCGTCCTCCTGGCAGCGAATGGGATCGCGATCCACAACGCCCTTGCGATTCTCCTCCATGTCTCGGCGGCGTCCCTGGTGCTGATCCTCATCGGGGCGATCGCCGCCCTTCACTATCGTGAGCGGACGAGCGCCCAGTTCGTCTACTCGACCGCTCTCGTCGCCGTCCTCCTCGCCGTCCTCGCCATCCCCGGCAACCCGGCGAACCTGATCGTCCTGCTCGCAGCCGGTTCGCCGGCACCCCTGCATGGAGCGGCGCTCGTCGGCGTCCTTGCCGGTACGGCCTTCCTTGCGATTATAACGGATCGCTATGCGCGGCGGCTGGCGGCACGGGCGGCGCAATAGGATTGTCAGGCTGTGTAAAGGGGCCAATGGCTGCTCATTTTTCCGTATGGGCCGAAGATAACTGTAGATATCACCACATTTCTGCTAATCGGGCGGAGAAAATCAGAAAAAATATACAATAGCCCTCCGCACATGTAGCGTGATCCATCATGATCCGAACGGTATCCTTCATGGCAGGAGCGGTTCTCGCTCTTCTCCTTCTCATGGCCCCGGCCGCCGCCCTCGGCGGCGACGAGGCCTGGATAGAGGTCAGGTGCAACGTGAACGGTGCATCGATCTACTTCGACAACGACTACAAAGGCCAGATCGCAAGCGGCGTGCTGAGTGTCCCGGTCTATACGACCGGCACGCCGTATTACACGGCAAAGGCGACGATGGACGGGTATTACACCTCGTCGGTCTCGATCGGCTCGTACCCCTCAATTGGAGAGTCCAAGACCATCTACATCACCTTAAACCCGACCCCGACGCCGACTCCCTCCTCCAGCGGCTCTATCTCGGTGACCTCCAGCCCGAGCGGCGCAAAGACCTATGTGGACGGCTCCTACTATGGCAGGACGCCGCAGGTGATCAACGGCCTCTCTGTGGGGTCGCACACGGTCAGGGTCGAGTACGACGGCTACCAGACCTGGACGCAGACCGCCGGCGTCAGTGCCGGTGGGGTAACGAGTGTCTACGCCACCCTGACGCCGCAACCGACCTACGGCTCGATCTACGTCTCTTCGAGCCCGTCGAACGCCAATGTCTATCTTGATGGGACGTATAAGGGCACGACGCCGATGACCATCAGCGGCGTCTCGCAGGGGTCTCATTTCCTCGAGATCGAGAAGGCGGGGTATCATGAATGGAGCAGCTCGGTAAAGGTCGTCTCAGGCCAGCAGTCCCATATCTCTGCCACCCTCGACTCCAACGTGCAGCCGACCACGGGAACGATCGTCGTCTCCTCCACGCCTGTGGGTGCCTATATCTATCTTGACGGGAGTTACCAGGGCAGAACAACTGCGCAGGGTTTCGTGATCATCGGCGTCTCGCCGGGCACCCGCACCGTGACCCTGAAACTTGACGGCTACCAGGACGCCGCCACCTCGGTGAACGTGAACGCGGGGCAGCAGTCCTCGGTCTCCCTCACCCTGCAGACCCCCGGTGCAAACACCGGTTCGATGACGATCACCTCCACCCCCGCAGGTGCCGAGGTCTACCTGAACAATGCGTATAAGGGTATCACGCCCCTCACCCTCAGCGATCTCGCCGTGGGCTCATACACCGTCTCGGTCCAGCTCCAGGGCTATACCGAGTGGATCACCACCGCCAGCGTGAACGCCGGCGCCACGACCCCGGTCTCGGCGCAGCTCGTACCGGCCACGACGCCGACCCCCGAAGCAGCGGCAATGCCGCTGACGGCGTTCGGCGCCATTGCCCTGCTCGGTGCGGTGCTCGTCCTGCGCAGGCGCTGAGAACACCCCCCACTTTTTTTCGATCGCATCTTTCAAAAGGGCGGATGCCCATAGATCATCTGATGAAGACCGTGATCATCTCGCCGGGCATCGCCACCTATGGGGCGATGCTCATCGGCGGCGTCGTCAGGGATGCCGGGCACGAGGTGCGGCTATCGACTGCCCTGAACGCCGGGGACGCCGACGTCGTTCTCCTCAGCCTGTTCTCGACACAGCACCTGATGGATCCCGCGATCAGGGACTTCGTCGCCGGCGTGCGGGCTTCGGAGCGTCCGGTCTATATCGGCGGCCCGGTCTCTGCATACCCGGAGTACGTGCTCGGTGAACTCGCCCCGGACGCTGTCGTCGTCGGCGAGGGGGAGGAGACGGTGCCGCGCCTCCTCGGCCGCGGCGTCTCGCCCGACCTCCCGGGGATCGCCTTCTCTGACGGGGGCCGGATCGTGATCACGCCGCCGGCGCCGCCGGTCCCGGTGCAATACCGCCCGCTCCCCCTGATCCCGGACGATATCGGGCGGCAGAGCATCAGGGGGGCGAATGCCTATATAGAGACGCACCGGGGCTGCACCGGCGCCTGCACCTTCTGTCAGGTGCCGCGGTTCTTCGGGAGAGAGATCAGGAGCCGCAACCTCGATGAGATCCGGAAGGAAGTGCGGGCGTTCAGGGAAAAAGGTGCCGTGCGCCTCTCGGTCTCGGGCGGGACCGGTTCGCTCTTCGGGTATCATGGGGAGATCGACGACGACGCCGTCATTGCTCTCCTCCAGATGCTCGCCGAGGAACTCGGCCCGAAAAATGTTTCTGCCCCGGACATCAGGGTGGACGCCATCACCGACGAGATCCTGGAGGCGATCCGGAAATACACGATCGGCTGGCTCTTCTACGGTTTCGAGTCAGGGAGCGACGCCGTGCTCAGGCAGATGGGTAAGGGCGTGACCGTCGCACAGATGCACGAGGCGGTGGAACGGTCGCGCCAGCACGGCCTGAAGGTCGCCGGGTGCTTCATCGTCGGTTACCCGACCGAGACCACAGAGGACTACGAGGCGACAAAAGAGTTCATTGCCGAGGAGATGCTCGACGACGTCTTTGTCTCGGTGGCCGAACCGATCCCGAAGACCCCGCTTGCCGACCTGGTGCTCAGGACGCCGCATGAGAGAAACCCGGTCTATGCGCCTCATGAAGGGGAGTACCGCTCCCTCCGTCTCACCGAGGCCGAGGCACGCTGGTTCGATCTCTCCCAGCACGCCGACATGTACAAGCCCCTCCTCCACGTGGTCACCGACGAGGTCTTCAATATGTACCTCGCCGAGGCGAGGAAGCAGGGCGAGGATGTTCGCCGGGTGACGGCGCTGATCGAGCGCTATGAGAAGGGAGGAGACGAAAGGTGAACTAAGGGTGTCGTGAACCGGGCGAAACCCTGAAGTTGCTGCGGGAGGTCCTGGGGCTGCGGGCCGTGTGGTTCGAAGCGGTCTGAGACCTGCCCACTTTTCCCCTATCGCCTTTTCACGCGGGACGGCCTTCGCCGCCTGAACACAGCCCGGATCGGAAAGAGCGCCCTGCATTTCTGAAAAGTTGTTCACCAAAGCCGAAAAAAGGGTGCGGGATCAGCTGCAGCCGCTCCACCCGCAGTTCTTGCAAATCCCCTGGTTGCACCCCTCCCCGAAATCGAGTTCGGCGCCGCACTCGGGGCAGAGGTTCTTTTTCTTCCCTGAGACTTCGGTGATCTCCCAGGTGTCCAGGGTGGTGATCGTCTGCTTCGAGGCCGCAAGGTCGATGCACCTGCCCACGACGTCGGCGCAGGAAAGGCCCTCCGAGGCCGGGTTCCTGATGGCCGAGATGCAGTTCACCTTCGCGAACTGCTTGACGAACTTCTGGTGGGGCACGCCGTTCTGGAGGCCGGTGGAGATCGCACGCCCCAGGGCGTTGGAGTTCGCCTCGCAGCCGCCGCTCCCGACGGTCCTGATGAAGACCTCCCAGGGCCGCCCGTCGAGGAGGTTGACGGTGATATAGAGGCGGCAACACCCTGACTGGCAGAGATACGTCTTGCCGGCGAGTTCTTTCGGGCGGGTGGGCGGTATCTCCGCGGGCTTTTCTGCCGGTTCTTTCTCTTTGAGGGCGAGCACCACGTCCTCGCGGCTGCCCGTCCGGTAGATCGTCATCCCCTTGAGCCCGCTCCGCCACGCCATCAGCACCGCCTCGGCGATCTCCTCGCGGGTGGCGGTGTTGGGCATGTTGATCGTCTTGGAGATGGAGGCGTGGACGTGCCGCTGGAAGATCGCCTGCATGCGCACGTGGTCCCGCCAGTCGATGTCCAGGGCGGTCTGGAAGAGGTTCCTGAAGGAAACCGGGAGCCAGCCGATGTCCCTGACCGTCCCGGTCTCGTGGACGTGATCGATCGCCTCCTGGACCTTCCGTTCGGCCTCCTCGGTGCCCAGGCCGAGCGCCATGACGGCCCGCCTCAGTTCTGCCTCGAAGATCGGGTGGAGCATCACGAAGGTCTTGCCTACGGTGTTTTTGCGGGTGTAGGCGTAGGAGAAAACCGGTTCGATGCCGCTCGAACACCCGGCGAGGAGGGAGATCGTCCCGGTCGGGGCGATGGTGGTGAGGGCGGCGTTCCGCATCGGATACTCGCCCCATACGCTCCCCTCGAATGCGGGGAAAACGCCCTTCTCCGCGGCGAGGGCGTGCGACTCCTCGACCGCCGTGTCGTTGACGAGCGCCATGATCCGCTCGCAGACGGCCCGCCCCTCCTCGGAGTCGTACGGGAGGCCGAGCATCAGGAGGGCGTCGTGGACCCCCATCAGCCCGAGGCCGACCTTTCTCGTCTTTCGCGTCGCCTCCTCGATCTGCGGGATCGGAAAGACGTTTCTTTCGATGACGGCGTCCAGGAAGCGGACTCCCATGCGGGTGATCCGCCTGAGCCCTTCTTCGTCGACGGCGCCATCCCTGACGAACATCGCCAGGTTGATCGAACCGAGCACGCACGACTCGAAGGGGAGAAGGGGCTGTTCGCCGCAGTTGTGCACAACCAGACCGTTCGCATCGAAGGCATTGACGCCCGGCACCTGCACATCGTAGACCTCCTCCTCGCCGTCATCTTCGAGTGCAGACACCGTCGCAACGAAACGCTCCCGATTCAGAGAGCGCGAATATGATGACAGTGCCTGTTCAAGCGCTTCTTTTTTCCGTGCGTGGATGAAGCCAACCCTTTCCCGGAAGAAGAGGAGGTTTTCACCCGCGATCACCAGTTCATACTGGGTACGCACGCGGTAGTGCTTTGACCCACCGTTCCCGTCGGGCAGCACCGAGAATCCGGCCTCCCTGCGCCGATAGATCCGCGAGGCGATCCCGAGGCGGAGAAGCATCCGCTGGACGCTGCGGAGGAGCGGGAGCGAACTCTGTGCAAGCCTGACGCTGATCCCTTTCTTCGTCGTTCCCTGCACCGAGGCGTCGCAGTCGAAGAGGCCGGAGAGGAACCCGCAATAACCGGCAGACGATGCCTTTTCAAGAGCAGGCGTGATCGTTTTATTTCCGGGAGCCATCCCGTGCAAGACCGCAAGATCGCGGACGGCAGCAAGCTTCAACCTGTGTTCGCCCCGCCCTTTGACGGCAGACCAGCCTGAAAAATCAGAGCGGTGGGCGAGCGTATACGCGCACGCCTCCGCGTGCCCCATCACCGACGCCGCACCGCGGTCGCTCTCCCAGACCGAGAGAACGGCGGCATCTGATTTCAGCGTGCCGTCACCGACAAGAAGGCCGAGGAGATATCCTTCTTCCCTGCCGAGGGGGCCGTGCCAGGCCGGAAGGCTGCGGTGATCGTGAAGAAGGATCTGGTCGCCTGAAGAGAGGTCGCCCGCACACGTCCATTCGGTCTCCGTGCGATAGCGGGTCATGGATTTTACGCGGCAGACCGGGTGGCTCCTGGTTAACCTCAGGCAGTGGCCCTCTTTCGTGGTCATCTTCACCACCTCCTTTCTCCCTGTGGAGAAGAATCCCCCCGGACCTGACCTGAAGGTCATGCCGTTCGCCGCCGCATCGAATGCCGTTCCAACGAGGTCGGCGACCTGGCGGGGGCCTGCGCCGGTCATCACCCATGTGTCCGCGGTGACGCACGGATTCGTCGTATCGATCTCCCCCAGGTTCGGGGTCGGGTTCTTCCGGTTGATCTCGTCGTAGAAGAGGACTCCGGGCTCGCCGTTCTTCCAGATGCCGTCGACGATGCCGTTCCAGATGGCGCCGACCGTGATCTCCTCGCCCGTATGGGGGTGGGTGACCCAGACTTTCTGGAACTGCCCGGCCTCCACGAACTCCATGAAGCGGTCGTTGACCATCACCGAGATGTTGAAGTTCGAGAGTTCGCCCTCGACGTTCTTCGCGTGGATGAACCGCAGGACGTCAGGGTGCCAGACGTTCAGGATCCCCATGTTCGCCCCGCGCCGCCGTCCGCCCTGCTTGATCACGTCGGTGGCGGCGTTGAAGACCTTCATGAACGAGATCGGGCCGGATGCGACGCCGTCGGTGGACTGGACAGGTGCACCCTCCGGGCGGATATGGGAGAAGTTGTAGCCGGTGCCGCCGCCGCTCTTGTGGATCAGGGCGCCCCATTCGAGGGCATGGAAGATGTCGGGGATCGAGTCGCCGACATACAGGGTGAAGCAGGCCGAGAGCTGGCCGATATCGGTCCCGGCATTCATCAGGGTGGGGGAGTTGGGGAGGAAGCGGAGGGAGTGCATTGCCTCATAGTAATCCTCGCGTTCGCTCTCGTTCTGCGCGAGCGCCGCAGCAACGCGCCGGCAGATGTCGTCAAAGGTTCTCTCGCCCTTGCGGAGGTACCGGGCCGCAAGGATGCTATCTACTACTGAATCGCTCATTCTGGTGCACCATAAAATATGAGTGAGGGGTGATCTCTACGATCACATTGGTCTCATCGGTTATACTATTTTCACTGCCCTGCGAGCCAGTCCTCGATCAAAGCCCGCGCGATCGATGCCGGTCCGGGGAGGTCGGGGAGGGCGTCGGCGGTGAACCATCTGGCGTCCTCGACCTCCAGCCCGTCCGGGCAGAGATCGCCTCCGGCGTAGTCGGCGGTAAACCCGATCATCAGGGAGTGGGGGAAGGGCCAGGGCTGGCTCCCGAAATAGCGGGGGTTTCTGATGGCGACCCCGGTCTCTTCCATCACCTCCCTCTCTGCGGCGTGCTCGACGTTTTCTCCAGGTTCGACGAAACCGGCGATCACCGAATACCGTCCGGCCGGAAAGTGCGGGGAGCGGGCGAGGAGGATGGCGTCGCCGTCTGTGACCCGGACGATCACGGCCGGGGAGAGGCGGGGGTAGACGACAAGGCTGCAGGAAGGGCAGAGCCGGGCGATCTCGTCCTCCTTCATCAGGGTCGCCGCCCCGCACCGCCCGCAGTAGCGGTGGGTGCGGTCGAAGTCCACGTACTGGACGGCCCGCCCGGCAATCCCGAGTTCCTCGTCCCCGATCATTCCGAAGAGGTCGCGGAGCGGGACGGGCCTGAGGCCCACCGGGACGGTGTCCACCCCGGCGGCGAAGACCGGGCGGCCGTCGAGGCTGCCGATGAAGAGCGACCCTGCCGGTGCCGGGTCCTCCGGGAAGGACGAGAGGAGCGGCGAACCGTCGGCTCCGCAGAGGACGTCCCCCTCGCCGACCAGCACGAGGAGAGGTGAAGGGCCCTGGAACGGGTCTGCAGGGTGGAATGCAAGCCGTTCTGTGGTGAAGTGTGGGGTGAAGGCGGGAACCATACTGATGGTTTGGTGGAGACCGGCATCAGGGTTGCGGATATGGCTGGCCCGGTCTGCACCGGAAGGTGCCGAGGCGAATCGTCCAGGATCCGGCTCTCGAACTCGTCCCCGGGGGAGAGAACCAGGCACTATTATCTCGGCCCTCCATCGATTGATCATACCATGCCAGTCGATCAGATCCCGATCGGGACATTCTCGCACCTGACCCGGCTGTCGAAGAAAGCGCTGCACTGCTATGACCAGAAGGGCCTCCTTGTGCCGGCGACAAAGGATCTCTGCTCAGGATACCGCTACTACGCGATCGCACAGATCGACCGGGCCGTAAGGATACGAGCCCTTTCTGGCCTCGGGTTCTCCCTGGACGAGGTGGCGGCGGTCCTCGACGCCGCAGAACGCGGGGAGACATGTGTCCTTGCCGGGCTCATGGGGGGGCGGCGCCGCGCCGTGCAGGAGGAGATCGGTCGCCTGCGCAGGGTGGAGCGGGTGCTGTCGTCGGCAGACCCGTTAAAGGAGATGTTTCGAATGTCACTTACAGAATGGACCATCAAGGAGATCGCACCCCTGCGCGTGATCTCGGCACGGACGAAGGGCGCATATGCGGAGGTCACCGGTTCGTTGATCGAGGTGCTCTGCCGGGAGATCGCATCCCCGGAGAACAGGAACGCCGGGGTGAAGGTCTCCGGGACCGTCATCTCGATCTGTTATGCCGGCGACGAAGACGGGAGCGACTGCGATGTCGAGGTCGCCCTGCCGGTCACCGGGGCGGTGACGGTCAGGGATCCGGCCGTCGGGGTGCGCGTCCTCCCCGGATGCCGGGCCCTCTCGGTGCTCTACCGTGGACCGTACGAGAACCTCCCCCTCGCCCACCGGCAGGTGAGGGAGTACCTCGATGCCCACGGCCTCAGCCAGACCGGCCCCGAGCGCGAGGTCTACCTCAACGACCCGGCGCAGGTTGCGGCAGAAGACCTGATGACCGAGATCCAGTACCCGGTTGAGGGCTGAACGCCCGGCCCCAGCCTCTTTTTCCCTGGCGGCTATGTGCCGATCCGCTTCAGGAGCCAGGCCATGTTCGCCCCCAGGTTCCGCATCGTCAAAAGTCCCTCCTCGTCCTTCTCGACGTCACCGGCGTCAAGGCCCAGACCAAGGTTCCAGTACGAGGACCCGACCGTGAACATCTGCGAGATCCCGAAGAGGTGGTTGATCGTGTCGAAGGCGTGGACGGCGCCGGCGCGGCGGACGGCGACGACGGCCGCACCGGCCTTGCGGGCGAACATTCCTCCGTTGGCGATGGCGACAAAACCGGCCCGGTCGATGAGGGCTTTCGTCTCAGTGCTGACGTCGGCGAAGTAGGTCGGCGAACCGATGACGATCCCATCGGCCGCGGCCATCTTTTCAATGCAGTCGTTGACGAAGTCGTTGTCGATGACGCATTTTCCATCCCGGCTCTCGAAACATTTGCCGCAGGCGGTGCAGCCGTGGACCTTTTTCCCGCCGATCTGGACGAGTTCGGTCTCAATGCCATCCTTCTCAAGTTCGGCGAGCACTTCCGCAAGGAGGCGGGCGGTGTTCCCGTCCTTTCTCGGGCTTCCGTTGAATGCGACGACCTTTGTCATTTTTTACCATCCTTTCTGATTATGTTCGTCCTGTTTCCTGCACGTCCATCCCTATCATTTTTTTGCGATCCGGCCGCCCCTCGATCCATATCACCTCCGGCATGTTTCTCCGGGGGATGCCGTAGACCCTGTTTTGCGGGTGGCCGAACATCATCGCATAGGCGCTCTTCCTTCCGGCAGGAATGCCGATCTCCCTCTGCAGGGGTTCGTAGACGGACGCCGCCATCGCCACGAAGCCCGCCCAGCACGTGCCCACCCCGAATGCCGGCGCGGCCAGATCGAAATGCGTGAGTGCGATGATCGCATCCACCTGAGCGACCGGGTTGTCTTTCGGGATGTGCGCGAAGAGCAGGTGCGGGGCACTACAGCAGATGGCGTCGTAGCCGTTCTGATAGGTCTCGATCAGTTTCGGAACATAGCCGCTCATCGGGTGATTGGAGCCGACAAGCGACTTCATCCATTCCACCGTGAGGGCGGCGACTCTCCCGACCCTCTCCCTGTCATGGACGACGATCCATTGCACCGGGTGACCGTTCCCGCCCGATGGCGCATAACCGGCGATGTCGAGGAGCGCGGCGATCGTCTCCCGCGGTACGGGTTCGCCGGTGAAACGCCTGACCGACCGGCTTTTTTTCAGATAGAACGTCATGTCCTCCGGGGCGATCTCTCCGGCCCCTTCGGGCAGGAGCACCCGTTCTCCGGGCCGGACGTTCAGGACGAGCGCACCGGAGGGGCAGTAGGCCTCGCAGTGCCCGCAACGTATGCAAAGGCCGGATATTTCTTCGGGGACGAGCGGGAGGGTGGTTTCGCCGGCGGGGGCGATGATCCCCATCGGGCAGGATTCCGAGCAGATCCCGCACCGGGTGCAGAGATCCCTGTCAACAAGCAGCGTGGTCATGTGATTTCTATCTCCAGTCTGGTTATCATGGATAAGCCCTTTTGCCGGGCAGGCATGTTTTGCCGGCATCCGTCGATGCGGCGTTCATAGCCACCTCGTCGCCGGCCGTTTCCGCGGCGGGACCGAGGCATAGCGGTACCGCGCGTAGCCGACGAGCAGCGTCCCGAGGGGCCGGTGCCCATCGGGGAGGCGAAGAGCCTCTGCGAGAGGCGGATGAGACGCGGCTGCCGCAGTGAAGAGCCCGGCCCAGCACCCGCCGAGCCCGAAGGCCGGGAGGGCGAGGTCGAGATGTGCACACGCGATCGCAGCGTCCCGCGGCGCGAGGGGGTCGTCGGCCGGCGCGTGGGCGACGACCAGGTGCGGGGCGCCGTGGCAGATGAGGTCGGACCCCCTCTCCCACGCATCCAGGAAGGTGCGGTACAGGGGGTCTTCGCCGGCGGTCTCCCGCAGCCAGTCGGCAGCGAGGGCGGTGAGCGCCCGCACCTTTCCGGTGTCGTGGACGATCGTCCATGCAACCGGCTGGCGGTTTACCGCGGTGGGGGCGAACCGCACGATCTCGAAGACCTCCTCGAAGAGGCGGCGGTCCACGGGCCGCTCCAGGTAGTGGCGGATCGAGCGGCGGCTCCGCATATAGCCGCCGAGCGCTTCTGCGGTCCCGGTCCCGGCCGAAGGGGCGACGGGGGATGTGCCAGCTTCGGGAAGAGAGACGGCGCCCGCCGGGCAGACCGCAACGCAGTGACCGCACCCGGTGCACGCCGCCCCGTCGGGGACAGAGGGCAGGCCGTCGTCTGAGGGCGAGATGCAGCCGAAGACACAGATGCGGCTGCACAGCCCGCAGCCGGTGCAGAGAGAGGCATCGAAGATGGGCGGCACGGTCAGGCCCCTTTCTTCAGGCGCTTTCCGGCACTCCACGCCTCCCCGGCATACTCGCCCAGACTCCAGTAGCGGTTGTCCGGCATGGTGAGGATCAGGGGGTCGATCCGCTCCATGTCCGGCCTCCCGTCAACCAGGCAGTCCTCGTCGGCATAGGCACCTAAGATCTCGCCGATGAAGAGGGTGTTTGTGGGAAGGTCGACGGTCTGCACAAGACGGCATTCCATCGCAAGAGGGCAGGCCCGGATCATCGGGGCGCCGGGGAGAGCGCCGGAGAAGAGGTCGAATAACCCGGACTTGTCCGTGTTTTCCCCGGAGACCAGGCCGCAGTAGTCGGTCTTCTCCATCATCCCGGTATGAGGTATGTTCACGCTGAAGGTGCCGGTCTCACGGATGCCCGCGTGAGTGGCATGGTTCCGGTTGATGCCGACGGCGAGCATCGGCGGGTTTGCATTCACCCGCGACGCCCAGCCGGCGGCCATGAAGTTCGGCCGGCCCCCAACCACCGTCCCGACGAGGACCACGGGCATGGGAAGAAAGACATTCGGCCCGATCCCGATCTTTTCCATTCGGTTTTCACCTCACCAGAGATTTTCATGCACCCGTGCAGGCAGGAAGCGGTTTGCCGGGGCTGTCCTGTGTGCGGGCCGACCCACGACGACGAAGCAGAAAGGCACGACCCCCTCGGGGAGGCGGCAGAGGCGGGCGAAGCCATCCACCCGATCTTTCATCGGGTACGCCCCGGTCCAGACGGCGCCGAGGCCGAGGACGTGCGCCGCAAGCAGCAGGTTCTCGGTCGCCGCCGCACAGTCCTGCGGCCAGAACCCCTCGATCGCCAGGCGACGGGTGTCGGCGCAGACCAGGATGCCGAGGGGCGCCTTCTTCGCCATCGACGCATAGGGCGAGAAGGCCGGGACCTGGTCGAGCAGGGCGCGGTCCCTGATCACGACGAATTCCCAGGGCTGCTCGTTCACGGCCGACGGGGCCTGCATCGCCGCCCTGAGAAGGCTCTCGATCTCCTCGTCGCCGATCGGTTCGGCCGTGTAGGCCCGGACGCTCCGCCGGGTCATGATCGCCTCGATGGTGTCCGTACTCATCCCCTCCTCTCCGAAAGAGGGACGCCGCCGATACCGATCGCGTCGGCAGGCAACTCCCTGAGGAGCACGATGAAAGACGCTTCAGGCAGTCCGGTCGCCTCCGCGGCAGCACGGGTGAGGGATCCGATCAGGGCCTTCTTCACGCCGGGCGCAAGGGCGGCGGAGTCCATGGTGATGACCGGCATTCAGATCGCCTCCGGCACCCTGCAATAGTGGTCGAACGGCCGCGGTTCAGGGCGGGCGTAGACGATGAGTTCACGTGGTGTCTGCATGATGATCTCCTTTTACTATACAATAAGAAGCAACTATATTAATAGCACATAGATACAAAAAACATAGAGAGTACCATTTAGGATACCATGCCCCGAAACGGAACCTACCACTGTCCGGTCGAGGCGGCCGTCGCCGTCATCGGTGGTAAATGGAAGACACTGATTCTCTGGAAACTTCGAGACGCCCCTCTCCGGTTTTCAGAACTGCAGGAGCGCCTGCCGATCGTGACGCCCCGCATGCTCACAAAAACCCTGCGAGAACTGGCGGAAGACGGGATCGTCGGCCGGACCGCCCACGCTGAGATCCCGCCCAGGGTGGAGTACGCCCTCACACCCCTTGGTGAGGCCCTCACCCCGGTCCTCGACGCCCTGAACGCCTGGGGCATAGAATACATGCTCGATGCGGAGATCCCGTTCCCGGTCTGTTGCGGCGGAAAAGCACAGAAAGAAATCGCCGGGTTTATCGAGGATCCTGCAGACGATACTTCATGAAGATCGGTGTCTGCGGCATCGCCTGCGAGGTCTGCCCGAAGATGACAGACGGCACCTGCCCCCGCCCCGGGGTGGGATGCATCCCGAAGGAAAACCCTTTCTGCTTGATTGCGACCTGCGCCCACCGGAAAGGGATGAGATACTGTTTCGCCTGCTCCGACTTCCCGTGCGCCCTCACCGCAGAGGGGCCGGTGAAAGAGGGGTTCTGCAGGCATATCGCAGGGAAAGACTGATCTGGCCCTGTGTCTCCGGTGAGATCCCGGAAGTCTCTCAATATTTCTGTTTTTCGGGGATCACGCCCCGTACCCCGCCCCGGGGATCCGGGACGTCACCTCCGTAGCGCGGGATGAGGTGGACGTGGAGATGGGGCACCGTCTGTCCTGCCGCCGGGCCGACGTTCACCCCGATGTTCCAGCCGTCCGGGCGGTATCGCTCAGCCACGATTTCCCGGCAGCGGGCGACGAGATCGAAGAGCGCTGTCCTCTCCTCATCGGTGGCGTCGAAAAATGAGGAGAGGTGGCGGAACGGGATGATCAGGATATGTCCCTGCGTGACCGGGAAGGCGTCAAAGCGTGCGTAGGCCAGAGCGTTTTTTGTGACGATGCAGTCGGGATGGGGATTGCAGAACGGACAGACCATACGATCCATCTTCCGACGCCCGCAGAGAAAATACCCTGCGATGACGGATCCTCATGCGACGGGAGGGATTGACCGGCGAGAGCGTTTCTGGAGATATGGGGGGATGTGCCGCCTCTGCAGAGGTATCTGGGTAAAATTATCTGTTTTTTTACAATTGCGAAAAGAAATGGGAATGTTAATCCACGCTCAGATCATAAAAAAAGTAAGCACACACGTCTCCCCCTGGCCAGCATGATCTCCCTGCTCTGTGTCGATGACGAGCCTGCAATGCTCGATCTCATCAAACTATATCTCGAACGCTATGGAGAGTTTGCCGTTACGACGGCCTCATCCGCAGCCGAAGCGCTCGATCTATTCAGGGATCGTTCCTTCGACGCCATCGTTTCGGACTACGAGATGGAAGGTCAGAACGGCGTCGAGTTCCTCGGCAGGCTCAGGGGGCAGGGCAATACCACGCCGTTCATCCTGTTTACCGGGAAGGGCCGGGAAGAGGTGGCCGCCGCGGCGATGAACGGCGGTGCCGACTTCTATGTCCAGAAAGGCGGTGACCCCAGGGCACAATTTGCCGATCTCGCCCACAAGATCGAAGTGGCGGTCGAGCGGCACCGCTTCACCTCCGCCCTTGAAGAGCGCGAGGGTATCTTCAGGGCGATCACCGATAAGACTGCGGTCGGCATCTGGATGCACAGGGGAGAACGGATCATCTACGCAAATCCGGCTGCCGAAGAGATATCCGGATATTCACTGGAGGAGTTGACCTCCATGGATGTGTGGGGTTTTGTCCACCCTGAAGAGCGGGCCGCCGTGCGGGCCCGCGCCGGGAAAAGACTCCTGGGTGAGATCCAGCCTGAGCGCTCTCTCATGCGCGTCCTGAGGAAAGACGGCAACGAGCGTATCCTCGACATCTGCGCAGATATTACCCTGATTGCCGGCAGCCCCACCATCATCGTGACCGCCGTCGACATCACCGAGAGGCACCGGACCGAGCAAATCCTCAGGGAACAGGAACGCTCTTTCTCCACGCTGCTCGACGCCCTCAGGGACAGCGTCGTCATCATCGACATGGAGGGGACGGTGCTGTACCTGAACAGTGTTGCCTGTGAAATGATCGGGTTCAGGGGGCGCTCCGATGCCATCGGCAGGAACGTGCTGGACTTCGTCCATCAGGACTCGGTCGATGACGTCCTCAGGGACATGCAGACCGTTCGCAAGGGCATCGATCGTTTTCCGGCAGAATACGCCGTACTGACAGCCGCCGGCGAGATACGGACAGTCGAGTCCCACGGCAGGATCATCGAGTTTCATGGGGAGAAAGCCATTGCCCTCTCGCTGCGGGACGTCACCGACCTGAAACGCGCCAGTGCCGGGGCACGGGAGCAGGAGAGACTGAACCGGGAGCTTATCGCCGGCATGCCCGAGTACATCCTTGTCCATACGAGGGATGGCAGGATCGTTTTTGCGAACCCGGCGGCCGAAGGTGCGCTCGGCTGCGAAACGGGGGGCCTTGTCGGGGAGGCGATCTCCTCGATTGTGACCCCTGAGTCCCGTGCGACTTTTAGAGAGCATGTCCGGGACGCCATTGGAGGAAGAAAGGCCGCCCCGGTTGAGATCATGATCGCCGGTCAGGGCCCTGAAATGCCGGTCATACTCAGGGCAGCGCCCCTCACCTACCAGAACGAAGATGCGGTCCTCCTGGTGCTCACCGACATCACCGAACGTACGGTCCTGGAAAAGGAGCTTGAATACCATGCCGCAGAACTCAAGCACTTTTCCGAGTCGCTCAACCTGATCAATGAAAAACTCCAGATCATGAGTTCGGTCACCCGCCACGACATCCTGAACCAGCTCACCGTGCTCCTCGGCTACCTCGATATTGCCGGGGAAGAGGCCGAAGGACTGCCGGTGCTCACCTACCTCCACCGGGTGAAGCGCTCTGCCCTGAATATCAAAGAGTTGATCGAGTTCACCCGCGACTACCAGGATCTCGGGGTGCGCGAGCCGCAGTGGTGCGATGTGCAGCGGGCGATCGGCCACCTTGGCCTGTGCGGTGTCAGGATCACCTCCGGGCTCGGCGGCCTTGAGGTCTACGCCGATCCCCTCTTCGAGAAGGTCTTCTATAACTTGTTCGACAATACCGAGCGTCACGGTGAGAGAGCGACTGAGATCAGGGTCGAATGGCGTCAGAGCGACGACGGGGCGATGATCCTCTGGGAGGACAACGGCGTCGGGGTGAGGCCTGAGGACAAGGAGCGGATCTTCACGCGGGGGTTCGGGAAAAACAGCGGCCTCGGGATGTTCCTCTCAAAAGAGATCCTGGCGATCACCGGCCTTGGCATCAGGGAAACCGGAGAGTTCGGGAAAGGCGCACGCTTCGAGATCCATATTCCCCGGGGCAGGTACCGGTGCTCTGCCGACGCCAGACGCGCGGCAGAGGATCGCGCCCGGTCTGTCCATGGCCGTTCAGCGCCCTGAAGGATCTGGCCGCCGGCGGTTCAGGACCATCAGCCGCATCGCCGTCATCTCCTCGATCGCATACCGCGGCCCCTCCCTGCCGAGGCCTGAGGCCCTGATCCCGCCGTAGGGCATGGCGTCAGCCCTGAACGTCGGGACGTCGTTCACCATCAGCGCTCCGGCCTCGCATTCCTCAAAGGCGGTGAAGGCCCGGTCGAGGCCTTCGGTGAAGATGCCGATCTGAAGACCGAAGACTGAGTCGTTTGCAAGAGCAAGCGCCTTTTCGAAGGTGTCGTACGGTGTCACCGTGATCACCGGGGCGAAGACCTCGGTGGCGTTCACCCGCATCGTCGGGACGGTGTCGGCAAGCACCGTCGGGAAAAAGAGCGTCCCTTCACGCTTTCCGCCGGCAAGAACGCTCGCCCCCTCGAAGACCGCCTCCCGTACCTTTTCCTCTGCTTCTGCCGCCGCAGCCTCGGAGATCATCGGCCCGATATCGATCCGGGAATCGCGGGGGTCGCCCGTCGCAAGGGCGCCGGTGCGCTCGAGGATCATCGCAAGGCAGTCGTCATAGATATCCCGGTGGAGGAAGACCCGCTGGACCGAGATGCAGACCTGCCCGGCGTTGGAGAACCCGCCCTGGACGATGCGCTCGGCTGCATAGGGAAGGTCGGCATCGGCATGGACGATCGCCGCCGCATTGCCGCCGAGCTCCAGCCCGACCCGTTTTCGCCCGGCGATCTCTTTGAGCCGCCAGCCGACGCCAGGGCTCCCGGTGAACGAGAGGTAGGCGATCCGCTCGTCCCGCACCAGCCATTCGGCAAGGTCCGGGGTGCAGGGGAGGACCGATACCGCCTCTGCAGGATACCCGGCCTCAATCAGAAGCGATCCGAGGAGGAGGCTGGAGAGTGGGGTCTTTGTGGCCGGCTTTAGAATGACGGCGTTTCCCGCCGCCACGGCCGGGCCGATTTTGTGGCAGGCAAGGTTGAAAGGAAAGTTGAACGGGGTGATCGCCAGCACCGTGCCGATCGGGAACCGGCGGAGGTAGCCGGTCCGGCCCCCGGCCGCGGGAGTCAGGTCGAGGGGGAGGATCTCGCCGTAGATCCGCCCTGCCTCTTCTGCTGAAAGGAGAATCGTCTCTTTCGCCCGGTCCACCTCGGCGTGGGCGAGGGCCGCCGTCTTTCCGGCCTCAAGGGTGATGAGCCGTGAAAGGTCTTCTTTTCGCTCCTCGATCAACCAGGCGAATCTTTTGAGGATCCGGATGCGTTCGTGGGCAGGAAGCCGCCGTGTCCGTCCGAAGCCCTCCTGCGCAGAGCGGACAGCGTCCTCGAGGTCGGTTGCTCTGGCGAGGCAGAAGGTGTCGACAGGCGAGTGGTCATAGGGAAAACGAACCTCTTCTACCGTGTCGCTCCGCCGCCACTCCCCGCCGACCAGGAATGGTCTGGGTTCGGTCATGGTGGAGAATGGCAGGTCGGAGATATTGAACTTTCCGCGGACGCGCCTGAGATGAAAAATGGTGTTCCGGGCCTGTGGGCAGGTTATGCCTGGCAGGTTCGGTTACGGACCTGATCGCAGGTCCGGTTGCATGCGCAGGCCCCTGCGGCGGCGCCGTGCTGGCAGGCCCAGGCCGCCGGCCCGCGGCAGAGTTCTCCCTGCGGGTTTTCGGTGCACCCTGACTGAGAGGTCGCCTGCTGCCCGCCTGCATTCTCCCATCCTCCAAGAGCGGCGGCCGGGACCACCGCCACAAGGGCCAGGCAGAGAAGACAGGCGGCCCCGATAGAGACATAATTCCTTTTCATCTGGTTCTCTCCTCACTGCCGCCCCGGCATCCTGCCGGGCGGTCTGATCAGAACGTCCGCACCGGGAAAGATAAGAAACGGTCATGATCCCGGTTCCAGAGGATAACCCGGAGGTTCAGCATTCGATCGCCCGGAGATCGGCGAGAAACGCCTCTGCCGAAGCATAGCGCGTTGCAGGATCCTTCTTCAGGCAGCGGAGGACGATCTGATCAAAGGGTGCAAGGGCAGGTTCGACGGCCGAGGGCGGGACCGGATCGTCGCTGAGGACGGCCGCCGCATACTCCCCTGGACCGACCCCATTATACGGGAACGCCCCGGTCAGGAGTTCGTACAGCACCACGCCGAGCTGGAAGAGATCGGTCCCTGCACCGGCAGGGCCGTAGCGGGCCGGAGCAAGCTGTTCGGGGGCGGCATAGTGGAGAGAGAACCCGGGAGCGGTCGTCTCGTCGCCGTCCGCAAGCACCCGGCCGAGTCCCCAGTCGGCGATCTTCGGGGTGCCGTCCGGGGCGAGCAGGATGTTTCCCGGCTTGAGATCGCGGTGGATCACACCTTTTTCATGGGCGTAAGCGAGCCCTTCGGCGATCCCGGCGACGATACTGCGTGCCCTTGCCGGCGAGAGCGGTTTTTCGAGGTCTTTGAGCGAACGGTCGAAGTACTCCATCTCCACGTACGGAGAAGGAAGGATGTTCACCGCGCATACCCTGACGATGTTCTGGTGGACGAGCCCCCGCCAGATGCCGATCTCTTTCAGAAACGATCGGCCGGTCGCCTCGTCCGTCCTGAGCGGCACCTTGACGGCGACGGTCTGCCCGTCTCTTACCCTCGTCGCCAGAAACACACGGGCGGTCCCGCCGCTCCCGACGGGGACGATGCCGGTATAGCGTGCTGAAAGGGCCGGAGGGAATCCGCCGTCGTCGGAATGCGGGTCTTTCCCTCCGAAGATGACGGTATGGTCCGGGTCGATGGACGTGCCTCTGGCGGAGAGGTGGAAATAACCGTACAGGGCAGCGACGATCACGGCGACGATGATCAAGGCGAGCACGATCGGATCGGTCCGGTCGCCGCTGCCGCCCTGCATCCCGGTGCCATTCGGTCCCATGAAGCGGGCCTGCTCCGTGACCGACGGTGTGCTCGCCGCCTCCGGGATCGCCGTGATCTCCGATGCAGCGGCGATTGTCGTTGTCACAGGGGGATCATCGACGGCTACCGTCGCCGGGAGCGTGATCGGAACCTGCCATGCCGCCCGGTCGTTCCCATATGCAGGAGCGCTCTTATTCGCCATGACATGAGCGTCCTTCATCTCCTGACCCTGCGCCGCTGCCGCCGGCACGGCTATGAGGGCGATCACGAGGATGACCGCGGCGAACGACCCGAAGAGCGCGCTACGTCTCATCCAATCCATCCTCCCCGGACGCGGGCGGCGGCACAGAGAAGAGGAGGCGCGCCCCCTGCGGCCCGCGGGCAAGGTCGATCAGGTCGCCGTCCAGGAGAGGGCGCATCTCGTTCTTTCTCAGCGGCACAGTGTTCACCATCGTGCCGCCGGTGCTCCCGGCGTCCTTCACATGCCAGGTGCCGCCGAGGCGCTTCAGCAGGCAGTGGGGGCGTGAGACGCGGCTCACCGCTGCATATGACGGGGCGAGCGCGATCGTTTCGCCGTCGGCAGGGCTTCCGGCGGCATCGGCCCTGCCGACGGCATACTGCTCATACCTGAGGGGAACGGTGCGGCCGTCCTCCTCGCCGCCTACCACGAGGATGATGGGCGTCCCTCCGAAAAAAGCTGAGGAAAGACGGTCTTTCATCTCGCGCAGCCTGAGGGAAACGCCTGACCCGTCCGCGGCGATCCCGAGGTTCCCGAAGATCCCGAGGTTCTGGATCACCATCTCAAGGCCTCCCTGAACAAGGGAGTATTTCCAGACCGGGTGAACGCCGGTCACCGTCTCGGCCGAACTGCCTGCCTCTTTCCTGATAAGACCGGCAAGAAGAAGTCTGTTGAGGTGTTTTTTCGTGTTCTCGTAACTCGTACCTACGGCGCGGGAGATCTCCTTCGCGTCCCTGGGTCGGCGCTCGATGATCTTCAGGATGCGCAGGCGGGTCGGACTGCTGAGAACGTCGAGATACTCAGAGAGTTCATCGACAAAGTCCAGGTCCTGTCCCGGGGCGAGGGTGCTGTCGTCGTCACCGTCCCTCATCAGGGAACTATTAGACGCGGCATATAGATAAGGCTCCGCCTCACGAGAGAGGCGAGGGCCGGAACCGCCCGCCACCTCTCACCGACTAACTCTGGACAGCAGCCTTTACCGCGTCGATCCCGACCCGATCGACAAGCCTCGCCGTCCGCTCCCCCGGCTTTCCGTTCTCAATATAATAATCGAGAAGAAGTTTGACAAGAGCGATCACGTCTTCTTTTGCGAGGTCTTTTGCGATCACGTCGCCGATGCGGGGCCGCCCTCCCGAGTTCCCGCCGAAGGTCACGGTCCAGCCCTTCGCCGTCCCGAGCACCCCGATGTCCCGCACATAACTCTCGCCGCAGCACCGCGGGCAGCCCGAGATCCCCATCTTCAGTTTCGCCGGGAGGTTCAGGTCCTGATACACCTTCTCAAGCTCGAGCCCGAGACCGAGCGAATCCTGCACGCCGTACTTGCAGACCGCCGTGCCCGGGCACGCCTGCACATAATGGACGCACGGTGCGGTCGCCTCCCCGACCGTCATCCCGATCTCGTTCCAGATCTTCTCGACATCCTCTGCCTTGATCCCGACAAGGGCCATCCGCTGCCCTGAGGTGATCTTGATCACCGGGATCGCATATCTTCGCGCCACCCTGGCGATGTTCTCCAGGTCCTCAGGTGCGACGATGCCTGCCGGCGTCCTCGGCACAATCGCATAGGTCTCCCGGTCGCGCTGGAGAATCGCGCCTCTTGGTCCGTCTTCCATAGTGCTGTTCCCCCCCTTACGTAACGGTTCTGCCATTGGGAGGTGCCGGAGATAAAGGTATGCCGTCCTCCTCACCGGCGCAGGTTATCCACCAGTGAATACTGCAGGTAGCGCATCAGTGGAGAGGCAGACCCGGTCATCGCGAAGGTTTCCTGACCGCCGAGAGCGACGAAAAAGAAATCGCCATAGTCCACGAACATGACCGTACCGTCAAAGTGGTGGCTGTGAGAAGCGCTGGTCACGGTGTCGTCCAGCAGTTCGGCAACGATACCGTTAGCCTCGACGAAAGGGAGATCCAGCCCGGCAAAATCGCCCCTGTTGCGGACGATGATGCACAGGTCCACCCTCCTCCCGACTCCCTTCAGATCTTTTAAATACCGTTTCAGGAAGAGATCGTCATGGCATATCAGGAGGATCTGTTTCTTCGCCTTCTTCAGGAGGGCCCTGACATGGTTATCGATCGCCCACTCGCTCCGCAGCATATAAAACGACGGTGGGGGTCTGGGCAGGGTGAACGAAACCTCCCTGATTGCCCGCCGCGTCTTCTCCAGCGTGCAGAGATATTCCTCCTTCATGTGGTCGATCACCTCGTCGGGGTCGAGCAGATAATAGCAGGTCGGGGATCCTTCCTCTACCCCGATAAAACCCCTTCGCGCCAGGTCGTTCAGGATCTCGTAGATTCTCCCCCGCGGCACCCGGCTGAGCTCGTGAATGTCCCGTGCGGTGGCCCTTCTCAGGCCTACGAGCGTGGAATACACCTTCGCCTCGTACTCATTGAGCCCGAGGTTCTTGAGCAGGGGGATGAGATCTTCTGTCATCGATCATCATGGGAAGATGGCGCCGATAATTCTGCCGACTGCAACCCTATATGGTTGCATCACATTTATGGGGGGGCGGCGCTGAGATGAGATAGACACAGAGGGTTCCGGGATACCGCGCTGGAGAACGGCGTCAACCATCATCCATCCAATCACCTGATCACGCAAGGAGATGCAAGGGAACCCTTTCTGTCATGACGCTGTCGCCCTCACTGCCGCAGGGCACTACCTCTTCTCCGTACAGAATCGGGCGGGTCAGGGATATCCTTGAGCATAACCGATCCGTCGTCTCCGGGATCCGCGACCCGATCCACTGAAACCGGCGATTAATCCTCCTGCGAGTTGCACCAACCATATATGAGAGACCCTCAGATCTGATCCTCACAGGCTGAGGCGAATGACCGATTCGGGAACAGAGACAGAAGGAATAACCCCCTGCAAAGAGCGATCCGTCGGGACAGGGGTCTGCCGGCCGGATGCGGCAATGTACCCGCTATCGGCTGTACCTCTTGAGACCTGTGCCATCTGGGACGAATCTGGATTCTGGCCGCCAGGATATCTGGCTCTGGGCGTTGAACTGCTCCATCATCTTGGCATGGCCGAGGATGCGGGGGACGATGCCTTCAGAACTCTTGCGTATGAGATGCTTGCCAGAATGCAGGATCCCTGCACGTCGCGAGAGGAATGTGTCATTACTGATCAGGAAGAGATGATCAGGACAGCGATCGCCTATGGCGTTCCTGTCGCCGGCAGGAGACTGGAAGACGTGGCGCGGGCGATCGCCAGGGCGATCATCGCTGATTATCTGCCCGATCAGAGATCCCCGTGATCCCGGGGATCACAAAAATACTTCATATCATCAGGAGATTTCCATGAAAACACCCTACGAACGCCTTGCAGACGCCATCAACGCACATACCGCCGTCGTGTTCGGCGTGGCCATGGCTGTATTTCTCATCGCCCTCTTTGGCCTCTCGATGGTGACGATGGAGACAGGGGACGACACCTATATCGATAAGGACACGCCGAGAGGCGCATTGCTCTCCCACTACAAAGACACCTATGGCTCAGACGCCATCATGCTCATCTTCGAGTGCGACGACGTCACCGATCCCGCTGTCCTGAAATATATCGACCGGCTTGAAGAGACGATCAGGCGGGAGCGGTATATCGACTCGGCCTCGGGCATCACCGATATG
The DNA here is from genome assembly GCF_000275865.1 of Methanofollis liminatans DSM 4140. Taxonomy (NCBI): domain Archaea; kingdom Methanobacteriati; phylum Methanobacteriota; class Methanomicrobia; order Methanomicrobiales; family Methanomicrobiaceae; genus Methanofollis; species Methanofollis liminatans. The sequence continues at coordinate 2,119,669 of NZ_CM001555.1, read as the reverse complement.
ATGAAGCAGATCAACGGCGGCGTCCTGCCGTCCTCCGTCGCCGAGGTGAGTGCGATCAAGAGCGCGATCCCTGCGGCGACGCTTGAGCGGTATCTGCCGTCCTCGATGATGACCATCACGGGCGTCACCCTGGAGCCGGGCATCCAGAGCACCGTCCAGCAGCAGGTGCTGGACAACATCAGGACGATCATCAGCATCTCCAGCCCCCCACCCGGCCTCACCGTCACCGTTTCGGGCACGCCGGCATTCTCACAGGAGATGGGGCAGGAGATGGGGTCTTCGATGGGCATCCTCATCATGGCGGCGATGCTCCTGATGCTCCTTGCCGTCTCCACCCTCTTCTCCCATGTCAGGTACCGCCTCCTCCCGGTCGCAATCGTTGCCGTCGGGGTGATCCTGACCTTCGGGCTGATGGGGCTCTTCGGGATTCCGATCTCCATGACCGTCATCGGGGCGTTCCCGGTGCTCATCGGGATCGGGATCGACTATGCGATCCAGTTCCATACCCGCTTTGACGAGGAGATGCAGCACGGCACCATCCCCCAGGCGGTGAAGGCGACCGTCGCCAATTCCGGGCCTTCTGTGCTGATCGCCATGCTTGCGACCTCGCTCGGGTTTATCGCCATGTTTCTCGCTCCCATCCCGATGATCGCCGACTTCGGAGTCACCTGTGTCATCGGGGTGGTCTGCTGTTATCTCTCGGCCCTGATCATCGTCCCGCTCTTCGGGATCATCACAAAATATCGCGTGAAGGAGAAGACCGGAGTACTCGACGACGTGGCGGCCTGCGAACTCGACTGGAAGGGGTGTGAGACGGAACCTTTCCACAAAAAAGGTTCCCGCGGCTCCCTGACCGAACATTACAACCGCGCCCTGGGCAGCGTTGCCCTCAAGATCGCGAAGAATCCGGTCCCGGTGCTGCTGATCTTCGGCCTTGTCGCCCTGGTCGGGTTCCAGATGGACACCCGCGTCCCGGTCAACGCCGACCAGGACACCTTCGTCCCTTCAGACATGCCGGCCCTTCTCGACATGGAGAAGGTGACGCGGACGATGGGCTCCACCACCTCGATCCCGGTCATGGTGACCGGAGACGATGTCCTCAGCGCCGACACCCTGAAGTGGATCGACGGATTCGCCACCTACGAACTGGAACGAAACGACAAGATCACCGGGGCGAGCAGCATCGTAACCCTGATCAAACAGTACAACAACGGCGTGATCCCCGATACCGAAGCAGGCGTGAGGGATGTCCTATCAACGATCCCGGAGGATTCGAAAGGGCGCTACCTCAACGGGAATATGGAGGCAGCGATCCTCTTCTCTACCGTGGACATGGAGATGGACACCGCACGCTCCATGATCGAGAACCTGGTAAAAGAGGCGGCCTGGTATCCGGCCCCGCCAGGGACGACGGTACGGGTGACCGGGAGCACCGAGATGTTCGCCGCCCTCATGGACGACATCACCAACTCGAAGACGACGATGGTCATTGCCGGCTTCGTCCTGATCCTCGGTTTTCTCCTGCTCGTCTACCGGAAATTCAACGCCGTCACCCCCTTAATCCCGATCGTCATGATCGTCGGGTGGAACGGGGCGATCATGTATCTGCTCGGTCTGGATTACACTCCCATGACCGCCACCCTGGGGTCGATGACCATCGGCGTCGCCTCGGAGTACACGATCCTGATCATGGAGCGGTGCGAGGAGGAGCTTGCGCGCGGTCTTAATATTTATGAGGCGATCCAGACGGCCGTCCAGAAGATCGGGATGGCGATCACCGTATCCGGCATGACGACGGTCTTCGGGTTCTCGGCGCTGACCCTCTCTGCCTTCAACATCATCTCGAACTTCGGGATCGTGACGGTGATCACCGTCGGGTTCTCGCTTGTGGGTGCGATCCTGGTGATGCCGGCCGTGCTCGCCGTAATGTACCGCTTCTCCCATCCGCACGCAGTGAACGCCGCTGAGATCCCGGCGGCATAACTCCTTTTTTTATTGGTGGCAGGGGCTGCGGTCGCCGATCAGCAGACGTATTTATTATGTAAGACCGGCAGAATGCCCCTCTGCTGACCATGACACAGGCCACGCCGCCCGCGCCCTTCGATCGGAGGGCGGCATATCTGATCATCCTGCTCTTTGGCCTTGTAAGCCTCTTCGGTGATATCATCTATGAGGGGGCGCGGAGCGTTACCGGCCCGTACCTGTTTGCCCTCGGGGGATCGGCGCTTGTTGTTGGGATCGTGGCAGGGCTGGGGGAGTTTCTCGGCTACGCTCTCCGCCTTGTCTCAGGCCGCCTTGCCGACGCCACACGCCGCTACTGGACGTTCACCTTCCTTGGCTACGGCATGCTGATCGCCGTGCCCCTCCTTGCCCTTGCCGGTTCATGGGAGGTGGCCGCCCTCCTGTTCATCCTTGAACGAATCGGGAAGGGGATCCGGGCACCGGCAAAGGATGCGATCCTCTCGAACGTGACGGCAGGCATCGGGCGGGGCTGGGGGTTTGGCATCCACGAGGCCCTCGACCAGATCGGTGCGGTCATCGGTCCTGTCATCCTCTCAACCGCATTTTTTTTGCGTGGCGATTACAGGGTCGGATTTGCCCTCCTGCTCATCCCCTTCGCCATGATGATGCTCGCCCTTACCCTCACCAGGAGCAGGGCGCCGGCACCGGCGGCGATCGAGACTGCAACCAGACCGGCGCCGCAGGCCCCGCCCACCCGGGCCCTCGTCCCTTACGGGATCTTCACCGCCCTCACCATGGCCGGCTTTGTCGCCTTCCCGCTCGTCGCCTACCACTTTGCGACGACCGGCATCGTCCCGGGAGCGCAGATCCCCCTGTATTATGCCGTTGCGATGGGTGTCGACGCCGTGGTCGCCCTCGCCGCAGGGCGGGTCTACGACCGTGTCGGTCTCTCTGTGCTCGCTGCCGTCCCGTTGATCGGCATCACCGTCCCCTTTCTCGCCTTCAGTCTCTCTCCTTTATGGGCGCTCGCCGGTGCCGCCCTCTGGGGGGCCTCAATGGGCATCCAGGAAACCGTAATGCGTGCGGCAATCGCCGATTACACCCATATCTCAAAGCGCGCTCTGGCCTATGGGATCTTCAACACGATTTATGGGGCGGGGTGGTTTCTGGGCAGCGTCGTTCTCGGATGGGCCTATGGGGTCTCAATTCCGCTCGTTATCGGCTTCGCTGCAGGGGCGCAGATCCTGGCCCTGCCCGTTTTCTTCCAGGCGAAACAGATGATGGAAGCGGGGAGGCGCTGAATACGCACGCCAGACCAGACAATCTGATGATACCGGGGCAAAGAACAGAGCGATCGGATTCAACAGAATTTTCAAAAAGAAAGAGGGCCGGGGCCGAGACTCGAACCCGGGTCGGGGGATCCACAGTCCCCTAGGATGACCAACTACCCCACCCCGGCAAAATACTCTTAAAATGTTGTATGACTCCACAGATTAACCTATCGGATGAACCGGGGGCACGCAGGCGAAATCAGGCCCCTGATGCCCCATCCGGCAGCCCCGCGCGGGCACGGGAGAGCATTAATAGGGGTGCATACCCTAATAGATCAGCACATACACGGGATTTCCCGGAATCGGGGCCCGGAGATAAGGGGGCGCGGGAGATGGCAAAGAAGAAAAAGGCAGAGAAAGAGAGTGAAGGTTCGAAGATCAGGACGCCGATCGTCTGTGTGCTCGGCCATGTCGACCACGGGAAGACCTCCCTTCTCGACTGGATCAGGGGTTCCTCGGTCGTTGCCGGCGAAGCCGGGGCGATCACCCAGCACATCGGGGCGACGCTCGTCCCGCTCGATGCCATTGCGCGGATGAGCGGAGCCCTCAAGAACCTCCAGATCAATGTTCCCGGCCTTCTCTTCATCGACACCCCGGGCCACCAGGCTTTCACGACGCTCAGGGCACGCGGCGGCGCCCTTGCAGACATGGCAATCCTGGTCGTCGACATCAACGAGGGCTTCCAGCCCCAGACCATCGAGGCGCTTGAGATTCTCCGCACCTACCGTACGCCCTTCGTTGTCGCCGCCACCAAGATCGACCGTATCCACGGCTGGCGGGTAAACCAGAACGCACCCTTCAAGACCACATTTGCGACCCAGGGCGATCGGGTGAAGCAGGTCTTCGAGACCAGGACCTACGAGTTGATCGGCAAACTCTCAGAGATGGGGTTCAACTGCGAACGCTTCGATCGGGTGAGCGACTTCGCCCGGAATATCGCCATCGTCCCGGTCTCGGGGATCACCGGCGAAGGGGTGCCCGACCTCCTGATGATGCTCATCGGTCTCGCCCAGCGCTATATGACCGATGCCCTTGCAGTATCGGTCGACGGTCCCGGTATTGGTACGGTGCTCGAGGTGAAGGAGGAGCGCGGGCTTGGCATGACCCTCGACGTGATCCTGTACGACGGCGTGATCGGGGTCGGCGACGAGATCGCCGTCGCCACTGCCGAAGGAGTGATCAACCCGAAGGTGCGCTCGCTCCTCAAACCGAGACCGATGTCTGAGATCCTTGTTGAGGAGAAGTTCGAACGGGTGAAGTCCGTCACGGCCGCTGCCGGGATCAAAGTCTCTGCTCCCCACCTCGAGGGCGTGATCGCAGGTTCTCCCCTCAGGGTGATTCCTGACCCGGCAGGGCGCGACGCCATCAACGAGGAGGTGCGCCGCGAGGTCGAGGAGATCCACGTCAATCTTGTCGATGAGGGGATCTTCATCAAAGCCGACACCATCGGCGCCCTTGAAGCCCTTGCAAAGGAGCTCGAAGATCATGGGATCGGGATCAGGAAAGCCGAGGTTGGTCCGGTCTCGCGCCACGACCTGATTGAGGTCGGGACCGTGAAGGATCCATTCCACGCTGTTCTTCTCGCATTCAATACGCCGATCCTTCCTGACGCCGTCGAGATCCTCAAAGACCCCTCGAACAAGGTCACGCTCTTCTCGGGTGACATCATTTATCGGCTCATCGAAGACTACACCGAATGGGTTAAGGAGCAGCAGCGCCGGATCGAGGCCCAGCGCTTCGAACACATCGTGCTGCCGGCGAAAATATCCATCCTCGAGGGCTGTGTCTTTCGCCAGAGCAACCCGGCGGTCGTCGGTGTCAGGGTGCTCGGCGGCAAGTTGAGGAACGGCGTTTATCTGGTGCGCCGCGACGGCAAACGGATCGGGCAGCTGAAGAATATTCAGGTCCGGGGAGAAAACGTCTCTGAAGCGGAGGCTGGAGCGGAAGTTGCAGTTTCCATCGAGGGCCCGACGATCGGGCGGCAGATCAGTGAGAATGACGAACTCTTTGCGGATATCCCGGAACATCACGTAAAAGTGCTGGAAAAGGAGATGCTCGGGAGTCTGAAGCCGGGCATGCGCGAGGTGCTCGAGGAGTACACCGCGATGCGGAGGAAGGACGAGCCCTTCTGGGGCAAGTAGTATTTAATATACGAGTACCCAATTTTATAGACACGTCTGATAGCATCAGGTCGAGAAGGAGCCAGAGATAATGGTCGATTTCAAAGTTGTCGTATCTGACAGAAAAGCTGGCCGCGCCTACAATATTGAGGCGAGCGGGGCGGCAGCATCAGCATTCGTCGGAAAGAAGATCGGGGACAAGGTCGAGGGCGCGGCTCTCGGCCTTGCCGGATACAGCCTTCAGATTACCGGGGGATCCGACCGGACCGGGATCGCTGCACGCAAAGACCTGCCGGGTGCAGGCCGCAGGAAGATCCTTCTCTCGAAGGGGTTCGGCTTCCACCCTGAGCATGAGGGTGAGCGGAGGAGAAAGACTATTCGCGGTAACGAGATCACGCAGGACTTCGTCCAGATCAACGCGGTCGTCGCAGCCTATGGCGAAAAGTCCATGGACGAACTCCTCGGCAAGGCCGAAGCAGCAGAAAATTAAAAAATATCCTATTTTTCCCTGAGAAGATTCTCGCGGAGTGCAGGCAGGAGGTCGGACCACCCGACCCCGTATGTCCGCGCCAGCAGCACAGCAGCAGCTTCCACTCTCAGGTTCCCATCAAACTCCTCGATCGTCCGGTTCATCGCGGCAACCACCTCCTGCTCCTTCTGCCCGGTCTCCCTGGCGATCCGCGCCACGAGGTCGCTACAGGGATCTGGGGCGGCGAAAATCTCCTCTCCCGGCCTGAAGCCGAGGGGGATCGAAACCGAGGAGACATCGAAGAGCGGCGATATTTTCCCCCCTTCAATCCTGACAAGCCCTGCAGACGCGGCAAGACGCAAGACCGTATGTGCCTGATCGACATTCATCCATTTCCTGTCCAGAGCAAGGAAAAAAACGAACTGGTTTTTGTCGAGATCGCCCCGGTGCATCTGCTTGAAAGGGGCGGCGACCGTGACCTTCAGGCTCACTCGCAGGCACCCTTCAGGAGATCTTTCAGGCCGAGTGCGTCCATCGAACCGGCTGTTCCTTCCTTGACGACAAAGACCTCTGACTGCGCCCCCCGATCGACGATCCTGACCAGAAAGACGATCTCTGAGACCGGGCGACGTCCTTCGGCCCGCAGAAGCGTCTCGTGGATCGAGATCCTGAAATCCGCGGACTCGGTCACCTCGTCGGCAAGGCGCGGCAGGAGGTCCACCGGGAGAAAGCGTGTCCGATCGTCGGCGATCTCGAGAAGAATATCGTGCTTGTAAAGGTCGGCGCCGCGTCTCTGGTTGGTATGGGTGCGGTGAAGGGCGGCGATCCGCCCGATCGCCCGTGCGAACGGCTCGCCGATGGTGAAGTTCAGATCGAAACGGCTGGGAAACCGGTAGTATACTCTGCGCATCATACACGTATGGGCAACAGGATCAGATAATCTCTGCTGATCGTCCGCACAGGAGTCAGCCACCAGGAAGGCATCGCAACCCCGACGAAGCGAAAGGTGGATATGGGGCGGCATGGTAGGGGTGGACGTTGACCTGCCGCCGGCACGGCGGCCACGGGAGTGAACTGACGCATGAACGGTTACCGGACGATCTTCCATCTCGACGAGCTGGCAAAGGTTCCCCTTGTCTTTGCGAATGTCAGGAACCTTCTCGATGACCTCGGCGGATCCGTTGTCGTCGAAGTGGTGGCGAACAGCGAAGGGGTGAAGGCTTTTCTTCTCACCGGACAGTACGCCGGCCTTTTTCGTGAATATGTGGAGCAGGGTGTCCAGTTTGCGGTATGCGCCAACAGTATGCGGGCGCTTGGATTTACACGGGATGATTTTCCGCGGGCGATCCGGGTGGTGCCCTCTGGTGTCGGGGAGATTGTGCGGCGGCAGGCCGAGGGCTACGCCTATATCCGGCCATAAAAGTAGCGAAACAAAAAAAGGGTTATTCGATCAGGACCGCGTTGACGACGCCGTCCTGTCCGGGGCGACTTGTGATCCGTGCGCGCCCGATCTCGGTCCTGATGATCGCACCGCGGGTGAGGAGGTTCCGGCGCACATAGTTGATGTTTGCCGGGTTTGCCTCTACGGTCTGGATGGCGACCTTCTTTGTTTCGCCGGTCGAGGGGCTCGAGACTGCGGCGACATTCGCACGCAGCGCCCGTACCTTCACGTCTCCGCCGTGAACCCGCATAAGCCGGTTCCTGTTCTCGCCTACATGTGTTTCCGCCGGTGCGCGACCGCGCTCAAAGCGCTTCTTGCCGCTCGCCAGGTGGTTCCTTCCGCCGGTCAGGCGCCGGACTGATCTACCTTGCCACTGTATAGTATCACCTCAGGTGTTCGTTCTGTGAGACCGATAATCCCTATCAGAGTGCTATATATATTCTGGCTCATCGGATTTAAATCCGATCACTCGATAATGGCGTCGAGAAGAGCGGCAACGCCTTCGCCGGTCTTCATATTTGTCCTGAATACCTTCATCTCCGGGTTGTACCGCCGCATGTCCGCCTCCATTCGGTCCATATTGCAGCCAACCAGCGGGGCGAGGTCGGTCTTGTTGATGACGCCGATCGAACCGCCGCGGAACATCATCGGGTGCTTGTTCACCACATCGTCGCCCTCGGTCGAGGAGACGATGACGATCCGTTTCTCGGCCCCGAGGGCAAAGTCGGTCGGGCAGACCATGTTGCCGACATTCTCAATGAAGAGCACGTCGATTTTGTCGAGAGGCAGGTGGTCGATTGCGTGCTCGACGAGGTGGGCGTCGAGGTGGCACTCGGTCCCGGTATTGGCGTTGACGGCCGGGATGCCCAGGGCCACGATCCGCTTGAAATCGTCGTCGCCATAGACATCGCCGGCGATTGCCCCGGCTGCAAGGCCGCGGGCGGCGAGGAGGGGCACAAGCCGCTCGATCAGGGCCGTCTTCCCCGATCCGATCGCACCGAGGAGGTCGAACGCCCTGACCCCGTGTTCCTTCAAGTGGGCAGCGTTGGCAGCGGCGAGACGGTCGTTCGCCGCGTACACATCCTTCTCGATCCTGACGTCGATGTGGTGCATACAGATGGGTATGAGGGAGATGGCTATATAGATTCACCATCTACCTAATGAACAATGGAACGTCTGTGCATCCTCTATCCCTGCTATTTTCAGGCCGGGCTGAAGCGGGCTGAGGGGCGGCGCGTCCCCCGGGGCCGAGCCGTAAAGAGCCTCACTCTCATGGAACTCGAAGCAGCACTGAAAAAATGCGGCTATCCCTACCGGGTCGAGGAGAAACACCACCCGGCACACTGGCACAAACGTGAGGGGCGGGTGGCGGTGACCTGCACTGAACCGAAGGGCGAGGTCATAAGGAAGGTGGCGCAGGCCATTGAGGTGAAGCGATGAGCGGGCTCTACGACCTGCACACCCATACCACGATGAGCGACGGCGAACTCCTCCCCATCGAGCTGGTCCGCCGCCTCAGCGTGCTCGGCTACGAGATCGTCGCCATCGCCGATCACGTCGACTGCACGAATATCGCGCAGGTGATCGCCGCCACCGCATGCCTGAGGAAGAGCGCCGCGCGCTATGGCGTCCGTCTCCTCAGCGGGGTGGAGATCACCCACGTCCCCCCGGAGGAGATCGCCGAACTCGCAGCCTATGCACGCGATGAGGGAGCAGACATTGTCGTCGTGCATGGCGAGTCGCCGGTGGAACCGGTCGCCCCGGGTACAAATCATGCCGCCTGCTCCTGTGCCGATGTGGACATCCTTGCTCATCCGGGATTCATCACCCCTGAGGATGCACGTCTCGCCGCGAAGAACCGGGTCGCTCTTGAGATCACCTCGCGAAACGGGCATAACCGGACGAACGGTTATGTGGCGGTGGCGGCGCGGGAGGCGGGCTGCATGATCGTGGTGGACTCGGATGCCCATGCGCCCTCCGACCTTCTCGGCCGAGAGGCAAAAGTGGCAGTAGCACGCGGGGCAGGGCTAACAGAGGAAGAAGTTACGAGATCACTATCCCTAAAAATTGTTTCGGATTTACTCGGGAGATGATCCGTATTTATATTTTGTCGATATCTTTAAATATTGATAACTCCCATTTATAAATATCACTCCACCTGAGGGGGAGTTCTTATGGGGTATTCTATTGAAACTGGTGGGGCCCATTATTAAAATTTGCGGTTCTCATACGCTGATCCTCAGATGCGACGCTGCGCAGTTGCCCCGCCTCTATGGTGACGTGCTCGATAGGCGCCTCAAGCCAGTTGGAAAGGTTGTGGATATCTTCGGGAATGTATCCTCGCCATATGCTGCAGTCTCCTGCAGAGGGGGCTGCAGCGGGCGCCTGGGAGAGAAACTCTATACAAAAGGTGACGGGAAATGGCAGAAATCGAAAAACTGAAAATGCTTCAGAGCGAGCGCGAGGCCCTCAAAAAAAGGTCGCGTACCGCGGTCACGGAGCAGGTAAAGAAGCGCGAGGAGGCGACGGAAAATGTATGCCCTGAGTGCGGCAGCCGCCAGCTCGTCCATGATTATGAACGGGCCGAACTCGTGTGCAAGAGCTGCGGATTGGTCATTGACGAGGAGTTCATCGACCGTGGCCCTGAGTGGCGTGCCTTCGACCACGACCAGCGGGTGAAGCGCTCCCGTGTCGGGGCTCCGATGACCTTTACGATCCATGACAAAGGTCTCTCGACGATGATCGACTGGCGCAATCGCGACAGCTACGGCCGCGCCATCTCGTCGAAGAACCGGGCGCAACTCTATCGTCTGCGCAAGTGGCAGAGGCGGATCCGGGTCTCGAACGCCACCGAGCGGAACCTCGCCTTCGCCCTCTCCGAACTGGACCGGATGGCCTCGGCCCTCGGTCTTCCAAGGAACGTGCGGGAGACTGCTGCGGTGATCTACCGCGACGCCGTGGACAAGAACCTGATTCGGGGCAGGTCCATTGAAGGGGTCGCCGCCGCCGCCCTCTATGCCGCATGCCGGCAGTGCTCGGTGCCCCGAACCCTCGACGAGATCGCCGAGGTGTCCAGGGTATCCAGGAAAGAGATCGGGCGCACCTACCGGTTTATCTCGCGTGAACTGGGCTTGAAACTCCTGCCGACCTCGCCGATCGACTACGTTCCGCGGTTCTGCTCGGGCCTCACCTTAAAGGGGGAGGTGCAGAGCCGTGCCGTGGAGATCCTGCGCCAGGCCGGCGAGCGCGAGCTGACGAGCGGCAGGGGGCCGACCGGCGTTGCGGCCGCCGCTATCTACATCTCCTCGATCCTCTCGGGAGAACGACGGACCCAGCGCGAGGTCGCAGAGGTCGCCGGGGTGACCGAGGTCACCATCAGGAACCGGTACAAGGAACTCGCAGAGAAACTCGATATCGAGATCATTCTCTGATCTCTTTTTTTATCGCCCGTGCGCGCGTGTACGCCGCGCTCCCCATCAACCTGCACCGCCCGGATGTCACCATCAGGAAGGGATATAAAGGAACGGGGGCAACATTATCAGGCAGGATCAGGCATTGTGCCGGTCGCGGGCTCGTAGATCAGGGGAAGATCGCATCGTTCGCAACGATGAGGCCGCGGGTTCAATTCCCGCCGGGTCCACTCGCTTTTTGCAGTATAAAAATCGAGAGCGTGAAGCCTTAAAAATGAGATGAAGGGGCTCACCGCCTCCCCTTCAGGCCGAGCGCCATCCCTCCGACCGCCGCAAGCGCCGCTCCCCACCAGACCGGGCTCTTTTGCGGCGTCGTTTCGGTCGGTGTTCCTGGTTCAGTGGTCGTCGAAACCGGTGTGCCTGAGATCGCGCTCCCTGTTGCCGTTACATTCCTGACCGTTCCTGCATCGCCGGGCTCCTCTGACGGAACCGTCCCGACCGGCTCCACCGTCATGGTCCGGCCACCGGCCACCGCGAAGTACGAGAACCCGGGCGAGGTCGCACGGAAGTACACCCGGCCGTCCTCCTCCCTGAGCACCTCAGTCGGGAGCGCTGCCCATGCCCCGTCGTGGTAGCGCCAGAGGCTGATATCGCCGGGTGAGAGCCCCTGCTCCTCCAGCCAGGCTGTCGATACCTCGAAGGTGAAGACTGCCCCTGCAATTGCATCGTCGGTGGTGTAGGTGAGGTTTGCGACGAGATACTGGTAGACAGGTGCGTCCAGACCGGCAGGCCCGGAGGACGCCGGGGCAATGGTCACCATGATCCCGTCGATCCGCTGCCCTGCCGCGATGCTGATTTCGGTCACCGCCGAGCCTGAAAAGTGCAACGATGCGGTTTCCCCTGGATTCAGGTTGCCTGAGGCACCGGATGCGCCGTCTGAGGAGGATTCACTGCCATCTGAGGGGCGTGCGGTCGAATATGCTTCGAACTGCTCCGTCAGCGGGTAGGGGTCGGTCTCATCCGCCGCGATTACAAACGGCGTATCACCGATACCATCGCCGTTTGCATCGGTGCCGCCATACGCGCTCCAGTGGTTTCCGGTGAAGTTCGTCTGCCCGATCCCGCGGTACCAGTAGGCAATCGGATCTGGCGAATGCCAGGTGTTCCCGGCCTGGACGGCTGCTGCGGACGCACAAGAAACGCTTGAACCCTGGGCATCTCGGTCAAGGAGGTCGGAGACTGGCTTGATGCGGGCATAACCAGGGGATCTTTCCTGCAGGGACAGAGCAGAGGACAGAACTGCTGGAACCGGTGCCGGAAGGACGATGTTATTGCGGTAGACCAGATTGCCTCTGAGGCCGTCCACAGAGAGATCTATCCCGGAGAGATCCAGCAGGTTTTCTCTGACCGTGCTGTTGGTGAGCGAACTGATATCCACACTCCTCAGAGGGCCGCCGGTCGAGGTGAAATTGATGGTGTTCCCGGTGATCTCAGCCCCTGAGACGTTGTACATCCCCATGCCGGACTCGCCGAGGCCGGTCAGCGTGGTGCCGACGAGGCTGCAGTTCTCTGCCCTGTCGATATTGATCAACCACTCGTTCACCCTCGATGCGGTGATTGAACAGTCCTCGATGGCGATCCCGCTGACATTGGAGAGATGGATCCCGTCATAGGCGTTGGATATGGCGCACCCCTCGATGCTGCTCTCCCGCGTCGAGAGGAGGCTGATGCCGCAACCGGTCTCCTGAAGGGCGAGACCCTCAATGCTCATCGAGTCACAACCGACGCAGCAGACCGCACCCGCATTGCTGGAGGGATCGATCGTCATCCCTGAGACCCCCTCAAGGTAGACGATCGGGCGTCCGTCAACGGTGTTGGAGGTATCGACACTGTTCCCGGGCGCCGGGTCGTCGCCATAATACACGAAGTTCCAGGCGTTCCCTTCCATTACGTTGCCCTGCATCGTAGTATTGGCGGTATAATAGAGACCGATCCCCTGCCCGTCGCTCTCCTGGACGGTGTTGCCCTCCAGCATGGCGCCGTCGGTCTCATCGATCTCGATGCCAAGCCGGTCGTTGTCATGGACTCTGTTGGCGGCAATGATGGCCCTGGAACAGTTCCACAGGATCATGCCGTAGGGGTTCTCAGAGATCTCGTTGCCCCGGATGACCGCACCCGCGGCATCCGATACAAAGACGCCGCATGCACCGTTCTGGTATGATGAGCAGTTCTCGACGAGGGCGTCGTCCCCAAAGACCCGGATGCCTGCATTGTAGGCGGTCGGTTCAAAGACCGGACTCGCGCCCGTTGCAGCGATGCCGGAAAGGTGCACCCCGTCGGCGGTGACCGTGATCGCCGACCCGCTCCCGGCAGCATTCACGACCGGCATGCCAATGCCGACGATCGTGACCGATTTTGTGACGTTCAGGTGCTCATCATAGGTGCCGTTCTCCACGACGATCGTGTCGCCGTCATCGGCGGCGTCGATCGCCGCCTGGATGGTGGGGTAGTCCCGCGGCACCACGATGGCGTCGGTGGTGAATGCCTTGATGCAGACGTTGGTGTCAGGGAAGATCGCGGTCAGGTCGGCCCATTGCTCGCCATCGAGACTCACATAACTCTCTCCGGGCGCTGCGGTGGCATTGGAGGAATACCCCGCGATCGGCATCTCCACGACAAGGGGGTGGGTGTCGGTCGGGGCGTCGACCTCCAGCACCACCGAGAAGGTCTGGCCCGGTGAGAGGAAGACCGGGTCGGGGAGCGGGACGGTGTGGTAGCCCGGGAGGGCGGCGGTGCCGGTGACCTGCGCCACGGGGACGGGGGTGGCGCCTGTCGGGGTGTTGATGGAGCGCAAGACGGAAACGGTGTAGTCGGTGCCGGGTTCACGGGTGTAGAAACCTGCTGCCCGCAGGTCCTCGTAGTCTCCGGCCGTGAAGACATTCGCACCATAGATGGTGGTGGAGCCGGTTGCGCCGAGGCTGTTCGTCCAGCCGAGGGGGTCGTACTGGTAGGCGTGTCCCAGGGAATTTGCGGCCTCCCCGGTGAAGAGAACCGAACAGTAGTCGCGCTGGTCCCCGACAAAGGTGGAGTTCCTGTCCCAGAACCTGCCAGGTTCTGGCTGGTAATATGAGATGTAGAAGTAGCCGCCGTCGCCGACCCCCTCACCCCAGGAGTTTTTGGCGATGAAGGCGCCGTCGCCGGGCGGCGTGACACTGAAGTTCTCCGCCGGGTAGTTGTCGTCCCAGCCGACGAGGGCCACGGCATGACCGCCTTCATTCTCATAGGTGCCGTCATCCGGGCGGTAGTAGGTCAGGTAGTTGTCGGCAAAACAGGACCAGTTGACAATGAACCCCACCCAGAGGGCCCCCTCCTCGCGGATCATTTCCTTCATCAGGCCGTTGTCGAGCGGTCCATCCCGCGGCGGGAGGAACGTGATATTCTGGACGTGGACCACCGGCGAAAGATCGGTCGGCGAGTCGTTCGATGGCACGGGCAGGAGATAGGGGTCGTCGGTCTCGTTCACCGGTCCGGACCAGCGTGTGAGGTAGGCGGTGGACATGAAGGCCTGACCGCCGTCGCCTGGACCACAATCGAAACCTCCGTAGAGGTTCGAGCAGAGGTTCTTCATGTTGCTCTCGGAGAAGTCCCATGCCGTGCCGGTCCTGGTGAGCAGGTTCGACTCAAGGGAGGCATAGGTGGCGAACGCCCAGCAGGTCCCGCTCTTCCCCTGGTCCTGCACCGGCGTGACCCTCCCCTCGTCCCTTAAGTCGAAGGATGCAGGGAGGGCGCTCGAGCCGACCGGATCGACAGATTGCCCTGACCAGATCGGTGTTGCAGGGGCCGGGCAGAGACCGGTCAGGGGATATCTGAATTCATCAGGGGACGAGGCAATACTGCAGGTCTGCATGGCGCCTTCTGCCGCCGCCTCCTGCCCTTCGAGGTATTCCAGGAAGGCAGGGTTGAGCGGTGCGGCCTCGATCGTCGCTCCTGATATGCCCGGGACGGCAAGCAGGGCGATCAGGGCGCAGAGCATCAGAGAATAATATCGTGTCTTTTTTTTCATGGAGAACACCTGATGGGAGTGCGTTCAGAAAATTATGATTGAGATATGATATATCAATAAATCGTATCTATTAGTTTACAAATATATCTGATTTGTATTTTTTACATGCATGCTGGATTCAAAAAGTGCAATAATCTGGTTTATCTGGCTTTTTTCCCTGGCCTCCTCTCGCCCGATCAAAAGGGGAAGGGTGATATCCTCCTGGCATCGAATATTCCCCGGGAACTGACCATGAAATACGAGATCATCGGTGACAACCTGCAGATGGTGAAACTCACCCTCGCGCAGGGGGAGCGGGTCAATGCCGAGGCCGGCGCCATGGTGAACATGAGCGGGAACATGCAGATGGACTCCCACCTGAAGGGCGGGCTGCTTGGCGGTCTGAAACGGGCGCTCACGAACGAGAGCCTGTTCCTGACCGAGTTCACGCCGCAGGGGGAGAGCGGTTTCGTCTCCTTCGCCGGGAACGTTCCGGGCCGGATCTTCCCGGTCGACGTCACCGGCAGGGAGTTCCTCGCCCAGAAAGACGCATATCTCTGCTCTGAACAGGGCGTGCACCTCGACATCGCCTTCACCAAAAAGATCCGATCGGGCTTTTTCGGCGGCGAGGGTTTCATCCTCCAGCGCCTTTCGGGTTCGGGGACCGCCTTCCTCCACTGCTGCGGTGACACCATCGAGATGGACCTGGCCGCGGGGGAGGTCGTGAAGGTGGAGACCGGGCTCGTCGTCGGCTTCGACGCCACGGTGGATTACTCCATCCAGATGGCCGGGGGCGTGAAGACGGTCTTTTTTGGCGGCGAAGGGCTCTTCCTGACCACTCTCACCGGGCCGGGCAAGGTGGTCCTCCAGTCGATGGACATCGCAAAACTCGCCTCCTCCCTGATCCCGTTCCTCCCCCAGAACACGTCGGGGAAGTGAAACGGCGGGTTCATGATCTGGGCCCGATCCAACCTTTTTTTCTTAACCCGGAAGGAGCGCCGGTCATTCCCCCTCTCTCATGGGGCTGCAGAACCGCCGGAGCAGGTACTCAGCCGCGGCCCCGACGGCGACGATCGCCGCCGCCGAGGCGAGGACGGCAAGGACGCTGCTCCCGTAGAGGGCCCTGACATAGTTTCCGGCAGCGATGCCGGCCATGACTGCGACGAAGAGGACGAGGATATCTCTTCTGAAGAGATGGTACATCACGAATCTACCTAGGAGGGAAGGTGAGAAATAACTGCGCACCCTCAATGCTCGTAGATATGGTTAAACACGCCCCTCAAAACAAATCATGGAACAGCCATGCCTTAACCTGCGGATCTGCATGATCCCTATCGGCCCCAATCGCAGGCGGGTGTGGGCATGGGAGGGGGTACAACCCCATCCCGACAGAGACATGCCATGAAAGATCTTCCTGTTGCATGCCAGAGTCAGAATTATGGCCCATATCAGAGCACCGGTCATTGTCACCAAAATCTCACTGATTACAACACCCTCAGAGAGGCTCTTCAACTCCACTGACGAAATTAGTCAATGCCTCCCTCTGACGTTCCGTTAGATCAATTTTGGATTCAATAAGATTTTGAACACGACCCTTTAACTCATCCAGATTAATGAACGCACTGATGCTCTTTGAAGCAAGAATCCAATGTTGTTCCGAGATTACATCATCAGCGGACTGAGTGAATGTTGCCGATATAAACTGATCCAGAAAAAGCAGTAACTTATCATCATTACGGGTTGTTTCCTCTACCCATGACCTGACTTCTCCATCATGTCTATTCTCTTTCCAGAAAAATAAAACACGCCACAGAAGTGGGGTATCAATAAGAGAACCCTCTTGAGAAGCCTGTCGGATTTTTTCCAATGTAAGCTCCTCAAGTACTCTCAGATGTTCAAGGCTTATGATCCGTTCTCCATCAGTTTCCTCATTTGTGCCATATTTTCCGTGCTGTCTGCCATAAATCGTGATCAGTTTCACAATTAAAGAGATAGAATCTCCTCTACGGATTGCATCTTCTAACAAGGAAAAGTGTTTTGCCTCGTCCAAACGATCAAAAAGTCTCCATACAATCCTAAGGATCCGATCATCGTTACCGTAAATTGAGAAACGCTGCTCATCATCTTCCAGGCAGAGGAGATCATCACCGACCTTAAAAAATGTGGAGATTATAGAAGGGATTGCTGCACCCTCTAGGATATCGAGAGCGGCATGATCTAAGAGGCATTCCAAAAAATATGATAGGTTCGAAAGGCCGTTTCTTTGTTTTTGACGATTCAGATTTATCAATGTCTGTTCAAAAACCTCAGGTTTATCTATACATTCAAGGATCGATTGAATCTCTGTTTGGGACATCTGACCCTGGGACAAAGATAATCTGAAATATGTGTCAAAATGTTCAGAGGTACACACTCGAAGACTATTTCTCCAACCAGGGAGCCAATCACTCCCATATGACGCGCCTCCAAAATAATAATTGGTTTTGGGAAATATTCTGAAGAGCAATTTTTTGACAGATTCTCGATCTTGCTCAGGAATTTGTTCAAGTTGGGTATCCAGCCTTAATTTTATTCTTTTATCAGGATCAGGATCTAAGCGAATATCAACAGATCCAACGAAGATTTCTCCAGATCCCTGAATAAAATGATACATAGAGGGACAGAACAGTCTCAGATATTCAACTGCAATAAAATCAACCGGGTTCACCTCTCCTTTCACCACAGGATACGTTAATAATAATGCATTAGAGAAGCGTTGCACATTTCGCGGAGATTTTACAAAATGATCGATACCATCAAAGTAAATATTTTGCCAGCGGGTCTTATCCCATAAATATTTAGGAGTACCTTCAAGAATACTATCTATTTTTTTGGAAAGAATCATTCTCAGTAATTTTTTATCAGGATGAGGAAGATCATAACCTGTTTGAACGATTTTTTCAAGATATTTCGTCCCATCAAAACCATGGATCTGATCTAATGCTCCACTTACGATATGTTTATCAAGCGCGAGTAGATAAACAACATTTGGAAAATCGGCAATATCTTTAATCACCATGAATAATAACCGTATCTCCTCCGAGCTCAACCGATCGATGTCATCGATGACGATCAGGATCCGCCGATTCTTCTGCTTCAGAGATCTCTTGATCTCTTCTTTCAAAGCAGGAACATCGCGTTTCGTAGGATCTGCCTTATCTGCAATATAATTCACCGTCTGAACAATAGGGATCTTAACTGGAGAAAGAGCATCAGCAAATTGCGCTAATAATTTTGCACATTCTGCAGACTTTCCAAACCACCTGCTTACACTCCCGGCAAATTGATTAAAAAAACTCCGAATGAGATCTTCCCTCCCAGAGAACCACCAGGGGTGGAAATCAATAATCAATGGTTTATTTGATTCAGGTATTTGTCCAATGTAATATTTTATAAAATTAAGGAGGGTTGTTTTTCCAGATCCCCACTCCCCATATATTGCAACCACAAAACCCTGAGGATTGAACATTGCCGGGATAGCATCTGCAAGATTTTTCGCAAATGGAGCAATATCAAGAGCATCATCTGCGGGATCTTCGAGAGGGGCATCATTAGAATAGCAAATCTCCATAAACGGCATTATGAGAGGATGAGGTATTAAGATTGCATTTTGATTGCGACTTTATTTTGTCCATGTGTGCACATATCCCCGCGCCGGAAGGGAGGCGCCGTCGGCCCAGACACCATGCTCCGCCACGACCCGCCCGATCGCCGTCGCCTCCACTCCCGCCACCGGGAACCGTTCGGGCGGGACCGTGAAGAGGAGCTCGAAGTCCCCGCCGCCGAAAAGGGCGAAATCCCGACCCTCCTCCGCAGGGACACCGTCCGGTATGGGGAGACGGACCGTCTCCACCGTAAAACCGCAGTCGTTCACGCCGAGCATGTCGTGGAGGGACATCGCAAGCCCGTCCGAGACGTCCATCATCGCCGTCGCCCCACCGGCATTGAGGGCGAGGCCCGCGGCGACGCGTGGTTCGGGCGCGATCAAGCGCTCCCAGAACTGGTCATAGCCGGAAAGGGCCGCCTGCGCCCCGCCCAGGTAGCCAGTGACGCAGATCAGGTCCCCGATCCCCGCGCCGCTCCGCCTGACCGGCCGCAGAGCGGTCCCGAGGCCGGTGGAGACGATCGTCAGTTCGGTGTGGGCGTCGGTGTCCCCCCCGGCAAGGTCGCAGCCATAGGCCCGGCAGCATTCGAGCGCCCCCGCCGTGATCCCGGCCAGGCGTTCTGGGCGGTCGAGGCCGGTCGCAAGGAGCAGGGCGACGGGCCGCGCCCCCATCGCCGCAATATCCGAGATCGTCACCGCCGCCGCCATCCAGCCGATTTCCCGGTCAGTCATCCCGGCCGGGAAATCGGTCGTCTCGTGGAGCATATCGGTGGAGAGGACGAGCCACTCGCCGCCGTGCTGGATTGTCGCACAGTCGTCGGCCGTCGCCGCCGCCCCAAGGACGGGAACGAGCGAGCGGATCAGCGAACGTTCATCCATGCCGCCGCACCTCCTTCTCCCGCTCGCTCCTGTACTCCTTGAAGACCTGGTTTAACATCGCCGCCCTCTTCTCCCGTTCATGCTCCTCCACCCGCTCCCCCCATGCGGCGAGGGCTGCGGCGAACCCTTCCTCGTCGGCGGTCCCGATCTTTCCCGAGAGGCGTAGCCCGATCGCCCCCGCCGCCACCAGGGGCAGGGAGGCGGCAAGCGCCGCAGCGATCAGGTGCGGGTCCAGCCCCTCCAGGCTCTTGCCCGGAACGACCACCGCCGCCGCCTTCGCATCGGCGATCTCCCGCACCACGCTCCGCCCCCAGCCGCCGGTCGTCGCAACCGCGATCACATCGCCCTCGACAAGACCGAGGTCGGCGGCCAGGCTGCGGACGGCGTCGTGGGTGAGGGACGCAATCGCCTTCACAGCGACCTGCCCCTCGCCGATCTGTAATTCCTCGACCCGCCGCATCCGTTCGATCCGTTTCCTGAGGCTCTTATTCCGTTTTTCTTCCTTCCGCAGGAGCGTCCTGAGGTTCGCGATGATCGCCTCCCGCGTGGCAATATCGGTGTCCCGCTGGAGCGTCTTCCCCCGTTCGGAACGTTCGTACCTGATCTGCCGTTTCAGGCTCGCGATCTCGCGGTCCTTCCCGGCAATCCCCTCTTCAAGTTCCTGCACGAACGCCTGCAGGCGGCGGACCTGCCGTTCGAGCTGGACAAGGCGATCGTCGGCCTGTGCAGGCGGCGTCGGCTGGGGCTGCGGCGACTCCGGCGGTGCGGGCGCGGGCTTCTGCCTGCCCGAGAGGTCGGCCAGCACCGCCTCGATCGACCGTCCCCGCAGCACCCCGGCCCGCACCTCATCGAGGTCGATGCCCGGCGGCACCCGTTTTGCAATGTTCTGGAACTTGTTTTTCAGGGAGCGGTAGGCGTCGAGGGCGGCGGAAACGGCGTCTCGTTCATGGGGGTTGGCATACCCGGTCCCAGCCGTCAGTTCCAGTTTCCCCTCCACCGACCGGTCCTGTGGGGGCACATAGGCGATCGCATTGAAGGCCCGCCGCACCTTCTCCACCGCGTCAGGCATCGGCTGCACGTCGGATGCGATGATCAGGGGTTTTCCGATGCCGGTGATATGCTCGATCACCTCGGCCGTCCCCATCTGTCTGGAAGAAAAGAGTTCTACCACCTCGCCGTCCAGGTCCACCGCCCCGATCCCGGTCGTGGTTCCGGGATCGATGCCCACGATCAGGTACCTGGGCCTTTTCGTCAGGGGCTCGTACCTGATCCGGTCGAGTCTCCGCCCCTCGATGCGCACCTGCACGTCTGCCGCGGTCGAGGCGCGCACCGGGATCGCATCGCGGGAGGCATAGACCGTGAAGTGGACGCGGGAAAACCCGCCGAAGGCAAGGCGTTCGGTCTTTTCGTAGCGGAGACCGGCCGCCACCAGGTGCCCCTCCACGTCGCGGGCCCGCTCCCGCACCGCCCCGTGCATCTTCCTGATATAGCGGTTCTGGCTCCACCCCCCTTTGCCAGGCGAACGGTGGCGTGAAACCGTGATCTCGGTCGTCTTCTCGAAGGCGATCACCGCCGCCCCGCCCCCCAGGTAGGCGATCCGTGCTGCCGCCCCGGCCTCGGCAAAGGGGTCGGTCCGCTCAACCTGGATGTTGTAGCGCGCGGCCACCTTCTGGAGGGTCTCTTTGCGCTCGCCGCCGGTCGCCTGGACGAGCATGGTCCCGGTCGGCAGGGTCTGCATGAACGAAACCAGGTCGTGCTGGTCAGGAGCAAGTTCCTGCACCGAGTCGGTGGCAAGAATATCGGGCTCCTCTGCGGCGATCCGTCTGGAGAGTGCAAACGCCGTCATCTGCGCGGTGGAGACGACCTGACCGTCCTCGATGACGACCAGTGCATAGACAGGGCGGCGGGTCCGCGACCGAACCGACCCCCTGATGATATCGATCCCGAAGACCTTCAACCGACCACCACACCCACCGCCTCCACGGTGGGATAGTCTATCCGGTATTTCCTCTTAAAATACCTGAGCACATTCTCGATATCGCGCTGGAGGATCGCATCGGCGTTCGGGTGCGAGGTCCAGATCCACTGCGGCCAGTCGATGATCCAGACGCCCTCCTCCCCAACCATGATATTGAACTCAGAGAGATCGCCGTGGATGATGTCTTTCCGGTACGCCAGCCGCACGTTCTGGAGGACCTCGTCGAGCACCCCGGCCGGGTCCTCGAGCACACAGCGGTTCAGGTTTGCGCCCGGCACCTCGGACATCACGAGCACATGGCGGGACCGATCGATCGGCACCGGAACCGAGACATCGGGAGAGAGGCGCTGCAGGGCCAGATACTCCTGCTCGGCAGAGCGGGCCGAGGCGAAGATCCAGGGGCAGTGCCCGGCCTCGGGCATATAGCCGCGGTCTTTTCTGGCCGCCTGAAACGATTGCTGGCCGATATGGTGGAACTTCAGCACCACGGGCCCCAGGCCGAGGCCGGCATAGACCTCGGACTCTTTTCCGACCCCGATAAGTGAACCAAGGGCCGAGACCGTCCCCCGCTGGCTGAGCGTATGGAGGGCGATCGCATCGTAGCCCGGAAAGATCAGGGCATAGCCCTGGTACGGCACGGCATCGTATCTGACCATGTCCCACTCGATCAACCGCTGCAACCGGTACTCGAGTTCTGAGTCTGAGAGCCTCGTCGCCCCTTTCAGGACGTCGAGCGGCACCCATTCGTAACGCTGCATCATCCGTTCAAGGGCCTGAAGGATGCGGAGGTCATATTTGTGGAGTAACCTGATATAGTCCGGTGA
Source organism: Methanofollis liminatans DSM 4140 (assembly GCF_000275865.1). Classification (NCBI taxonomy): domain Archaea; kingdom Methanobacteriati; phylum Methanobacteriota; class Methanomicrobia; order Methanomicrobiales; family Methanomicrobiaceae; genus Methanofollis; species Methanofollis liminatans. The sequence continues at coordinate 2,097,570 of NZ_CM001555.1, read as the reverse complement.
AAGTGGCATAAATACTACAGATTATATCAGGCAAACGGATAAATGTATGACCGGGTTGATGCGATGCAGTGTTCGAAATGCAGACGTGAGGCGATCATCTGGCAGCGTTATTCCGGGCTCCATCTCTGCCGCGAGCATTTCATCGCCGACCTTGAGGCGAAAGCGAAACGGGAGATCAGACAGAGGCGGATGATCGCTTCGGGCGACGTGATCGCCGTTGCCCTCTCCGGAGGGAAGGATTCGAGTGCGCTTCTCTATTTTCTCACAAAGACCTTTGGCAAGCGCCGTGACCTCTCGATCATCGCCCTCACCGTGGACGAAGGGATCGCGGGATATCGGGATACCGCTGCGGCGCGCCGGATCGCGGAGGAGTGCGGCGTAACCTGGCACTGCGTCTCCTTCGAGGAGATCGTCGGCACCACCACCGATCAGATCGTGCAGAGGCTGGGCGACGCCCTTTCCTGCACCTACTGCGGGGTTATCCGCCGTCACTGTCTCAACACGGCGGCGCGGAGCCTTGGCGCCACCAGACTCGCCATGGGTATGAACCTCGACGACGAGGCCCAGTCGGTGCTGATGAATGCCCTGCGGGGGGATGCCGAACGGATGGTCAGGACGTCGGCGCCGGTGCCGGGCGTCGTGCCGCGGATCAAACCCTTCGCCGCCGTCCCCGAGCGGGAGGTGGCGCTCTATGCCATCCTCCGCTTCGGCGGGTTTACTGAGAAGGGGTGCCCGTACGCCCATAACGCCCTCAGGGCCGACGTGCGGACCCTGCTCAACGACTACGCCTATCGCCACCCGGCCACAAAATATGCCCTCAAAAATCTCGGCGAGCACCTGCCCGCCATCTGCGGGGACACCCCTTCGCGGCTGAGAGTCTGCCCTGAGTGCGGGGAGCCCTGTGGCGACACCTGCCGCTCCTGCAGTCTGGTCAGGGAGGCGCGGGGAGAATAAGCAGGTCTTTTCCGCCCTCAAAACGGAGGTGCCGGGGATCCAGAGCACATACATAGGAAAAAATCTTAACCCCTATGCGCCAGAGGTGGAGGGCGAAGGAGCCCGTTGCAATGGAGAGAGCAATCGGATGTGAGATGGAGGCGGTGGATCAGATGATCCGCCATGCAGTCTGGAGTGCAGGGGCGAGCGGCATCGTCGTCGGGGTCAGCGGCGGGATCGACTCCGCCGTCGCCGCCGCCTTTGCGGCGCGGGCCGTCGGACCCGAACGGGTCGTCGGCGTCTGCCTCCCGAGTGCGGTGACCGTATCGGAGGATATCGAAGACGCACAGGCACTCTGCCGATCGATCGGGATCGAGTGCCGGGAACTCTCGATCGAGCCGGTGCTCCAGGCCTACCGCGGCTATCCCGGGCTCACCGATACGCCGTACCTCGCCGGCAACCTGATGGCCAGGACGCGTATGGCGATCCTGTATGCGATCGCGAACCGGGAAGGGCGGCTCGTCTGCGGCACGTCGAACCGGACCGAGTACATGCTCGGCTACTGCACAAAACACGGCGACAGCGCCGCAGATATCCAGCCGATCCTTCACCTCTACAAGACCGAGATCTTTGCGGTGGGGCGGGCGATGGGCATCGTGCAACGTATCCTCGAAAAACCGCCTTCGGCCGGGCTCTGGGCAGGGCAAACCGACGAGGGCGAGCTGGGTCTCACCTACCCGGAGATAGACGCTGCTCTGCAGTCGCTGGAGCGTTCAGGCTGGAAGGCAGGGAACGAGGTAGAAGAGCGGGTGCTCCGAAGGGTCAGGGCCTCGGAGCACAAACGCAGTTCTCCCCCACATCTCTGAGGCACGCATTAAACGCCTCGATATACTCCTCAGGTCGGTTCAGGAAGCTGAGACATCGCTCTCTTCCGACAAGGCCGTAGATCGGCGTGCCCGGCGCCGTGCAGAAGGCCGGCACCGGCAGGGGCGCCGCCATCCGTACCGTGGCGGTGCCTGGATACCGCGGATTTTTGACAAACGTGCCGTCAGCCATCTCATAGCATGCGGCCCCGCCCATCGCCGCATAGGGGGCGTAGTCACTTGAAAAGGCGGTCGAGACCAGATTTGCCATCACCAGGTCGACATTTCCCGGGTTGATCGTCACATGGCCGAACCCCGGCGGGATCACCACGACATCTCCGGCCCCGGCCTTCACCAGCACGACATCAGAGGCGTCGGGCCTCTGGAGCAGAAAATGCGCCTCTCCTTCTATGACCTCATAGACTTCGGGATATCTGACGCCGGCGGGGTTTTCCGGGTGATAGTGACCTTTTGTCTTGACAAACTCGGGGCCGATGACGCCCGGCGGGATCACGGTCATATCATATCGCAGGGACCGGGCAGAAAGCCACAAACGGTCTTCTTCATTCAGGGCGAGATCCCTATACATAAAATAGAGGGGGCGGTCGGGATCGTCGGCCCCTATGTCGGGTGCCGCCAGAACACCCTTCATATCGGCAAGAGTGCGGATGTGAGGCTCTGGCAGTGGTCCGTTCCAGTGAAACATTACTCGGCTTTGCGCTTTTTGAAGATATAATACCCTGCCCCGATCAGGATGGCGGCGATGAGGACGATTACGATCGGGTTCGAGAAGATATCTGTGGCCGAACCGGTTTTTTCCACCGAGACGGGCAGTTTCATCGTGTCGGAGATCTGGCTGTTGTCAAGGGCGTCGCGGTACCTGATCTCGGTGTCGAGGCCGTACTGCTTGATCGTCGCTCCTGCGTCGACAGTCACAGAGTAGCGGGCGACCGCCGTCTCGCCAGGGGCGAGGTCGCCGAGGTACGCCGTGTCGTCGCTGGAGGTGAAGGGATCGACTGAGCTGATCCTGGACTGGGCATTATACGCCATTGCGGCGCCGGTGTTCTTGTAGGTGACCTCCAGGGTGGCTTTCTCACCCGGACGGACGACCGGTGCCTCCGAGACGACGGCGAACTCGATCTTGCCGCCGACTGGTACCCCTACGGTCTCAGTATCTGATTTTGAGGTCTCACCGTTGCTCTTTTTATACTCTACATAGGCGCCGATAGGATAGGTCTGGGCCCCGGCATTGCTCGAGGCCGAGACCTTGAAGGTGACCGTGGCGACATCGCCGGGGTTGAAGTCGCCGATATAGACACTCCCGTCGGTCGGGATCAGGGGGCTGGAACTGTCCCGCACCAGCGTCGCGACGGCCTTCGTCGCCTGTTCATGGCCGGTGTTGCTGAGCGTGAGGTGAAGGTAGCCCTCGGTGCCGACGTTGAGGTACTCAGTAGAGGCGGATACGACCTCGAGGTTCACATCGGAGGTCACCTTTACCGGGATGTTGATCGTTTCGGTCTTTTTGAGATAACCGGTCCTGATGAGGGTGCCGCTCTCGGAGTCGGTCCAGTCCGCATAGGTGTAGGTGAGGCCGAGCGGGAGGTCATAGGAGCCTGCCGGCGCATTCCTGTCGATCTTCACAACAAAATTCACGGTCTTGCTCGTCCCGCCGGCGATATCGCCGATCTGCTGGGGCTCGGATTTGATCGTGAAGGGGGCGCTTCCCGCAGAAAGCCCTGCCTGCACGAGTTTAGCCAGGTTCGGGGCGTCTGGCGGGGATATTGTGGACGATGTCACCTGGATGACCGTGTTCAGGCCGGTGTTCGAGACGATCACCTGGAGCGTGACCTCGTCGCCGGGAGCGAACTCATTGGTGCCTGAAACGGCTGCAGACAGATCCGGACTGCCGTAGAGAGACTCCACCCCGGCCAGAGCAGGGACGGTGAGCACAGCCATAAAAAGACTGAGAAAGAGTAATTTCCTGATATCCATGTAGGTTCACCGTGTTGTTATTGTTGTAACAACATTTATCTGCAGATCCTATTAATAGTTATGTGATGCACCCCTCTCCGGAATCCTCGGGCACGATTACAGATGCCCTTAAAACGCTTGGACTTACAAAATATGAGGCGCTCGTCTATGTCGCCCTCCTCCAGGTCACCAGAGCAACGGCGACCGAGATCCATGAACTCTCAGGCGTGCCACGCGCATCGGCATACCCTGTCCTCGACCGGCTCATCCAGAGAAATCTGGTGACGGTTTCCCATACCGCCCCGAAACGCTTCTCGGCCCTCCCTCCAACGGAGGCGGTTGACTCCCTCATGCGGGGGATAGGCGAAAAAGCGTCGTATGCAAAAGAAACGCTCCAGGAACTCTACGACCGGAGAAAAACACCCGATGGGGGCGGCCAGGAACTGGTCTGGACCATCACCGGCGATGCAAACATTATCAGCAGGATCCGGGATCTCATGGCTCAGGCAACTGATCGGGTCGATGTGCTGGGGAACTGGAATCTCATCGAGGATCTCGGCGAACCCCTCTCCATGGCGGCGGGCAGGGTCAGGGTGGAGGTGATCACCGATCGCTGTGAGGAGTCGCTGCTCCCTGGCATTCTGATCAGCGCCATCGTCCCGCCGATCTGGCATAAGGAGATGGGGAGCAATGAGAGGGCAGGAATATTCTTTGTTGACGGTTCAAAGGTAATGGTGGTGATGGGCTCGGAGGGGGAGATGCCAATCGCCCTGTACTCGGAGTCTGAAGGGTTTTACCGTTTTTTTTCCCGGTACTGGTCCCTGATCCGGGGCTATGGCGGGATCCCGGATCAGAAGTGATGGATCGGTTCGAGGCTGGAAACGTCGATCAGGCCCTTGAGCGAGTTGATCTCGACATGGTATCCGCCTTCTTTTACCGCTGCCATTACGTTGGTCCCGCCGAGTATTGCGATGCCGAAATACTGGGGTGAACAGGTGAAGCCGAGGATGGGGGCGTTCGGCGGTCCGATCTCAAGCACGCCGGCGATCATGCTCCGCTCCAGGTCTTCAATGACGGCCGCAACGGTGGACTCGGCCTCCATGTGGCACTCCCGAAGGTTGGCGAGGACGTTTCCCCGCCCTGTCGCAATGACCCCTGAGACGTTGGTGATCTCCTGGGACACAAGCAGTTCGAGAGGGTCGATGGTCGTAGCATCATAGAGCACCATATCGGTGAAGCGCCGTGGAGTTCCATTCTCGATCTGCACAACGCCCCCGCCAATCGGATGGAGGGGGGCGCCTCGCCTGATCATCACGCCGTCAAGGGTGATCGAGCATATGGTGCAGATCCCTGCCTTTCCTTTCGGAACGGCGTAACCTCCGGCCTTTTCTCCGGTTTGAAAGATCTGGACCAGACCGCTCGGGCTGATGCCTGCCCTGTAGGTCTCTTTCATGATTGCAATCACAGCATCCAGATCGTCTGCATCCACAAGAGAGAGATTGTAAATGACCTTTCCCTCGTTCTCCGCAGGGTCATAGGTCACCTGCATCGCCTCCTCTTCGATCAGGTGGTTGAGAAATTTCAGGGGGTTATTCACACCATACTCTTGCCACAGAAAGAGAAAAATCATTCCATGCAGGTCGGCGCGGTGTGCAGACGTCAGCCAGAAGGCTACGCACGGTTTTTCCTCATCTCACCCGTACCGCTCTCTGCTGCCCCGGGCCAGTCTGCTGGTGCAGATAGCAAAATTGTTCTATACCTCACGCCGATATAAAAAGAGATGGAAGGCGTTCTGAGGGAGCGGGCGCAGGATCTTGTGAAGATGATCCTGGAAGCCGCGGGATACGAGGTCGAATGCGCCGACGAGCCATTTGATCTCTCGGGTGTCGGCGACGATGACGGGATTGTGGTGCTCATATCGGACAATCCTGATGAGATTGATCGCTTCGACACGAGAAAATTCCGCCTTAAACGAGAGGATGGCGTCCAGGAGTGCAGAAAGGTGCTGGTGACCTTCACCCGTGCGAGGGCACCGAACTGCACCGTCTGGGGCGAGGAGGAGATCGCCAGATATGCCGGTGAAGCGGCGGTTGCCGGTATCTTTGGGCGCAGGATCGCACTCGAAAGCGGACTGGTGGCGCAACCGGCCCGGGCGGCTCCCCGGTCTGGAGGGGGAAAAGGGATCGCCATCCTCCATCTTCCTGTTCAGATCAGCGAGAAGAATGCCATGATCATCTCAGGGAAGCGAGGGTCGGTGCGGTGCAGGTTCGTTCCGTACTGGTGTTACCACTGCACCAGCACCGGATCCCAGACGGTGGTGAACCACCGGGTTTCCTTCGAAGCCGACCAGTGGGGGGGGCTGAACGCCATCAACGGCTCCACGATGGACATGAAGGTCTCCGAAGCCGTCGACACCGGCATGCCCGAGAACTGCGAGGTGCTCACGCCGAAGATCAGAAAGGAGGACGCAGAGGTGCAGGTGGTCGCCGCAATGGTCGAGAACCTCACCCAGCGCGTGCGTATCAAGCGCGAAGAGGGCGACACGATCTATTACCAGGAGGAGACGCTCAAGCCGGATAGAAAGAATATCACGACTGAGGTGACGCTGGTCTATGTCCCGGTCTGGGAAATCGAGGCGCGGGACAAGATCGTCGAGGTGAACGCCTATACTGGAGAGATTCTCACCATGCCGATGGACGAAGGCGTCGAGGTCTTCTAGATCGTCCATGATCCTCGTCATCGGCGGAGGCCCCGCAGGAAGGTTCGCGGCTGTCCGGCTCGGCAATGCCGGACGTGAGGTCCTGCTCGTCGAAAAAGGGGCGATCGGCGGCCAGTGCCTGAACTACGGGTGCATGGCGGTCTGCGCCCTCAACGATGCCGCCCGGCACATGCAGCGGAACCGGGAGTTCGCCGCCGCCGGTATCCTGGACGGTGCTCCTGAGATCCATTTCCCGGCCCTCCTGGGGGGCATGGACCGCGTCCAGGAGAAGATCAGGGCCGTGCTTGATCAGGAGACGAAAAACGCCGGCGTCGAGATCCTCTACGGGAGCACGGCGCGGCTCGACGGCCGCAAGGTCTTCATCGACGGTGAAGAGGTCGAGGCAGAGGCCGTCGTGATCGCGACCGGTTCGGTGCCGGCAGTGCCGGTGGTGGAAGGGATCTCTCTCCCCGGCGTCTATACGGCCCACACGCTCCCGCGCATGGAGACGTTGCCCGGAGATCTCGTTATCGTCGGCGGCGGTGTCCAGGCGGCCGAGTTCGCCTATATTTTCTCGATGCTTGGCAGCCGGGTGACCGTGCTCGCACGCAGTGCCTTTCTGAAAGGGCTCGATCCCCGTCTCCGCCGTCTGGCCCTGAAAGAGCTCAAAGACGTCGATATCAAGGAGTGTGCCGCACTCAACGGCGTAAACGGCAATGAACGGGTTGAAAGCGTCTCTTACGGCGGGAACGAGTCCGAGACCTGCAGGGCTGACGCCGTCCTGCTTGCGGCCGGGCTTGTTCCCAACGCCGCCATGATCGAAGGGGTCGAGAAAGGTCTGAAGGGGGAGGTGCGGGTGAACGACCGGATGGAGACCTCGGTGAAGGGTGTGTATGCCGCCGGCGACGTGACCGGCGGCCCCTTCCTCACCCCGGTCGCCCGCCTGCAGGGGGTCGTCGCCGCCGAGAACATCCTGGGCATCGACCGCCGTTTCGATCCTGCGGCCGTCCCGCAGAGCATCAGCCTCGCAAACGAACTCGCTTTCTGCACTGCAGGGGACGATGACGGTGTTGAGTTCTCCGTGCCCGCTCCTGCAGGTCCGGGCTCGTTCTGGTCGGTCCCGTCAGGCGACACCGGGATCGGAAAGATCCGTGTGGACCGGGAGAGCGGTGAGGTCCGCGGCGTCTGGGCCGCATCGCCGGGCGCCGGGATCATCGCCACCTATATGGCCGACGCCATCCGCCACCGCCGGACGGTCCACGACCTCGACGGCCTCCTGGACGTCCATCCCATTCCCGACGGGGTCCACGGGCTGATCGGCTATGCCGCCTCGTGGCTGCGGGATCACCCGAAAGAGTAGAACCGTATTCTGCCGGGATGGGAGGTGCGCTCCCTGTCCTTTCTCCCCCTTCTCCGGCCAATTTTATTATATAGTCCTTCCCGCAAGGATAGCATGGGACATGATCTTTTTTGAGTTTGCCCGAAGGAACATCAGGCTGAACCTCCTGCGCTCCCTCCTCGCCGTCATAGGGATCGTCATCGGAGTCGTCGCCATCGCCTCCATGGGCATCCTCGGCAACAGTCTCGTCCTCTCGATCTCTGACTCGCTGACCACCGTCGGCGACACCATCGTCATCACCCCGCATGCCGGTGGGGGCGGGGGCGGGTTCGGCGGGGTGTCGTCCAGGGGCATTACCGATCGGCAGGTGATCGAGATCCAGAGGGCCGCCGGTTCGAACGTGGTGATCCCGCTCTATTCAGGTGGCGACCGGATCGTCATCGGCGGTGAGATCGGCGCCGCCCAGATCTATGGGATGCGGCCGTCAGAGATCCCTGAACTCCTCGAGATCCGCGACGGGGTCTACCTGCGAGGCTCGACAACAGCGCTGATCGGATCGAGTCTTGCCGACGAATACGACCTGATCGTGGGCAGCAGGGTGGCAATCGGCGATGAGGAGGTGCGGCTCAGGACGATCGGGATCCTGGAGGAGCGCGGCGTCGGTTTCGATATCAACCCGGACTTCGCCGTCGTCGTCTCAGACGCCTTCTACCGGGACCTCTACGGCGACGATGACTGGAGCATGGTGATCGTCAAGGTCAGGGACCTCAATAAGATCGACACGGTCAGGGCCGCCATCGATGAGCAACTCAACCGGAGAGAGCAGGTGGTGAACGTGCTGGACACCCGCGCGATTCTGGAGACCCTCATAGAGACCTTCAACCGGATCTCGACGTTCACCGTCGCCATTGGCGGGATCTCCCTTGTTGTCGCTGGCGTCTCGATCTTCAATGTGATGATGATGTCGGTGACCGAGCGGACCCGCGAGATCGGGGTGATCCGTTCGATCGGGGCCAGGCAGGGCGAGGTGCTGCGCATGTTCATCTACGAGTCCTTCATTCTTGGATTCATCGGGAGCGCCATTGGAGGCGTCCTCAGTTTCATCGGCGGCTATATCGCCGTGATCATCATGCTGGAAGATACGTCATACCTTTTCGTCCCATCAAGCCTCGTCTACATCCTCTATGGGATGGCGTTCGGCATCGGGACGAGCATTGTTTCGGGCTTTTATCCGGCCTGGAAAGCATCGCATCTGAACCCGATCGAGGCGCTGCGCCATGACTGAACAGGAACCGATCATCAGATTTGTGGACGTCTCCAAGGTCTACCCCCTGCCGGCAGGCGACGTCGTCGCCCTCGACCACGTCTCCCTCGACGTCCCGGCCGGAGAGTTTCTTGCGATCATGGGGCCGTCGGGCTCGGGCAAGTCTACCCTCCTCAACCTGATGGGCTGCCTCGACACCCCGAGCTCGGGAACGCTCTCCATCAAGGGAAAAGAGATCGGAAAACTCTCTGACGATGAACTCACCGCCCTGCGGCGCGACCATATCGGCTTCATCTTCCAGCAGTTCAACCTGATCCCCCTCCTCAACGTCCTCGAGAACGTGGAGTTCCCCAGGCTCTTAAAGGAGCGGAAGGGGGGGTGCAGCGAGACGTGCCGGGACGTCATCCGCGCTGTCGGCCTTGAGGACGAACTCCTCACCCACACCCCGGCCGAACTCTCGGGCGGACAGCAGCAGCGGGTGGCGATCGCCCGCGCCCTCGTCAACGACCCCGAGATCCTCCTTGCGGACGAACCGACGGGAAACCTCGACACAAAGACCGGGACCGGGATCATGGAACTCCTCACGGCGATGAACAGGCGGGGCAAGACGATCATCATGGTCACGCACGACCCCAGAATCGCCGAATACGCCCGGCGAACGATCAACATCGTCGACGGTCGGATTGCATGATCTTTTTCTCGTTCGCCCTCAGGAATATCAGGCGGCACCCGGCACGCTCCCTGCTGGCGACCCTCGGGATCGTGATCGGGGTCTTTGCGATCGCCTCCCTCGGCGTGATGGGCAACGCCATCAATCTGCTTGCCGCCGGCCTGATCGCCGATGTCGGCGACACGGTGGTGATCACCCCGCACACCGCCCTCGGCGATCTCGGGATCGTCGGCGATCCCAGGACGGCGGTGGCGGCGACGATCCCTGAGGCGGACGTGGAGCGGATCAGGCGGGCGGCCGGGGGTTACCTGACGGTGCCGGTGCTTGAAGGGGCGGCCGAACTGACGGCAGGGAAGGAAGGGGGCTACGCCCTGGTGATCGGCCTCGATTACGATGCCGTCCCTCCGCTCCTCTCCCTCTCGGAGGGCAATTACCTCAGACCCGGCTCCCGCTCCTGTCTGGTCGGGGTATATCTCGCCCGTGAGTACGACCTTCGGGCCGGGAGCAGGATCGGGATCGACGGCGAGACGGTCCCGGTCGCCGGCGTCCTTCAGGAGCGAGGTCTTGCCTTCGACATCAACCCGGACTACGCGATCGTCGTCACAAAAGAGCGATTTTTTGAGATGTTCCCTGAGAAGGTCGGCTACAACTACGTCGTCATCAAGGTCACCGACCAGGCGGCGATCGAGGGCGTGAAGGGTTCGGTCGAGAACCTGATGAACCGCCGGGAGAAGACCGTGGATGTTGTGGACTCCAGAGAGATACTGCGGCAGGTGAACGAGATCTATGACGCGATGGGCTGGTTTCTCCTCGGTATCGGTGCGATATCCCTGGTGATCGCTGGCGTCTCCATCCTGAACGTGATGATCATCTCGGTCACCGAACGGATCCGAGAAATCGGGGTGATGCGGTCCATCGGGGCGTTGCGCCGCGAGATCCTGTTGATGTTCATATACGAAGCGCTCGTCCTCGGGATTGTCGGGAGCCTGGTCGGCGGGGCCTTTAGTTTTATCGGGGGCTATCTCATCAGCGTCGCCGCCCTGCAGGTGTTCACCGCCGGGACTACCTTTGGTGAAGGGGCGACCGTCTTCGACCCGCTCTCTATCGCCTATATCCTCTTTGCGATGGGCTTTGGCATGGTGACAAGTGTGGCAGCGGGGCTGTATCCGGCATGGCAGGCGTCACGGATGGCGCCGATCGACGCGTTGCGGGGGTGAAAGAGGGATGCGATCGCTGCGGGGAGTGTTTCTGGTCTTCGCCCTCAGGAACCTGCGGCGCCATCCGGTCAGGTCAGGGCTTGCGGCGCTCGGGATTGTCATCGGCGTGCTCGCAATCGCCTCGCTCGGCATCCTCGGATCGAACCTGATCATTCTCTTCTCCGGCCTCGTCGCCGATGTCTCGGACACGGTCGTCGTCAGTCCGCATCTTGCCGCCGCAAGCGGAGACCCCTTCGACCCGAGGTCTGCCCTCGCCGCCGGGATCTCGGAGCGGGACGCGGATCGAATTGCACGGGCTGCAGGGGCGAACCCCGCGATCCCCCTCATTCAAACGGCAGTGCTGATGAAAAAAGGGAGGGACGGTGGTTATGTGCCGATGATCGTCCTTGGCCGGAGCGATATGCCCCTCCTCCTCACCGTCACCGAGGGCGCGTTTCCCACCGGGAGCAGCGTCCTGGTCGGTGCCCTCCTTGCCGAAGAGTTCGATATCAGGGCCGGGGGGCGGATCGGTCTCGACGGGGAGGAGGTGCGGGTGGCCGGCGTACTTGAGGACCGGGGGATGGCGATCGATATCAATCCCGATTACGCCGTCGTCGTCACGCGGGACTGGTATACCGATCGCCGGGGAGAGGAGGACTATGACCGGGTGGTGATCAAGGTCGCCGTCCTCGACGAGATCCCGGCGGTGAAGGAGGCGGTGAAGGAGCAGATGAACCGACAAAAAGAGGTGGTGGACGTGCTGGACTCGCGGGAGATCCTTGAACTCTACTACCAGACCTACGACGCCATATCGGTCTTCCTCCTCGGCATCGGCCTTGTCGCCCTCCTTGTCGCAGGGGTTTCGATCCTGAACGTGATGATCATCTCGGTCACCCAGCGCACCCGCGAGATCGGGATCATGCGCTCTCTGGGGGCGTTGCGCAGCGAGATCCTCAGCATGTTCCTGTACGAGGCGCTGGTCCTTGGCCTTGCCGGGAGTCTGGTCGGCGGCCTCCTCTCCATCGGCGTCGGGTATGCGATCTCGGGATTGGTTGCCGAGACGATCTTCGCAGGCTTCGGCACCACGCCGGCAGGCATCGATCCTGCGGGGCTCAGGGCGATCCTGCTCGGGATCTCCTTCGGCATCGGGACCAGCGTTCTCTCAGGGATCTATCCGGCATGGAAGGCGGCGCATCTCGACCCGATCGATGCGCTGCGTTATGAATGACCCTTCCCTTCCGGACCCTCTTCGTTCCTGCTCTGTTGCAGTATATTTTTATTTTACGATATTGGTCGAAAATATCTATTTGATCCTGGAAAAAAGTCATTTTACCGGGGAGTAGAAACCAATATATAATAGTGATCGCATCATCCATCATCGTGTCAGAGAGTCCTGGGGGGGACGAATGGCAGAGAAGGGGACATCCGGACTATCGCTCCGGGCGCCGCGTTTCCACCGAAAAAATATCAAATTTTCGATGGAAGTTTTGAAGGCGTTTATCGAAGAGCGGGACAACAAATCTGAAAAAAATGATGATTATAGTGATAAAGGGGGGAAATACTCGGAACTATTAAAAGAAAATGTTTTTACTGGGAGTGATCATAACAGCTATGATGATCGAATCTGAGGGGTTTGAACGCCTGAAAGAGTACCTCGGTAAAAATCCCGACCTTGAGGAGGTCTGCACCGTCCTCAACTCTTCGGACCACGATATAAGGGAGATATTCAGGCGTCTTGAAAAAACACACGAGGCGGAGGCCGTCGAGATCTTAAAACGCCTCAAATCTGTTGAGATGAAGAAAAAAGACTGAGATTTCTTCGGGTCAGGCAATCAAAACCGGCCTATCCAAATATCTCTTTTGAGCGTTCGAGTGCGGCGACGGCCGGGAGTTTTTTCCCGGTCAGAAACTCGATGCATGCCCCGCCGCCGGTGGAGATGTGGGTGAACGCCGACTCAAGCCCCATCTTCTCGATCACTGCCGCCGTGTGCCCGCCCCCGACCACCGAGAACGGCACCTTCGAGGAGGTCCTGAGGATCTCGTGGGTGCCGACCGCAAAGGCGGCGTCCTCGAAGACGCCGGCAGGACCGTTCAGGACGACCGTGCCTGAGGACCTGATCACCTCGTTCACCGCGCCGAGCGCTCCGGTCCCGATATCCATCACCGGGGCGTCTGCGGGGATCCGGTCCAGGGAGTACTCGACCCGGCCGCCGGCCTCCCGCACCGCCACCTGGTCGGGCATGACGATCTTCTCTCCGAACCGCGAGAGGAGGGCCTTCGCCTTCTCGACCTCGCCCATGTATTTCAGCTGGGCGACCAGATCGGTCGAGGGCTTTCCGATCTCGTGGCCGGCCGCCATGAGGAAGACGTTCGCAACGACGCCGATGACGACCACCCGGTCGGCGACACCCTTCTCAAGGACGTTTTCGGCGACCGCCACCGAGTCGTCCACCTTCGTCCCGCCCAGGATAAAGGTGACCGGACGGGGTGCGCCGGTAAAGACCCGCGAGAGGGTGGCGACCTCCCGCTCCATCAACAGACCTGCGGCCGAGCGCATCAGCATCGGAAGGCCCACCACCGTCGGCTGCGAGCGGTGAGCGGTGCCGAAGGCGTCGTTGACGAAGACATCGGCCATCGACGAGAGCATCCGGCAGATGTGTGTTCCCTTCGCCGCATCAGGCGAGAGCGTCAGGTTTTCTTCGGCATTGAAGCGTACGTTCTCAAGCATCAGCACTTCGCCGGCACGCATGGATGAGACGGCGTCCCGTGCTGCACGCCCGAAGACGTCGTCGATATAGGTGACCTGACGGCCGAGGAGGTGCTCCAGTTTGTCGGCATGGGCCTGGAGCGTGGTGAAGTCCTTCTTTCCGGGCCGGCTCTGGTGGGCGAGGATGACGCACCGGGCATCCTCCAGCGCCCTGACCGTGGGGAGATGCTCCCGGAAGCGTTTGTCGTCCAGGATCTCGCCTGATGCGGGATCGATCGGAGAGTTGAAGTCGACGCGCAAAAGAACGGTCTTTCCGGAGATATCGAGATCAGTGAGTGTTCCAATCGTCATAGGACAACCTGCCGCCGTATAGGGTATATTTCCCTTAGACGGTTGTAGACATAAAATGATATTGTTTGTCATCCGGGGTGGGGAAATGACCGGATCACCGCAGGGCGGAGTGTCGGCGCCGTCCTGAACCATTGAGCATGGACGAACCTGCCACCCTCTTCATAGAGCGGCGCCTGTTGAAGGGGGCTCCTGCACGGTCACCGGGATCACCGCCCTCCCCCTGCCGAGACGCGCCGACGCCGGAAGACATGACTCCGTGATAGGGAAAGACGCTGCCTGGAGGGGCGTCGACCCGGACATCATCCTGATTTTATCCCTGAGAGTCTGGAAATCGCCTTTATTTGAAAACAGAGGAATAAGAAACGGGAGAAGAAGGCGGATCTACTCCGCACTCTTCGCCTTGATCCGCTTCAGACGGGAGAGCTCGTCGCGCTCCATCTCGTCGAGGCGCATCTTGATGAAGGCCGCGCCTTCCTTCAGTTCGGGGATCACCTTGAACTCAAGGGCGTTCACACGCCGCTTCGTCCGGTCAATCTCGTCGAGGAGACGCTTCATCTTCGTCTCGACCTCGGCGCTCTCGATGATCGCCTCGACCAGCTCCTCGTAGGCTTCGGCCGTCTCGTCGATGACCGCACGGGAGCCGAGCACACCGTATCCGCGCTCGGCCAGGCTCTTCCTCACCTTCGAGGCCTCGATCTCGGGCACGACGACGCCCATGATGTTCTTGGACTTCAGGGTGATCTCGGGCTTCTCCTTCACGGAAAAGGCCGCAGCCTTCACCCCGATCGTCCCCTCGACCGTGTTTGCAAGGGCGATCATCTCCTGGGCGTGCTGGAACTTGCGCAGCATCTCGCCCCGGGTGTCCTTCGCTTCCTTCAGCACCTTGAAGAACTCAAGGATCAGCCCGTCGCGCTTCATCTTGAGGATGTTGTAGCCCCGCTCGGAGAGCTTGATCTTGCGCTTGATGTTGATCAGCTCGGAACGGGTCGGCTTGACATCTCTAAGCGCCATCGACGGTTACACCCCTGCAGATTTTGCGCCCTTGCGGTAGAGCGGGTGGTACTTCTGGATCAGGTCGCGGTCGATACGCACGAGCTGCTCCACCGGCAGCGAGGCCAGCAGTTCCCAGCCCAGGTCGAGGGTGTCCTCGATCGTCCGGTTCTCGTCGATGCCCTGGGTGACAAACCTGCCCTCGAAGAGGTCGGCGAACTCCAGGAAACCGCGGTCACGCTCGGACAGGGCGTCCTTACCGACGATCGCCACGAGGCCGCGCAGGTCGTTGCCTTCTGCATAGCCCGCGTAGAGCTGGTCGGAGACCTTCTTGTGGTCTTCTCTGGTGTGGCCCTTGCCGATACCGAGGTTCATCAGACGGGACAGCGATGGCAGGACGTTGATCGGCGGGTAGATACCCTTCCGGTGCAGCTCACGGGAAACCACGATCTGACCCTCGGTGATGTACCCGGTCAGGTCGGGGATCGGGTGCGTGATATCGTCGCCCGGCATCGTCAGGATCGGGATCTGGGTCACAGAGCCCTTTTTGCCCTTGACGATACCCGCACGCTCGTAGATCGAGGCCAGGTCCGTGTACATGTAACCCGGGTAGCCGCGGCGGCCCGGCACTTCTTCACGGGCAGCACCGATCTGACGGAGCGCCTCACAGTAGTTGGTCATGTCCGTCAGGATGACGAGCACATGGTAGCCGAGTTCGTACGCAAGGTACTCGGCGGTCGTGAGGGCAAGACGCGGGGTGATGATCCGCTCTACGGCCGGGTCGTCTGCAAGGTTCAGGAAGACGACCGCGCTCTCGAGGGCGCCGGTGCGTTCGAAGTCGGCCATGAAATGGTTGGCCTCTTCCTTCGTGATACCCATCGCGGCGAAGACCACGGCGAACGCTTCGGTCGAGCCCGGCACCTTTGCCTGACGGGCGATCTGCAGGGCGACATCGTTGTGCGGCAGACCGGCTGCCGAGAAGATCGGGAGCTTCTGACCGCGCACAAGGGTGTTCGTCCCGTCGATCGTGGAGATACCGGTCTGGATGAAGTCGGCCGGCGACGCACGGGCGTACGGGTTGATCGCAGCGCCCATGATGTCGAGCCGCTTTTCCGGGACGATCTCCGGGCCGCCGTCGATCGGCTTACCGCCGCCCGAGAGGATACGGCCGAGCATCTCCTTCGAGAGCGGCATCTTGATCGTCTCGCCCAGGAATCTTACCCCGGAGTCACGGCCGATACCGGCCGTCGTCTCGAAACACTGGACGACAACGAGGTCGTCAGAGGTGTCGAGCACCTGGCCGCGCTTGATCGAGCCGTCGGCGAGGGCGATGTTCACGAGCTCGTTGTAGCCGACCGGCTCGGTCTTCTCGACGAAGACGAGCGGGCCTGCAATCTGCTTGATCGTTCGATATTCCTTCATGCTGCACCCGCCTTCAGTCCGGCAAACTCGTTCTTCATCTGCGCGAGGACCTTCTCGAGTTCAGGCTTGTAGTCCTTCGTGAACTTGATCTGCGGCAGGTCGTTCTTCGCCTTGATTGCCAGGATCTGGGCCGGCATCACGCCGGCGGTGTGGGCCGTGGCGGCCAGGTCGGCGTAGAGACGGATCGCCTTCATGATGTCGAACTGCTTCTCGAGGGAACAGTAGGTGTCGACGGGGTCGAAGGCGTTCTGCTGCAGGAACACTTCACGGAGCATCCTGGCAACCTCGATGGTGATCTGCTCCTCCTCAGGGAGGGCGTCGGAACCGACGAGCTGCACGATCTCCTGAAGCTCGGACTCCTTCTGGAGGACTGCCATCGCCCAGTTGCGGAGGGGGTTCCACTCAGGGGAGATGTTCTTGTCGTACCAGGGGTTGAGCACGTTGAGATACAGGGAGTACGAGTTTAACCAGTTGATCGCCGGGAAGTGCCGGCGCTGCGAGAGCTTCGCGTCCAGTGCCCAGAAGACCTTCACGATACGGAGGGTGTTCTGGGTGACCGGTTCGGAAAAGTCGCCGCCCGGCGGAGAAACGGCGCCGATGACGGTGACCGAGCCCTTCTCGTTGCTGAGGGTGGTCACACGCCCCGCGCGCTCGTAGAACTCTGAGAGACGGGCGGAGAGATATGCAGGATACCCTTCCTCACCGGGCATCTCCTCAAGACGGGAGGAGATCTCACGCATCGCCTCTGCCCACCGCGAGGTGGAGTCGGCCATCAGCGAGACATCGTAGCCCTGGTCGCGGAAGTACTCCGCGATCGTGATCCCGGTATAAACTGAGGCTTCACGTGCTGCCACCGGCATGTTCGAGGTGTTCGCAATGAGCACCGTCCGCTCCATGAGCGGCCTGCCGGTCTTGGGGTCCTCGAGTTCGGGGAACTCGGTCAGCACTTCGGTCATCTCGTTGCCGCGCTCGCCGCAGCCGATATAGACGACGATCTGTGCGTCAGACCACTTCGCAAGCGCCTGCTGGGTGACCGTCTTGCCCGAGCCGAACGGCCCCGGGATTGCCGCGGTGCCGCCCTTTGCGATCGGGAAGAGCCCGTCGAGAATGCGCTGGCCGGTGACCAGCGGAATGTCCGGGTTCATCTTCTCGGTCACCGGGCGCGGCACGCGGACCGGCCACTTCTGCATCATGGTGAGCGTCGTTCCGTCTTCGAGGGTACAGACGACCTCTTCGACGGTGAAGGAACCGCCCTTGATCTCCTTGACCACGCCGCCCTTCATATTGGGCGGGACCATGATCTTGTGGAGGATCGACGAGGTTTCCTGCACCGTTCCGAGGATGCTGCCGGGCACGACCTTGTCGCCCGCCTTCACGACCGGGACAAAGTCCCACTTCGTGGCGCGGTCGAGGCCGGGTGCGGTCACACCACGCTCGATGAAACTGCCCATCTTCTCCATGAGCACCTCGAGCGGGCGCTGAATCCCATCGTAGATGCTCTTCAGCAGCCCGGGACCGAGCTCGACCGCGAGCGACATGCCCGTGTTCTCCACAGGTTCGCCCGGTCTGATGCCATCGGTGGCCTCATAGACCTGAATGATGATGTTCTCGCCCGTGATCTTGATGACCTCGCCCATCAGTTTCTCGTTGCCCACCTTGACCACATCGTACATGTGGGCGTTGAAACCGACGGCCGTCACCACCGGGCCTGAAATTCTCTTGAGCACCCCTGTCGAAGTGCCTGTTTTCGATTCTCCTTTTACTTCCACAGATCAACACCGACCGATCTCTTTATTCTCTCCCGCATGGAGAGTCCTCCTTCTTCTTCGCCGACTGCGATCACCGTCGGTTTTACGGATTCCTCGAGCTGGTTCCGCAGCCTTAGAGGGAGCCTGTTCATATCGCTGCTGCTCAGCACCAGAATCCCGACCGAACTGTCCTTGAGGACGTTTATAACGGTGTTTTTCAGTGCCTCGTCGTCTCCGACAGCGATCGTCTTCTGAATGCCTGCAAGCCGGAACCCGATGACGAACTCAGCCTGGCCAACAACTGCAATCTCGACCATTTACATCACCAGGTATCCCTGAATGCGTTCGTTTGGCAGGCCGTACTCCTTACCGCGCGCGATCGCACGGAGGTTTGTCACCTCGTACTTCTTCATCTCGAGATATGCCAGGATCGGGAAGACCGAGAAGACGTAGAGCTTGGACAGCCTCTCCATCTGCTTCAGCTGGTACTTCGTCACCAGCACCTCGACCTCATGAACCGGGCGTTTCTGGCCGAGTTCATCGAAGAGTGCGTTCAGCTCGGGGTCACGTGTCTTTTTCCTGGCAGCATCGATGAACTCGTTGAGGTCCTCGATGGCACTCATCCTCTGGAGTTCGTCGACCGTGAATGCTTTTCCGCCTGGAATGAGCAGTTCCCTGACCTCCTCGCCGGCGTTCTGCGCACGGAACCGGAAGAGGTTGATGAGGTTCTTCAGGTCGATCTCCATCTGGATGTAGCCGAGGAACTCGTAGCCTCCCTTGATCCCTTCTTTCGCTTCGGCGATCATCCGGGCATAGAGTTTCTTGTAGAGTTCGTTCTCGAGGTTTGCGAACGAACCGGTCTCCAGCGCCTCGGTGATCCCTGCAGCGAGAACGGCTCCGAACGGGCGGTCTTTGAGCGAATCGACGATCCGCTCGGGGGAGTCCTCGTTCAGGAGATGGTCGAGCGTGGCTCTGTCGAGTTCACCTGCAGGGATGAGCACCTCCTTGATCTTTCCGGGCTTCATGCCCTGCACCTTCCCGCGCAGGATGGTGAGGACGTTCTGGATGTCCCAGTGGCGCAGGTAAATCTGCACGAACCGCATCAGTCCGGACGGGGTGATCTTCAGGATCTCCTGATATTCCTTTGCGAGGTTCCACGAAAGGGCAACCTCGATGAGGTTGATCCCGGAGAAGGACGAGGAAAGCTCGTCGATCTCCCGTTTATACTCGGTCTCCCCGATCAGGCGGGTGATCTCGGGCAGGCTCATGTTGAGCATCCGCAGGTACTCCTCCCGCGGGATCAACTTTGCTTTGCGCACACGCATGCGCGTTGAGACGTAAATATATGGGGCAGGGCCCCCTACGTCAGCCATCTGCCGGCCTCCTCAGGGAAACAGGATATCTGACGCATCCTTAAGCCCTGACTCCCATACCGTCTCCAGGAACGTACGGTAGCTATAATCGATCTTCATCCTGCCATCGGCGCTCTCAATGACGACTCCGCCCTCAACTGATATGGGCTCGCCGATCGAGAACGCTGCCAGCTCCTTGCTCTCGGCAAGGATCTTCTTTACGGTGGGGATATCACGGGCGTTGCAATATACCACGCCACCCCCGACGGCTGCAGCCGCCTCCGGAAGGAGAGCGCGAAGGGCCATCTCATGGAAGGTGGCAGGCATACCGGCGATCCTGGTGACGACGGTGTCGTGGACCCGTCCGAGCGTGTCCTTCTCAGCATTGAGCATCTCGCGTTTGACCGAAAGGTTGGCGGCCGAGACCTCCTGGTTGATGATCCGCTGGACGTCCCGCTCCACCTCCTCGCTGGCCTGCTGCTTGATCCCTGCTGCACGCTCCTGCGCCTCCGTAAGGATGCGCGTCACCTCTGCCCGGGTCTCCGCCTGAACGGCGGCGACCTCTCTTTTGCCCTTTTCCTTGATATCTCCAACGACAGCTTCCAGTCCCATCGTCTACTCCGTGCTTAGAAGAGCGCCAGCAGAGCGACCACAAGACCAAAGATGACGATTGTTTCTGGAATAACGGTGAAGAGCAGTGCAAGACCGAACATGTCCTTGTTCTCTGCGGTCGCACCCACTGCAGCGGCGCCGATACCCATTTCGGCAATACCGCTGCCGATACCGGTAAGACCGACAGCCAGACCTGCGCCAACTGCCTTAAGTCCGAACTGCGATGCCTGAACCATTTCAAGAGTCATTTCTGCAACTACTGGATCTGCCATAATTTAATCCTCCGTAAATTTCCTGATCATTCCAAATGGATTGTACTTCTTTCCTCCACCATTGTAAAACTTGGTGAAGAACTCAACATAGTGTAACCTGATTGAGTGCAGGCCGCCGCCCAGGATGCCCAGTGCCGTGTTCAGCACATGGCCGATCACCAGGACGACAAGGCCCAGCAGGACGATGAACACCCCGACCGCAGAGAGCGATTCTAACTGCGGGCCGATGATCAAGTCCAGGGCGATGAAGTTTGTGACCATCGCGATGGCGACTGACGAAAGGCCGACGGCGACAAGACGGGTGTACGAGAGTACGTGACTGATAATCGTCGGGATCTCGACCAGTTCAAGCGGAGATTCCATGCCGATAAAGACGATGCCGATCAGCCCGAGGACGACGCCGACAATACTGGCCGCGTTCAGGCCCATTGCCACCGGAGCAAATCCGGTCAGGTCGATCATCAGGGGGATGGCGAACATCGACCAGATCACGATGACAATGCCCCACATTGTGGAGAGCCAGCCGAGCTGGGCAAGGATCTCCTTGGTGGCGTGGTGGCTTTTGTGCATGGCACGGCTGATGTTTCTGACGTGAATCAGGCGCCCGAGCGTGATGTGCAGCAGGCCGATCCAGACCGAGACGATCAGCAGTTCGGCCACCATCGGGTGGTGGACGGCATGCCCGCCGATGTTTAAGTGTCTGGTGTAGATGATCGACTCCCACGGGAGTCCCATGCCGAAGAATTCGCTGAACAATACGCCGAAGATGATGCTCATGATGCTTGCATTGCGCAGCACGTCGAGGAGCCGGTTCCCCGCCTCGCCCGAGAGGAATTTTCTCAGGGCAAACGAGGCCACAAGCAGCACGAGACCGTAGCCGACATCGCCCAGAATCAACCCGAAGAAGATCGGGAATACGATCGAGACGAGCAGCGTCGGGTCAAATTCATCGTAGCGCGGACGCGAGTAAATGTCCATAAAGAGCTCGGTCGGGCGCGAGAAGTTCGGGTTTTTGTATTCAACCGGAACCTCCTTCGGGTCGTCGCCGATATCGAGCCTGGTGACATAGACCTTGCCGGCGGTCGCATGGGTGAGCGCTGCGATGATCGCCTCGACCCGCTCCGTCGGGACCCAGCCTTCTGCCACAAAAGCGTCCTCCGTCGTTGCAAACCGGAGCGGGGCCTCGGCCTGCTCCACAACGGCCGTGAAATACTCGTCGTAAGCAACAAGGAGTTCGCTGTATTCAGACTTCTTTTCTTCAAGGTTCCGTTCGATTTTTGCGATCTTCTCGTTGATCTGGGCAATTTTGCCCCGGGTATCATAGATCAGATCGTTCACCGGTCCGCTCCCTTCGGGGATGGGGGCCGCCTGGAACCGTGCTTCAAGCAGGGCGCTGTTCGCAGCCTCTGCATCGCTTGCAGGGACAAAGACCACAAGGAAGTTCTGTCTGCCCTTTCCACCCGGCACATAGTGCTTCTCATGGGGGGCAGGGATCTCGACGTCGGACCCGACATAGCCTGCAAAAACGGTGATGCCCTCATAGCCGTGGTAAAGGTCCATGTCGAGGGGGACGGCGGCAAAGGGTTCGAGAGCGGTTGCCCTGGCTTCGAGCGCCTTCGCCTGCGCCTCTAATTTTGACCGTTGTGCAGTGCTTTCCTCGACGTCTCTGACGAGTACGGCGAGCTTCTGGTCGATTCCGGCCCGGAGTTCAGGGGACGAATGCGACCTTGCGGTGGTGACGGTGTCAGGGGAGATCCCGAACATCGACTCCATCGAACGGATCTTGATCAGCTCTGTGGACGCTTCGCTTGCGCCCGCAAGAGGCATGCCGATCCTGAACCCTTCGTAGGCCTCGTCTTCCTTCTCGACAAAATCTTCGATGTGAAAAGCGTTCTGGTGATACAGCTCACGGACAATCGTATCCATCTGGTCCTTGGACCCTGCAACCAGGATACGGCTCATCCGTTCAGGCTGAAACATGCAGCTGCTCCTTGAAACGCGAGACGAGCAGATCGACTGCCCTGTCAAGATTTGCAAGGCTGTCAGCTCTGAGTTTTGTCGCCCGCACTTCGCCGTCCTTCAGGATATTGGCGCGCTTTTTGGCGGCCTCGGACGCGGCGTCTGCGAGTCGCTGCTTTTTGTGGGCCTCTGCATCGGCGGTGGCCTTCTCAACGATGTGTTCGGCCTCCACCCTGGCATCCGCAATCTTCTGCTTCTGTTCAGACTTTGCGGTGCTGACCATTGACATGTACTCTTCTTCTGCCTGCTTGATGCTTTTTAAAACCTCACTCTTCATCCAACCCTCCTCTCACGGCTTACAATATTTGATGAAAATTACCTTTATATTTGTTGTTATTCTGCGGCGAGCGCCCGGTCAACACATATATACGAGATCGTGAACCCCGCAGGAAGGCCCTCGACCGTGACAGCGTCCACGCCGCCTCGCAGGACGATGCCGGCAAGTTCAGCTGAAGAACAGAGGAGGTGCTGGTCAGGGTGCGTGCCCCTGACGATCCCGCAGGAGAGGGTGATCGACGGGGCGGTCGAGATGACCATCGGCACCCATGTCGATCCCGGATGGCCTTTCGGGAGGGCGAAGACCGGGAAGTGATGGTCCCGGACGAGAAGAAGGAGCATTGTCGCCGCCCGCAGAGACCCGCCCTCCGGGGCTGAGACACAGACGAGATCGCCCGGACGGACCGGCTCGAAGTAGACGTCATCGACAGCGTTCACCGGAAGGGCGAACCGTTCGCGCACGACACCGCCGAGAAGAAAAGAGGAGGAACCCTGTATCAGGAAGAGATCGCCGGCACCGGGCTCCAGGATCATATCTGTTCGACGTCCTCGGATTGACAGGAGGGGCAGATCGGGTGCCGGCTCAGGGACGAGAACGTATAGCCGCACTCACCGCACCGGTAGCGTTTTCCTTCTCCTTCCTTCACTTTCTCGTTGATCTCAACATCGGGGCCACCGCCAGTGGAGCACATACGAGGAACTACGGCAACGATGGAATATAAGCATTTGGTTCTGGAGCCGGGATATTCCGGCCTGAAAAAAGAGAGGAATCGGTTACACCAGCAGGTTGAACGCCGCCAGTCCGATGAAGAGCATGATTGCGGCGTGCTTCACCCCGGCCCGCACCGAGCCTTCACCCATCTTCCCTGCGACAAGGCCGGAGAAAAAGGCCTGTATCAGGCAGATATGATAGAGGAGCCTCTTGATCGAGAGGAGCGACCCACTCCCGATATCGCCGAAGGTTCCACCGATCTGGCTTGCCTGGGCGCCGACATCCTCGAGCAGCGGGAGGAACTGGGCCGAGATGACCACGACGACGAAGATGAAGACGAAGAAGGCGATGTAGATGACCGCAAGATAGAGGAGCATCGCCGCGTTTCTCTCCTGCCTGAGCACCTGGGACATCTGGGCATCTTTTGAGGCGATTGTCAGGATCTCGGAGATGTTGCCGCTCATCCTGGTGGCGGTCGTGATCAGGGTGACCGAGCGGGAGACCACCGGGGTGCGCACCCTGTGCTCGAAACGGACGAGGGCGTCCTGGACATTTGCCCCCCATGCGATGTCCTTGCTGATTCGCTTTATCTCGTAGGAAAGAACGCCGAGGTTTGTCCGCACCAGGATCTCTATCGCCTGTGCAAGGGTGAGGCCGACCTGGTTGATGCCGGCCATCCTGGCCAGAAACTCGGGGACCGCTCCCTCCATCCCCTTGATCTCGCGCCGCCAGACCTCGAAGAAGACAGCGTAGCAGATCATGACCAGAAGGGCCGCAATGACGACATGGTCGTCGACGGCAGAGACGGCAGCCTCGAAGGGGAGAGAGGGAGGGAGGTTCAGGAAGATTGCCAGCAGGTAGAGGAGTGCCGCCGGCACCGTGATGAGGAAGGTCCGCCGCGCGTCCACGACGAAGCCGCGCAACGGTGCTCTGATGAACGCCCTGATCCCCCGGATGCGGTCGTAATGGGCGAGCTGCTTGAACAGGGTTTCCTCTCCGTCGACATCGACCACCCTGACCTCTCCGAAGGCTTCGAGCACCTTCATCTTCGTGTAGCGCTCGGCGCCCTCTTCCTTCACCGAGATCAGGTCGATGAAAAGGATCATGATCAGGGAGCCGATCGGGAGCAGGGCATAGGCGACGACCGAGAGCTGGGTGATCGCCGATCCGCCGAGCAGCCCCATCACTACCATCACGATCACGAGGAAGAGCGGGCCGGCGACAAAAGCGGTGACATAGGCCTCTCCGACAAACTCCAGGGTGCTGATGAACTGTTTCTGCTCAAAGCGCGCCTCTTCCTGGTATATCCGGACGCGGGTCGAGAGAAACGCCGAAAGGTTTCCCCCGCTCTCGATGACCGAGAGGAGGTCTTCAAGGAACTCTTTGAGTTTTTTTGATGGGGTCGTCTCGGAGAGGTGACGGATCGCCGATACCACGTCCATGCCGAAATAATCGGCGTCGCGCACCACCTGCCGAAACTCGATGGCGCTCTCGCCGTAAATTCCGGCGTTTTCCGAGAGAGACCGGAAGATATCGATGATTTCGGCGCCCCCCCTCCGCATTGCATAGATGTATGAGACGGTGTTGTGGAGGGAGAGGTTGATCTTCGTCTCCCGGTTTCCCCGTTCCAGCGCCGGGTACCTGAGGGCAAGGGCGTAGGACGCCGCCCCGGCAATGGCTGCAGCCGCCATAAAGGCAAAGATCCGGATCAGATACCAGGACGACGAGCCTTTTTCGAGAAGAGGCATCGGCAGGTGGAGGATGTTGACGATCTGAATGCTGCCTGCCGGCAGGTGTACAAAGCCCGAGATGAAATAGACGAGGAGGCCGAAGAACATGCCTGCCAGGAGGGCAAACTGGACTGAGCGGCCCACATATCCCTCGACCGTCATGCCGAGCCGCGCCGAGATCAGGTCCTGCCTGAGGTTGTTGTATTTTACCGGGTCCCGGCGTACGACCGCCTCGACAAAACGTCTGAAGAGACCGGGCCTGCTCTCGTCGCTCATGAAAACAGCCTTGAAAGGGTGTCGATGCTCTCCATCACGGTGTTCCGGTTGATCGCATAGAGGTGGAAGATATGAGAGACCTTCCGATAATCGGTGATCTTCTGCTCCTGCATCGCCCTGAGGATGTGGATCCGCTCGTTGATCTCCTCTTCAAGCCTCGCCTGGGTCCAGCCCCGCATCTCCATGATCCTGCCGTAGACGAGCGACCTGCCCGAGTAGCGCATCACGTCGTGGATGGCGTCGTAGGTGAAGACGGTGTTCACCCGGAGGTTCCCGCTGCCCGGGTCGATGCCGGCGATCTCCACGACCTCCTGGCAGCGCCTGACCCGCTCGGTGCCGCGGTAAATGAGCGCCTGCACGCTGACGACGTCCAGGGCCTGCACCATGTTCCTCGGGACGTTGAGGGGTTCGTTCTCCAGGCGGTGGATGGCGGCGTCGACACCGCCTGCATGCATCGTGGAGAAGGTGGTGTGCCCGGTGTTCATCGCCTGGAAGAGCGTCTGGGCCTCGGCGCCGCGCACCTCGCCGACCAGAATGAACTCGGGCCGCTGCCGCATCGCCGCCTTCAGGAGATCGAACATCGAAATCGAGGTCGACGCCTCCCCTGCAATCGTGTCCCGCGTCACCGAGGCGATCCAGTTCTCGTGGAAGAGGGTGATCTCGCGGGTGTCCTCGATGGAGACGACCTTTGCCAGGGGCGGGATAAACAGCGAGACGGCGTTGAGCGAGGAGGTCTTGCCCGAGGCCGTGCCGCCGATAAAGAGCAGGCTCTTGTTGTTCTCGATCGACATCCAGAAATAGGCCAGTTCCTCGGGGGAGAAGGTGCCCAGGTCGAGGAGTTCGACCGGGGTGAAGGGTTCGGCCCGGAACTTCCTGATCGTAAACGAGGTGCCGCGCGTCGAGACCTCCTTGCCGAAGGTGAGCTGGAGCCTTGAACCGTCCGGAAGAGTGGCGTCCACCACCGGCGTTCCGATCGAGACGTGTTTCCCCGAACGCTGGGCAAGGGAGATGCCGAGAGAGTTCAACTCGACCTCGGAGAAGGAGAGGTTTGTCCTGATGTTCTTGAACCGCCGGTGGTACAGGAAGAGGGGAATGTTGGTGCCGTCGCAGGAGATATCCTCGATATCGGGGTCTTTCATCAGCCCCTCCAGGCGGGACCAGCCGATGAAATTTCTCAAAATGTAATACTCGATCTTCCTGCGGGAGATGGGATCGATCTGGACCCCGTATTCCCTTATCAGACCGTTCATCCGCTCGATGAGCACCCGTTTGCGCTCACGGATCATCTCGTCGTCCGAGAGGATCAGCGTGTCGCGCAGGTCTTCGTGGAGGCGTTCCAGGAGTTCGTACTCAAACGGGGAGAGGGCGGGCTCCATCAGGTGATACTCGTTCTGGCCGATATGCCGGTTGAGGAGGATACAGACAAGCGATCGCCCTTTATCCACCCAGTAACTCTCAACGAGATCAAAAGCCTCAGGGATCGCCGCCTCAACCAGGGCCGGCTCGGTTTCCGGGTCGTAATCGGTGAAGATCTCTGATTGGTCCGGGTGTTTCCAGGGAAACGGCAGATTCATGTGCGAACTCCAGATTATGAAGGATTGAACGGATCCAGTATTTATCTTTATTTTTATTGAACAAAGAATCTACAACCATTTTATAGAAGTGTGTCGATTAGTTTCAGGGAGAAGATGAGGGACAGAGCAGATCTGAGGGTTCCAACCGGGATCGCCTCCCTTGACCCGGTGCTGGACGGCGGCGTCCCGCCGGGGTCGATGATACTCCTTCTCGGGGATATCGGGGCAGGGAACAGCGACTTCATCAGGTCATCAGCAATATTCCTATCAAAGGAGAAAAAAGAGCGAGGCGATGAAGCAGCTCCTGCCGGCGAGATCCTGTACATCACGGTCACCCGCATACGGGACGATATCCTCAGGGAGGCGGTGAGTTCGGTGAGCCCGGATCTCTACGCCGCCATGGAGGAGGGGGTCAGGTTCAGCGATCTTTCCGAACGTTATTTTGACGCCAGCGTCGTTCCGGTCGATTGGTATGGGGGGAGCAACATCCTCACCCGGATGCAAAGCCGCTCCTCACGGGAAAACATCCTCGGAGAACTCTCGACGATCCTCTCGGATGCGGCGCCGGGCAGCGTCATTTATCTCGATTCGCTCACCGACCTTGCCGCACAGGCCGACACGCCGCAGGAGTGGAAAGCGTTCACCGGTTTTCTTCGCGGCCTGCAGCGGGTGACAAAACGGTGGGGGTCGGTGATCTACCTACCCCTGACGCGCGGTGTCCTTCCAACAGCGAAGGAGATCGAGATCCAGGACATCGCCGACGCCGTCACCCTCTTTCAGTGGGAGGAGACGCAGGCGATGCGGCGGCAGAGGACGATGTACTTCAGGAAGTTCAGGGGGGTGATGCCCCACCTCGAGGAGCAGGATCTGGTGAAGTTCGGCGTGCGCATCACCGCCGGGGGCGGGTTTGAGGTATCCAATATCAGGGTGGTCATATGAACGGGGACGACGAACAGAGAGTGCAGTTCGGGATCGAGGGGCTCGACTCCATGCTGAGCGGCGGGATTTTTGAAGGGTCCATCTGCTCAATCGTGGGGACCTACGGCACCGGCAAGACGACGTTTGCCCTCCAGTTCATTTATGAAGGGTTAAAACAGGGTGAGAAGGCGATCTTCATCTCGCTCGACGAACGGACCGAGATGATCCACCGGGATATCCTGCGGAGGGGATGGGACCTCGACACCTATCTGGACAAGTCCCTGTTTGTAATAAAACTCGATCCGACCGATTTCACCGTCGCCGTCAACCAGATCAAGGACGAACTGCCGCAGCTGATCCGGAGCGTCGGGGCAAGAAGGGTGGTGATCGATCCGATCTCGCTCTTCGAAGGCATTTTCACCGACGAATCGACCCGGCGGCAGGAACTCTTCAGGTTCATCGAGAGGATGCGGGACGAGGACTGCACGCTCATCCTCACCTCGGAGACCCTCCAGAACAACCCGTATGCGAGCAAGTACTCCCTCATCGAGTACATGGTCGACACCGTCATCCTTCTCCGCTATATCCGCCCCTCAGACCTCTCAGAGGTCCACCCGGCGGTCGAGGTGGTGAAGATGCGGGGATCGAACCACTCGCGCGAGATCAAGCCCTACGAGATCCTCAAAGACCGGGTGCAGGTCTATTCAGAGGCGAACGTCTTTTGAAAAAAGTCAGATGGTGATCCCGGCAAGGTTGAGCAGGACGAGCAGCACCACGCCGATAACACCGCCGAGGGCGCAGATGAGGACGGTCGCCCAGTTTATCGGGATCTCGGTCCCGCCGATCATGCCGGTCACCTGGAAGTAGTTGATCAGGAAGAGGAGGATCAGCCCGACCACGGCGTTGATGATCAGGGTCGTCGCCTGCTTGAAAAAATAATACAGAACCCCGACAGCCACGATCACGAGTGCGATGGCGATAATGGTCTCTATCATCCTATTTACCAATGATATGCTGCTTATTTAATCTTACCGCCGGAAGCACGGCGCCGCCGACGAGGCGTTCCTCTTTTCCGATGGCGGCGACCGCACCGAGGAGTTCGAAGACGTTGCCGGCCAGCATGGCGCTCCGCACCGGAAGGGTGAACGCCCCGTCTTCGACCCATGAAGGGTTGGAGAGTTCGACCGAGAAGTCGCCGGTGAGGGGGTTGGCCGTGTGCGCCCCGACGATGTCGTGGACATAGACGGCAGGCTCGTCGTCGACGGTGTCCCGCGCCCCGTCGATGACCAGGGTGTGGACGCCGATCGCAGGAGCGCCGCCGGGCCCGCTGCGGACCGCTGATCCGGTGCTCTCCTGTCCGTAGCGGTAGGCGGTGCGCAGGTCGTAGGCATAGCCCTGCAAAACGCCGTTCTCGAAGAAGACGATCCGTCTTGCAGGCACGCCTTCGGCGTCGAAACGGGTGCTGGAAAGGCCGCACCGGGAGGGATCGTCATAGATCGAGAGGTTTTCGCCGATGCACTCCTCACCTACCTTCCCGGCAAGCCAGGACCGGCCTGCATGCACGTTCCTGCCCGAGAGGGCGGGTTCGAGGACGTGGCCGAGGAACTGGGAGAGGGCGACCGGCGAGAGGACGAGGTCGTAGTCCCCGGTCTCGATCTCATCGCCGTCAACGCCGTGCTCGGCAAAAAATGCCGCCTGTTCGCCGGTGTGGCAGGGATCGATCCCGACAAAGGGAGAGACGTCGAACTCGAAACCGGTGGACTGCTCGTTGATGCATTCCAGGGAACACCCGGCGCTGGTGCGCTCCTGTTCGTAGACGACGCCCGAAGAGTTGGCGATCGTCACCTTCGACCGGGAGAGCGAGGCCGAACCACCGGTCACGTCTGCGTCGTGGACTTCAGCCCCGCGGAGCATCTCTTCGAGGGTGGATCTCGTCCAGTCAGGGTCGAGGCTGAGCGAGGGGTCGAAGATCGGCGGGGCGTCCGGCAGGGATGCAGGGGCAGGGAGTCCTCCCCACTCCTGCGGGTGGGCGAGGCGTGCACTGGCGATCGCCGCCTCCAGGCAGGCCCGCCAGTCTTTCGGGCTGCCGGTGCTGGAGACGCCGATGCGCCCGCTCTCGATGACGCGGATGCCGATGCCGAACCCTTTTGCACCCCCGGCATTCTCGATGAGGGTGCGTTTCAGCTCTGCAGAGACCGATTCCGCCTCTGAGACATAGACCTCGATCTCGTCCACCATCTCTCCGCCGGTGCGGAGGATCTCTTCAATCAGTTCCACTGCCACCCACCACCGCATCTTCGAGGAGAATATGGGGAGACCCGTCGCTCACCGGGACGCTCTGCCCGCCTTTGCCGCAATACCCCTGGTGCATCGCCCGGTCGTTGCCGACCAGAGCGATCGCATGGAGCGTGCCCAGGATCTCGCCTGAGAGGGAGACGTCCCGCACCATCGCCCCGAGGGCACCGTCCTCGATGATATACCCGTACTCGGCGTTGAACTGGAAGACGCCGCGGCCGGGATCGACCTGCCCTCCGCGTGAGCCCTTCAGCAGGATGCCGCTCCGGCACTCGGCGATGATCTCGTCGTAGGCGGCGTCACCTTCCTCGATGAAGGTGTTGCTCATCCGCACGAGCGGGGGATCGCCGGCACTGGCGCGGGCATGGCCGGCGCGGCCGTTTCCCACCGCCGCCAGCGTCTGGCGCGAGTGCATGTAGGCGTTCACCCGTCCGTTTCTGATCAGTTCGGTCCGGCCGACTGAGACGCCCTCGGCGTCCACCGGTTCGAACCCGAACTCAGGGAGGGTGGGATCGTCGACGATCGTGATGGTCGGGCTGCCGATCACCTCGCCGGTCCTGCCGGCGAGGACGGAGTTGCCTTCTCTGACGAGGTCGCCCTCGCTCGCATGGCCGATCGCCTCGTGAGCAAAGACACCCGCGAGTTCAGGGTCGAGCACCGCCCGCATCCGTCCCCCTTTCGCCGCCCTCGCATCGAGGAGGGCGACGGCGGTATTTGCCGCTTTCACGCCCATCTCTTCGCGGTGGCGGAGGTTGAGGCCGCGGATGGTGTGCAGGCTCTCGCGTCCCATCTGCATCTCTCCCTTCCTGGCCGCAACGGCCATCACCGAGAATCCGCATCTGGGAATCTCGTAGGAGAACTCCACACCCGACGAGTCGAGGAACCTGACCTCTTCGATCGTCTCGCTATACCTGGCCCGCGTGTTCACGATGCCGGGGATGCGGGCGGTCCCCTCGATCCCGGCCAGAAGGTGCGTTTTCTCTTCGAGCGAGACATCGCGGGGGTCCTCGCCCACCGCCGGCACCGGCAGGATCTGGCGCGGAGCGTCGGCGAGGTCCACCGGGTCCTCGGTGATCCGGGCAAGGTCGAGCGCCTCCCTGATCAGCGCCTCAACCGGACCGTCGGGATCGAGGTTTTCGAGGGTGAGGATTCCCCACCCCTTCTCCCCGAGCACCCTGACGACCGCATGGTCGAAAAAACTGGTGCCCGCCGACTCGACCACACCGTTGTCGATGTCGATATGGGTCGAGGAGCCGCGGACGTGGCGAATATCGTAATAGCGGAGATTATGCATGGTTTATGCCGCCGAATGGCTGCCGGCGGCACCGGTGGAGGACTCAAAGACCTTCGCCGGTTCCGCGGCAAGTTTTTTCAGTTTGTTCAGGAAGACCTCACGGTTCTGCGGGACGAGCGCCACTTCGAGCACCTCCTCGATATGCTCCACCGGGATGATCTCCACCATCGTGCGGTACCGGTCCTCGATCAACACGTCCCCGAAGTTCGCCTTCGGGATGATCACGGTCTTGATCCCGGCCTTGGCGGCCGCCTCGATCTTGTAGGTGACGCCGCCGATGGGCAGGACGTCGCCGCGGACAGAGAGGGAGCCGGTCATCGCCACGTCCTGCTTCACCGGGATGCCCTCGATCGCCGAGATGACGGCGGTCGCCACCGATATGGATGCCGAGTCACCCTCGACGCCGCTGTAGGTGCCGATGAACTGGACGTGCACGTCCATGTTCCTGATGTCCCGGCCGGTGAACTTCTTCAGGATCGCCGAGACGTTCTGGATCGATTCCTTTGCGATCTCCTTTAACAGGCCGGTGGCGATCACCGTCCCGTTCGCCCCCTGCGACGGGGTGACCTCGGCGACGATCGGCAGGATCGAACCCGAGTCGCTGCCCATCACGGCAAGGCCGTTCACCCGCCCGATCTGCGTGCCGGTAACGACGGAGAGGTCGTAGTCCCGGATCCGCGTGATGTACTCGTCTGAGATCTGCTGCTCGATCGAGCGGGCAGACTGCTTCGCCTTGAGCACATGCTCGGCGGTCGTCATGTCGGCGCCTTCCTGGCGGGCGATATCGCCGGCGACCCGGATCAGCCCGCCCATGTCACGGAGTTTCAGGGTCAGGTGCCCCTTCCGGTTGGACCGGCGCTGCCCTTCCCTGATCACCTCTTCGATCGCGCTCCGGTCGAAGTGCGGGATCTTCCCGTCGTTCTTCACCTCCTGCGCAATAAACCTGACAAACTTCACGCGGTTCTCAGGGGTGTCGAGCATCGTGTCCTGCATATACACCTCGTAGCCGTAGCCCCTGATACGGGAGCGCAACGCCGGGTGCATCCCCTGCACGGCGTCCAGGTTGCCGGCCGCAACCATGATGAAGCGGCAGGGGACCGGTTCTGTCCTGACCATCGCCCCGCTCGACCGCTCTGACTGGCCGGTGATCGGGAACTCCCCTTCCTGCAGGGCCGTGAGCAGGTTCTGCTGGGAGTGCGGGGTTAAGGTGTTGATCTCGTCGATGAAGAGCACGCCGCCGTTCGAGCGGTGGATGGCGCCGGCCTCGACCCGGTCGTGGGCCGGGGTCTCGAGCCCGCCTGACTGGAAGGGGTCGTGGCGCACGTCGCCGAGAAGGGCCCCGGCGTGCGACCCGGTGCCGTCGATGAAGGGGGCGACGGCGTTGGGCTCGCTGGAGACGAGGAGTTTGGGGATCATCGCCTCTTCACGCGGCCTCGAGTACTGGAGGGCCATGAAGATGAAGGCGGCGGCGATGATGCCCATCAGCCACTGGC
Source organism: Methanofollis liminatans DSM 4140 (assembly GCF_000275865.1). Classification (NCBI taxonomy): domain Archaea; kingdom Methanobacteriati; phylum Methanobacteriota; class Methanomicrobia; order Methanomicrobiales; family Methanomicrobiaceae; genus Methanofollis; species Methanofollis liminatans. The sequence goes on along the minus strand of NZ_CM001555.1, from coordinate 2,064,595 downwards.
CCGATATGAGGGCGTAGCCGATGATGCCGAATATGAGGAGCATTATCAGGGTGTTGCGCATCTGTTTGCGTTTCCCTGCCTCGGCTTTGTGGGCGGCAACGATCTGCTTGCCCCTCCCCGAAGCCACCGTCCTGATGATCGGGTTGTTCGAGTCATCGAGGTTCGGGTAGACAAGGATGTCCTTGAGTTCCTCTTTGGGGAGGAGTTCGGCCATCGCTTTCGCCAGCATCGACTTGCCTGTACCGGGGTTGCCGATCATCATCACATGTCGGCGCTGGGTGGCGGCCTTCTTTATCACCTCCACGGCGTTCTCCTGACCGATCACCTGATCGATCAGTCTGGGGGGCACGGTGATCTCGGAGGAACTCGAGACATCATAGCCCTGGAGGACGTCTTCCTCGGATCTCATCTCAAGGATTTCAGAAACACTCTCTTCCATTATTGGTGCAACCTCGTTAAGCAATGATACTTTATATACTATTTTCATGATAGTTTAAGTAGTTTCAGCTGGAGGAAAGACCAGAAATGAAGGTCGTATGCACAGAAAAATCACAGATTCTCGCCGTTCGGATCGCCGACCACCTCGGGGTGCAGGCGGTCGAGACCCGCTTCTCTCAGTTTCCTGACGGTGAACTCTACCTGCAGGTGGCCGGCCCGCTGGATGACGAGACCGTGATCGTCGGGAGCGTCACCGATAATGACGCCTTTATCCAGCTGATGCTCCTTATCGATGCCTGCGAGGCGACGACGAATACGCTTGTTATCCCGTACATGGGATATGCACGGCAGGATAAGAAGTTCAGGGACGGGGAACCGGTGAGCGCCCGTGTTGCGGCACGGGCCCTCTCCCGCGGGGTAAGCGATGTGATCACGGTCAACATCCATGAGAAGGAGATCGCCCGGTACTTCGATGCGGCGGCACATGATCTCTCTCTTGCTGCCGATGTCGGGGAGTACATCAAAGGGCGGGGTTTTGCCGATCCCCTGATCCTTGCCCCTGACAGCGGTGCGGCGGATTTCGCGATGGAGATCGCTTCTGAGGGCGGATGGCAGGCCGATTACCTGAAAAAGACCCGGCTATCCGGGGAAGAGGTGCGGATGGAGCCGAAGACCTTCGACGTGAAGGGGAGAGAGGTTGTCATCGTCGACGACATCATCTCGACCGGAGGGACGCTCGCCACGGCGACGAAGATGCTCTACGATCAGGGGGCGTATGCCGTGCACGCCGCCTGCGTCCACGGGGTCTTCACTGGCGGGGCTTATGTCCGTCTGCGGGCGGCCGGGGTGAAGAGCCTCGTCTGCTCGGACACGATCGAGCGGGCGTGCTCGGCGTTCACGGCGGCAAACCGCATCGCCGAAGCGCTGAAGAAATGTTAGAGATCGACGGATCCTTCGGGGAAGGGGGAGGGCAGGTAGTGCGGACCGCCGTCGCCCTCTCGGCGCTGACGGAAACGCCGGTGCGGATCAGAAAGATCCGGGCGGGACGGCCGAAACCCGGCCTCGCGGCCCAGCACTGCACGGCGGTGCGGGCGGTCGCCCTCGCCTGCGGTGCGGCGCTTGAAGGGTGCTCGGCCGGCAGCGACACCCTTGTATTCGAGCCCGGGGAGATCAGGCGCACGACGATCGCCCTCGATATCGGCACGGCCGGCAGCATCCCCCTGGTGCTGCAGGCATGGCTCCCGGTGGCGCTGGTGCACGGCGGGTCGATCACGCTCACCGGCGGGACCGAGGTCGAGAAGAGCCCGACGATCGACTATTTTATGCAGGTATTTCTCCCCCTGCTCAGGGCCCACGGGGCTGAGGTCCGGGTGGAGGTGCGGGCCCGCGGCTATTATCCGGCCGGCGGTGGCGTGGTGCATGTGACGGCCGGGCCATCTGCACTCGCTCCGATCGATCCGGCCCGCCTCCCGAATGAGCAGGGGATCGTCTCCTGCACCCAGAACCTGCCTGACCATGTGGCGGACCGGCAGGCGTCCGCGGCGTCCGCCGTGCTCCCGGATTTTCCGGTGACGATCGACCGCCGGACCGGGAGGAGCACGGGAACGTCGGTGACTGCATGGGCCGGGGCGAAGGGGGCGTCGGCCCTCGGGCGGCTGGGGCTGCCTGCCGAACGTGTCGGGCGGGCTGCGGCCGAAGGGCTTCTTGCCGCCTGTGCGGCGCCGGGCGCGGTCGACGAGCACCTTGCCGACCAGCTCCTCGTCTACCTCGCCCTGAGCGGCGGGAGGTACACGGCCCCGACCGCCTCAAGCCATGCCCTGACCGCCTGCTCCCTGCTCTCAACATTCGGCTACGAGATCGCCGTCTCAGGCACCTCCCCGGCGGTGTTCTCGGCATGAAGGCGGTGCTGGACGCCACGGCGTTCTTTGTGGAGCGGCCGGTGGAGGGGGCTCTCTTCACGACCCCTGAAGTCGTTGCCGAGCTCGTCGATCTCAGGGCGAAGTGCCGGTACGAGGCGCTGCTTGCAACCGGACTCACCGTTTCGGGAGCGTCGGCCGGGGCCCTGGAACGGGCCAGACGTGCGGCGGAGAAGAGCCGCGACATCGGGGTGCTTTCACCGACCGATCTCTCGGTGCTCGCCCTCGCCCTCGATATCGGGGGCGTCATCTACACCGACGATTTCGCCCTTCAGAACGCGGCGATCGTTCTCGGCGTCGGGACCGAGCCTCTCCAGCAGCGCCGGGCGGTGCGGGTGCGGTGGAAGTACCGCTGCTCAGGCTGCGGGCGCTACGCGGATCATGAGGGCGAGTGCATGGTCTGCGGTGCGGCGATCAGGCGGACGCGGCGGTGAGAAGGGCCCGGGAATCAGGGAACAAGGCGCAATCCGCCTCCCCGCAAACCCTTATATATCTCCCAACAGACCACTCTGTATGACTTCCCTCGACGAACTGATCAATAAGGCGCAGATCCTCCTCTCGGACGGCCATAGCCCCGAACAGATCGGTGATGAACTCTCCCTCTCGATGGAGACGGTGACCTGGCTGTTGACCCAGCAGCGGGGGGAGGAGGCGCCCAAGGACGTGCACATCGACTGGACGGCGACGAGCGCCGACGCCCGGATGCTCGACCTGACGACCGAGATGATGATACGCCGCTACGAGATCGCCGTCGAGGAAGGGCAGATTCCCCTCAGATCAGGTGAGGCGGACTTTGATACGGTCGTCGGCATATCGCTCTCCGGTGTCCCGGTGGCGACCCTCATCGCCCGGGGGACCGGGACGCGCCTTGCCATCTATCACCCGGCAAAGCACAGCCCGGCTCAGAAAAAGGTCGGTTCGGTTTCGGGGAGTTTCGCATCGGTCGCAGGGCGGTCCTGCATCATCGTCGACGACGTGATTACCACCGGCAAGACGCTCCACGAAGTCGTCGAGTATCTGCGCTCGCATGGGGCTAAACCGATCGCCATCTGGGTGCTCTTCGACAAGCGGGGAGTAAAAGCGGTCGAGGGTGTCCCGGTCTTCCCGCTCTATACCGTATCCAGGATCGACTGATCTTCTCTTTTTTTCCGTCTCATCGCCGTCACGGTGACTGTCGGTCAGCGGGCAGATAGGCGCCGCCGCCGATGACGGGGAAGAGGGTCATCCGAGCACCGTCACCGGCGTCACCCGCGGGGGGACTGCCCTCTGTATGCTCTCTTGAAGGCCGCCCGGCGGGGTGAGGGCGATGGTGAAGGTCTCGCCCGCTCCCACGGGGTGAGGGAAGAGCACCCTGATCACAAATGACTCGCCCGGTTCGAGGCGATCGTCTCCGTCTGCGATCAGGAAGGGGGGGCTGTTCAGCCGGTCGGCGATCATCCAGCACGGCGGGGCGTCGCCCGCTGTGCCCTGCGGGAGAACGGTGGCGCCGCTTCTGTCCGAGAACGTAACCGTCGCCCGATCCATATCCACGCCGCCCATGTCCCCGAGAAAGAGGCGGATCGTGAAGGACGCCGAGTCGAGGGCGCCGGGATCGGCGGCGGCCTGATACCCCACCACATCGTCTACCTCGATCAGGCTGCCGGTCTCTCCGAGTGCCGTATAGACCAGTCCAGAAGGTTTGCCGCCGCCTGTCATGTGACCGGCGACGGTGAAGAGGAGGCCGGCCATGACGATCAGGATGGTCCACTCAAGGGCGGTGAAACCGGCGATATGCCTCATCGATCTTCCGTGAGCCGCCGGCACACAAAGCCCTTCCGAATTGACCGCCTGAATCTCGGGGCGCCAGCGGTACGGCGGATCGTCACCGAATACCATATATAGAAGTTCAAATCCATATTATTGAGATATCGGAGGATTATACCATGCTTGCTGGACAGCCAATCGTAGTATTAAGAGATAATGTAGAGCGCACCCGGGGCCACGAGGCCCAGCAGTCCAATATTCTTGCGGCAAAAGCAATCGCCTCGGCCGTCAGGACGACCCTCGGCCCCCGCGGCATGGACAAGATGCTCGTTTCCTCAAGTGGGGACGTCACGATCACCAACGACGGCGCGACGATCCTTCGCGAGCTCTCGGTCCAGCACCCCGGCGCGAAGATGATGGTCGAGGTCGCCGAGACCCAGGACGACGAGGTCGGCGACGGAACCACCACCGCCTGCATCCTCGGCGGAGCGATGATGGAGCGGGCCGGCGTGATGCTTGCCAAGGAGATCCACCCGACGGTCATCGCCCACGGCTACCGCATGGGCATGGAGAAGGCTCTTGAGATCCTCAAAGACCTCACCATCACCGTCACCCCTGAGGACCGCGAGATCCTCCTCCAGATCGCCTCCACCTCGATGACCGGCAAGTCGATCGAGTCGGTGAAGGAGAAGGTCGCCGGGATCATCGTCGATGCGGTGAAGAGCATCGCCGAGGAGAAGGACGGCAAACTCGTCATCGACGAGGACGACGTGATGGTCACCAAGGAGGTCGGCGAGACGATGAACGACGCCGAACTCGTAAAGGGCGTCGTCATCAACAAGAAGCGGGTCTCAGACGGCATGCCGCGGAAGGTTGTCGGAGCGAAGGTCGCCCTCCTTGCCCAGCCCCTGGAGATCACCAAGACCCAGGTGAAGTCGAAGATCAAGATCTCGGGGTCGGAGCAGCTCGCCGCCTTCGGCGAACAGGAGCGCGAGAGCCTGAAGAAACTCGCGGACGCCGTCAGGGACGCCGGCGCCAATGTCGTGTTCTGCCAGAAGGGCATCGCCGACGCCGTCCAGTATTACCTTGCGAAGTACGGCATCTTCGCCGTTGAGGACGTCAAGGAGAATGACATGAAGTTCATGGCAAAGGCGGTCGGCGGTGTGATCGTGAACAAGGTCCATGAACTCTCCCCTGAAGTGCTCGGCACGGCTGGATATGTCGAGCAGGTCGAGGACGCCGAGCTCGTGAAGATTGCCGAGTGCACGAACCCGAAGGCGGTCACCATCCTGCTGCGCGGCTCGACCCAGCACCTGATCGACGAACTGGAGCGCGCCGTCGAGGACGCCCGGCGGGTCGTTCAGGACGCCCTCGAAGACCGGACCTTTGTCGTCGGCGGCGGCTCGGTCGAGACCGAGATGATGCTTAAGATCCGCGAGTATGCGGCGACCGTCGGCGGCCGGATCCAGATCGCCCTTGAGGCCTTCGCCGATGTCTTCGAGGAGGTTCCAAAGACCCTTGCAGAGAACTCGGGCTTCGACCCGATCGACAAGGTGGTCGCCCTCAAGCAGGCCCATGCACAGGGCCAGAAGTACGCCGGGCTCAACGTCTACACCGGCGAGATCATCGACATGAAGGAGGAGCGCGTCTTCGAGCCCGCCCGCGTGAAGAAGCAGGCGATCATGTCGGCCGCCGAGATGGCGAGCATGCTCATCCGCGTCGACGATATGTTTGTGACGGTCAAGAAGGGTCCGGGTGCAGGCCCGATGGCCTGAACAGCCACATTTACCCGCGCGAACAGGTCGAGATTATCTCGGCCTCATCTATTTTTATCTCATCGTCCTGCGGAACCGGTACGCCGTTTGCAAAGACGATGACGGTGTCGGGGTTCACTCCGAGGGAGAGGAGGGCCGTCTCCCAGGTGTCGCCGGCGGCGCCGGTGTAGGTGAGCGTCACCCCCTCGCGGGGGAAGTGGAGCGTGCATTCCATCGTAAAGGTTATCTGGACTGCCGACAGATATTTTTACCCACGCAGTGCCGGGGTAGTCTAGTCCGGGAAGGCGGTAGCCTCGAAAGCTACTGGTGTCTGACACCTCGGGAGTTCAAATCTCCCCCCCGGCGTTAAGAATTCAAGTTCAATTCTTCAACCGAATCTTTTAATACCTCCTTTCTGACCACTCTTCATGGGTTCAACTACCGCACCAACCCAGGAAGACCGTGCTTTCCACCTGGTCAAGCAGGTCTATGCGCACCGCTCCATCGACCGCGCCCTCGCTGAGGGCCGTCTCACCGACGACGACGCCACCCTCCTCGAGGCCTTCATCACCGAACAACAGGCCTCCCGGGGGCTCACCACCGTCCGGATCAACAAACTCATCTACCTCCTCGTCAACTGGCGGCGCTTCCTCGGACCGTACCGCACCAACACCATCCTCGACCTCTACGCCGGCATCAACCGCCTGAAAGGGGGCACCAACCAGCGGGGCAAACCGTTCAAGCAGAACACCCTGCACGACCACATCATCCTCCTCAAGCGCTTCTACCTCTGGCTCATCGAGAACGAGATCTCCACCGTCCCCATCAAGAAGGTCAAGGCGATCAAGGCGCCTGACATGGACCGGAACACCAAACTCCCCGAGCACATGCTCACCCCGGAAGAGATCCGGGCCCTCATCAAAGCCGCCGCAAACTCCCGTGACCGTGCGCTCGTCGCCGTGCTCTACGAGTCCGGGTGCCGGATCGGCGAGATCGGGCGGCTCACCTGGGAGCGGGTCACCTTCGACGCACACGGCGCCGTCCTCACCGTCGAGGACACCAAATGCCACAAAACCCGGCACGTCAGGCTGGTCATGTCCCTCCCCTACCTCGCCGCATGGCGAAACGACTTCCCCTTCGAGCCAAAAGGGCGGGCCCTCGTCTTCATCACCAACCGCAAGACGCCGTTCCAGTACGCCACCACCCTCAAGATCCTCACCAACCTTGCCGCGCGGGCCGGCCTCACCAAACACGTCACGCCTCACCTCTTCCGCCACTCGCGCATCACCCACCTCATCACCCAGGGCGTCAACGAGTCGGTCATCAAACTGATGATGTGGGGCAACCTGAGCACCGATATGTTCGGGACCTACGCCCATCTCACCGGCCGGGACATCGACCGCGAGATCCTCGGCCACTACGGCGTCACCGTCGCCGCCGAGGCGGCCGACACAAGCCTGGAGCCGCGGGAGTGTCCCGGGTGCCACACCATCAACGCCCCGACCGCCCGCTACTGCACCACCTGCCACCGCGCCCTCACCGGCGAGAGCATCGCCACCATCGAGGAGATGGAGGCCGATCTCACCGCCCACCCGCAGATCCTCAGGGCGATGGTCGAGGAGATGATCAACGAGAAGAAACGGAAAGGTGAAATCTGAAAAAACACATTCGAAACCTCTACTTTTTGTTTATAACCCCGAAATCTTCATCTCTTTTTCGAGGGCGGCCGGGCCGACATTCACCCCCCACCACCTGCCCCTGGCGGCAGCATTTGTTTCAGCGATCACCCGGTTGCGGCCCCCTCACTGCGGAGGCAGACCTCCATGAAAAACGGACCACGAAAAGTCAGACCGGAAGACATCGACGCCTTTGAGGAACGGTCGCCGTTCTACCGGGGCATCGGGAAACGAATGGTTGAACACGGCATCTGGGAAATCGTCGCGGAGGAGAAGAGATGCAGGGCATAGATGGCAGCCAGGACGAACATGGTTACCGCACCAACCGCCCGGCCGCCATCACAGACTCGGAGAGCATGGCAGATAAGCATAGCGACATTCTGGTGCCGGTATCGGTGCCGCTTTCCCTGGTGCCGCAGATGATCGAGGCGGCAATCTGCCTCTTCGGCAGGCAGATCGAGGAGATCCACGTCCGACAGGTGGCCGGGAACGGCTACACCGTCGCGGTGGTCACCCGGGAGGGGGAGGAATGAACGAGGAGATCGGCACCCTGCGCCTCGGCACCGGGGACAACCTCCACCTGATCGTCGGGGGTGAGCATTACCGGATCGCCGAGGACGACCTGCGGACCCTGCTCTTCCGCGGCCACCCGGCCCCGGTGACGATGACCGTCGCCGAGGAGGGACCGGACGGTGTGATCGTCACCGAGACGGCGATCGTCGGGCACGCAGCGATGGGCGTCACGGGCCGGGCGGTGAAGATCTTCACCAGGATCGGCCACTTCATCGTGCCGCTCGTCTCGTTCCGCCGGGTGGTCACGGGAGAGGCGGTCTCGGCGCCGCTCTTCCCCCTCATCGAGGAGGGCTACCCATGATCGGGGAGGCCCTCGCCGCCCTGTTTTGCGAGGGGGGAGTGGTGGAGGTCCGGGCCCTCGCCGACCGCTTCACGCACTCGGGCTACTTCGACGACCTGGCGAAGTGCGCCGAGGCGGCGGCGGCCCTGGACGCCGACCCGGAGGTCCGGGGGATCTACGTCACCCTCAATGAGGTGAAGGGCGCCCTCCTCGCCCGGCGGGCGAACCGGGTGAAGATGCGGCTGACCAGGAACGATCCCACCACGAGCGACACCGACATCCTCCGCCGGCGCTGGTTGCCCATCGACCTGGACCCGGTGCGGCCGAGCGGGGTCTCGTCCACCGATGCGGAGCATGACGCCGCCCTGCGGAAAGCCGACGAGATCGCCCTCTGGCTCTCCGATCGGGGGTTCCCCGCCCCGATCCGGGCTGACTCGGGCAACGGGGCGCACCTCCTCTACCGGATCGACCTCCCGCCCGACGACGGCGGGCTGGTCAAAGGGGTGCTCACCACCCTCGACGCCTTGTTCTCTGATGAGCACGTCACCGTGGACACCGCCAACTCGAACCCCGCCCGGATCTGGAAACTCTACGGCACCACCTCGCGCAAGGGCGACCACACGCCCGAACGCCCGCACCGGCGGGCGAGGATCCTCTCGGCGCCCGAGACGGCGGAGACCGTCTCCCCCGACCTCCTCAGGGAGATCGCCGCCCTCCTCCCGGTCGAGGCCCCGGCCCCGGCGAAGGCCTCCTCCCCCTTCGACCTGGGGCGCTGGCTCCGTGAGCACGCCCTGGCCGTGCGGAGCACCCGGCCCTGGCAGGGCGGCACCCTCTATGTCCTGGAGGACTGCCCCTTCTCGGGCGCCCACCACGACGGCGCCTTTGCGATCCAGTTCTCCTCGGGAGCGGTCTATGCCGGGTGCCACCACGCCAGCTGCGGCGGCGGGGTGCAGCGCTGGCCCGAACTCCGGGCGATGCACGAACCAAAGAGGCAGAAGCGGCAGGAGGTTTCGCCACCTCCGCCTCCCCCTCCTCCCGCAGCACCGGCGCCGGCGCCGGCATACCGGGAGCGGGCGATGGAGATCCTGCAGCACGGCGATCCCCTCCGGTTCCTCCTGGACACCTTCAACCGGGAGCATGTCGGCGACCGCACCGTCGCCGAGTGCCTGATCCTGTCCATCGCCTCGCAGGCGGTCGAGAACACGAACGGGCTGCACGTCGCCATCTCGGGCAACTCAGGCAAGGGCAAGACCCACGCATGCAACGTCATGCTCAACCTCCTCCCCGAGATCTTCAGGCTCAAGGGCACCGTCTCCAACAAGGCGCTCTACTACCACGACAGCCTCCGGCCCGGCACCGTCCTCCTCTTCGACGATGTCTCGTTATCCGACGACCTCCAGGAGGTCCTGAAGTCAGCAACCACCAACTTCAAGGAACCTATTGAGCACCGCACCGTCACCGCCGACCGGCAGCTCCGCGTCTGCGCCATCCCTGAACGGTGCGTCTGGTGGCTCGCCCGCGTCGAGGACCCGGGCGACGACCAGGTGATGAACCGCATGCTCACCGTCTGGATCGATGACTCGAAAGAGCAGGACCGGGCGGTGCTCGAACACATGAAGAGGGCCGAGGCGACCGTGCCTGACCCCGGGGAGAGCGAAGCGGTGCAGACCGCCCGGGCGATCTGGGAGGCCGTCAAGGAAGAGGTCCTGCCGGTCCGCATCCCGTTTGCCCGGCGCATCCACTTCTCGGCGGCGCAGAACCGCCGGAACCCCGGCATGCTCTTCGACCTGATCAAGTGCCGTGCCCGCCTCTTCTTCCTGCAGCGGGGGTGTGACGAGGAGGGACGGGTGATCGCATCCCCCGACGATTTCGCCGCAGCGGTCCGGCTCTACGGCGCCCTGAACGGGACGGCCGGGGGGCAAGAGTCGAAGATGACCCGGAACGAGGCGGCGGCCCTGGAGACGATCGCGGCGATGGGCGTCAGCGTGTTCACCGTCGGGCAGCTGCAGGAGGCGCTCGGGATCTCGTATCAGCAGGCCTACCGGGTGCTGCAGGGGTATGTGAGCCGCGGGACGACCTATACGGGGCTGCTGGAGAAGTGCCCGGCGGTGAGCGTGATCAACACGACGGTGACCGAGGAGGGTTGCGAGTGTTCGGTGAAGCGGCACGAGCTGCACTTTCTCTTTGACCGGGTGCGTTACCGGGAGTGGGCGGCGAGCCCCGGCGTATGGCTGGACGATGACCCGGATGATGACAGCAGTTTTCAGCAGGTTTTCAGCACCTGCCGAAAGAAGGGAACGGGTCAGGACGGGGGCGGATCCGAACGTACTGAGGAGTATAATGATCAAGGTACGTACATAGGTACTTCTTTTCAGCAGGAAGAGGGATCACAGGGTGCGACCGGCGATGGCGAAGAGGCGGGGGTGGGGGGCTGTGGTTCCCGGCCTGCTGAAAGTGGTTTTTCAAACCGGCAGAACGGGGACGAAAACCCGGATACCGGTGAGAATGGCGCCGGTTCTGTTTTCAGCGCCTGCCGAAAAACGCCGAATGTCGGGATGGTGCTGAAAGAGCGGGCAGGTGTGCTGACCCTGCCGGGCGTGCTGGAGCACACGGAGTTTTCCCGGGTGAGCACGGACCTCGGGCGCTGCACGGGATGCGGGGAGGGGCGGGCGGTGTTCCGGTCGGCGGACGGGCGGACGCGCCTCTGCGAGGGGTGTTATGCGCGGCTGGTGCGGGCGTGGAATGAGGGGAGGGGGATCGCGTGATCCCTCTCGATCCCCTCCAGGCGCCGGCGGTGGTGCTCGGGATGGTGGGGGCGGTGCTGGTGGCCGGGAGGAGTTCCGGCGTGCGGGCGTGTGGGTTTTTTGCGTGGGTGGTGGGGAATCTGTTCTGGGTGGCGTACGGGGCGGTGACGGAGAACCCGTACGTGATGGTGATGTTCGGGTTTTACTGGGTGATGGCGGTGGTGGGGGTGGTGAACGGTGCGCACGGCGGGAGGTGAACATTCAGGGCACGCTCTTTTTCCGAAAGGGTTATCTTTTTGTATACATCATACGAGGTGTATAGACGCAAAGCCGATGGGAAAGCGGAGCGTTTTTTCCGGCGATGCGGGGTGAT